>JBAXBG010000127.1:0-11006 GCA_037142115.1 Verrucomicrobiota bacterium | reverse complement strand
GGATCACCGAGGTAAATGATCCGGCGGAAATGCGTCCAACTCAATTGTCCACTCAGTGCGTGGACAATCTTGGAATCCGGGAATTCCTCGGCGAACCGGGTCATGTGAAACAGGTTGGTCTGTGAAAAGCCGTTCCCGAACTCCGCCGTCAATTTTCTACTCAGTGCGTAGAAAATCTTTTCCCCGTATTCCGCCCGCTTGTCCTTGAGGATGTCCTTGCGGATGCGGTGGCCGATGGACCAGTAGAGCAGCACGAGCCCGGAATCTATGGCGCGGGCGACCTGTTCGCGTGCGCTGAGAATGATTTGGCGCAGGTCCGTCACCAGCGCCGGACTCGCTCCGATAATGGCGGCGGACGGCTTGGTGAGGGCCGTTTTCTTTCTGGCAGGCGATGCGTCAGAGGATGGTTTGCGGCGGACGGGCATGGGAGATTGAAGAGTCGAAATTCTTAATGTCTCAAAGTTGCATGAAGAGCGAGGAGGAATGTGGGCGTGATGAGTTTGCTACTGCGGGTTTATTTGATGCGCTTCACGCTGCTGGTAGAGAGCAGGGTGCGGCGGGTTAACAGCTGAAATGCTGAGATGAAATGAAGAGGAAGAGGGTGGAAGAAGTGCTGAGTGATCAGTGAGCAGAAAAGAGGCTGGTGGGGCGGATTTCAGGAGATTTCCTCACGGGTGCTCGGTGATTTGGAGAGTAAATTCCAGCTCGCGGCGGAGTTCTTCGCGGTCGGGAAGGTAGAGAATGAGGGTGTCCTTGATGGCGGCGAAGCGAATCCTCAGGAGGCGCGGGCGATGGTCATGGCGGGCTGAATGTGGGCGGTGAGCTTCTGGTGGTTTTTGGCCAGGGTGCGGAAGTCGCACTCGACCTGGATGCCGTGCCAGAATTCCGGGGATTGGCCGAAGAAGGCTCCGAAGCGGATGGACATGGCTGGCGTGATGGAACGGCGGGCGTGGATGATCTCGTTAATCGCACGGGGAGCTACGCCGATGGCGCGGGCCATGGCATTTTGGGAAATTCCCATGGGAATCAGGTACTCTTCCAAAAGGATCTCGCCGGGTGTGATGGGTGGATTCATGGGTATAACGTATAGCGTCACAGGGGGGCGTCAATGGTAAGCACAAATCGAGACCTCGGCGGGGCCATGTTCGTTCCAAGCGAAAACAATCCGCCACGGGTCGTTGATGCGGATCGAATGATAACCCGCCAGATTGCCCTACCATTTGAGCTGCGACGCGGGCAGGCGGTTGGGGTTGTGGTGGGAGTTGACGATTTTTCCGTCGGACAGATAGAGCACGCGGTCGGCCATTTCGGCCATCACGGCGTTGTGGGTGATGATCACGGTGAGGGTGCCGAGCTCGCGGTTGATGCGCTCGACGGCCTCGAGCACGGTGATGCCTGTGGTCACGTCGAGCGCGCCGGTGGGCTCGTCGCACAGCAACACTTCCGGGCGCTTGGCGATGGCGCGGGCGATGGCCACGCGCTGCTGCTCGCCGCCGGAGAGCTGCGACGGGAAATGGTCCATGCGCGCGCCCAGCCCGACCATTTCGAGCGCCTCCTCGGGAGTCATCGGGTTGAGCGAGATGTTGGTGATGAGGGCGATGTTCTCGCGGGCGGTGAGCGAGGGAATCAGATTGTAGAACTGGAACACGAAGCCCACGCAGTTGCGCCGGAACAGCGTGAGGATGTTCTCCTGTGAGCCGTCGAGCTGCCAGCCCTTGTAGACCAGCTCGCCGGAGGTCGGCACGTCCAGCCCGCCGAGGATGTTGAGCAGGGTCGACTTGCCGCTGCCCGAGGCACCCAGCAGGCACACCAACTCGCCGGCCCGCAGCTCCAGGTCCACGCCGTGGAGCGCCACCACGTCGAGCTCGCCGGTGTGATAGACCTTGCGCAGCTGGCGCGCTTCAAACACGACCCCGCTGGCGGGCGGCGGCGGCGCGATGAGGGCTGGGGCGTTCATGAACGGTGGCAGCTGAATCGGGACCGACAGTCAGCGAGCGGCCCTGGCCACGCGACCTTGTCGAGGCCACCGCCGCCGCATCATTAAATCAATCCTTGTGCGCGCAGCTCCGCGTCCACCCCGTCGTCGTAATCCGTGGTGCCGAGGCCCGCGTCGCGAATGCCTTGAATCCGGCGGCGCACGCCGACCTTGCTCTTCGGCCCGGTGACCAAGCTGGCCACCCCGCCCACCACCAATGGCAGCAGCAACACCACCCCGAGCGCACCCAGGCTGATCCCGACCCCGCGCCGCGCGCCACGGTGCATCAAATCGCCTAACAAAAGCCCCGCCGCCGTGCCCAGCAGGGCGGGCGCCGTGAGGGCGCTGGTTTCAATCCATGCGGGAGTCGATGCGGTATGGAGAGGTGACATGGGGCGACGCTAGCCAGCCCGCGGGCTAACGACAACCCTGGAAAAGCAATTCTTGAAAGATTCCAGCTTCCCCAATCGGTAGAAACTGACGAGTATCCTCTCCGCCATGCCTGCTCCCCACAACACCTACGCCCTGATTCTCGCCGGCGGATCCGGCACCCGCTTCTGGCCGCTGAGCCGCAATGCCCGCCCCAAACAACTCCTCGATCTCTTCGGCGACGGCACCCTGCTCGAACAAGTCATCCGCCGCCTCGACGGACTGGTTCCGCGCGAAAACATCCTCATTCTCACCAACGCCCGGCAAGTGGATGCCGTGCGTGCCACCGCCGCGATGCTGCCGCCGGCCAACATCTTCGCCGAGCCGGCCAAACGTGACACCGCCCCGGCCGTGGCGCTGGGCATCGGCCTCATCGCCGCCCGCAATCCGGAGGCGGTGATGATGGTGCTGCCAGCCGACCAACTCATTCAAGACACGGCGGCTTTTCAAGCCGTCATGCGCGACGCCCTGCGCACCGCGGAACTGGCGGCCGGGCTGGTGACCATCGGCATCCAGCCGACGTGGGCCTGCCCGTCCTACGGCTACATCGAACGCGGCGCGCGCGCCGCCATCCCGGGCCTGGAGGGCGGCCATCCGGCCTACGAGGTGAAACGCTTTCGCGAAAAACCTGCGGTCGAGCTCGCCGAGCAATTCCTGCAGCAAGGCGGATTCTCCTGGAACGCCGGCATGTTCGTCTGGTCCCTGCCCACCGTGATTGAGCAGCTCGAGCGCCACGCCCCGGCGCTGGGTGCCTTCATTGCCGAACTCCGCGGGTCGGACGACCTCGCCGCCACCGTCGCCGCGCGCTTCCCCGCCCTGCCGGCCACCTCGATCGACTACGCCCTCATGGAAACGGCCGATCACGTGTTCAATATCGAAGCCACCTTCGACTGGGACGACGTCGGATCCTGGGTCTCGGTGGCCAAGTATTTTGAAGCCTTCGGCAATGACAACCGTGCCAATCAAGCCATCACCCACCTTGATTCGGAACGCAACATCGTCTTCAACGCCAGGCCCGGCAGCCGCATCGCCCTGCTCGGCGTCGAGGATCTGATCATCGTCCAGACCGAGGACGCCTTGCTCATCGCCAACCGCCATCAGGCCGACGCCATCAAAAACCTGGCGCAGATCCTGCCCGACGAGCTGCTCTGAGATCCCCAATCTTCAATCTCCAATCTTCAATCCCCCATCTGACCGCCCACCCCGCCACCTTTCCGCATCCAGCGCTCGGCATCGATCATGGTGCCGCCCGCATCGGCATTGCCGCAACCGATGATTTCGGCATTCTCGCCCACCCGGTGGAGACCATCGACCTGAGCCGGGTGGACCCCGTCGCCCGCATCGCCCAACTCGCCGTGCTGCGCAATACCCGCACCTTGGTGCTCGGCCTGCCGGTCCGGATGGATGGCAGCGAGGGGGATGCGGCGGCCACCGTGCGCGCGTTCGCCGCTCTTCTGCGGCAGCGGTTGCCCGAGCTGCCGCTGGTGTTCGTCGATGAAACCCTCACCACCTCCAGCGCCGCCGCCAAACTCCACCAAGCCGGCCGCAACGCCCGCCAACAAAAAGCCGTCATCGATCAGGCCGCCGCCGTGGAAATCCTCAACCTCTGGATGGAAGAATCCGGCTGGTGCGACCCATAACTATTTTGCTTGCGGCCCTTCTAGTCGATTGACATTCGGTGGCGCGTTGGCATTTTGCGGCCGTCCCACCCATGAGCCATTTCGAGCAGCCTTTCAATCGCTTGAAGACCGACCTCCGGACGGCCGCCCCGTTCGGATCGAGTCCCGATGGGCATTGGATTGTGTCCGCCGCAGAATTGCCGCTCCTGCCCATCCCGCGGCGCGTGGTGGTGACGCGCAACCACATCGACATCGACGGCTGGGTGTTTCCCCTGGCATATATCTCCAAGAGTTGGCTGGTGTGGTTTCAGCAGACGGTTCACCGCTGGCACGGCATGGATGCCAGCAATCCGAACAAGCAGTGGCTGTTCGGCATGGTCGAAGCGTTTCAGGACAGTCTCCGCGGTAAAAGCTGACATCCCCAGCTCCCGGCTCACCCTCCCATCGCGGTCAGGAGGGTCACGGGATGAGGGTTGCATTTTCCGCGAAACCGTCCTAGGTCATCCGTCCGCACGCACTTCCAGCCATGATGTCGTTCCATACCCTCGCCCGCTGCGCGGCCACCGCCGCCGCTCTCCTGCTCGTGAATTGCGCCCATCAGCAACCCGCCGCCCAAATCGGCCAGAACGGCAAAGCGATCAATCCCTACCCGCCCGGCAGCTACGCGCATTTCAAGGCCGAGCCATCCTATCCGAAAACCTACAACGTCTGGACCAACAACCAGTTGTTCGCCAGCACCGGTCCTGACAACTCACACCTCCGGATCGATCTCGCCTCCCAGCGCGGCTTGCTCATGAACGGCTCGGAGGTGGTCCTCGACTATCCGATCTGCTCCGGCATCCCAACCCGCCCCACCCCGACCGGCACGTTCTATATCCTCGAAAAAGTCATCGACAAGAAATCTAACCGCTACGGCAGGTTTTACGACGCCGCGGGTGAGATGGTCAACGGCAATGCCGACGCCATCCTCGATCCCCTGCCCGCAGGCGGCCGCTTCGAGGGTGCCGAAATGCACTACTGGATGCGCCTGACTTATGACGGCGTCGGCCACCACATCGGCCCGGTCCGCCGCTACCCGGCGTCCCACGCCTGCGTCCGCGGCCCCAGCCAGACGATCCCCATCGTTTACGACAAGGTCAAGGAAGGCACCCGCGTCGATATCGAGTGAGCCCCTTCTGCCGAGATCCCGGCGGCTCTCACGTAAAAGAGTCGAAGGTCTGAAAGTCGAAGAGTAGAAGTGCGGCGCGAAGCGCTACGCTTCTTCGACCTTTAGACCTTTAGACTTTCGACTTTCAGACTTTTGACTCTCAGCGCGCGCCGCCGTCGGCGGACTTGTCCCAAAACGCCAGGAAGAACAGCGCCGCCACCGCGGCGGCCATGCCGGCGGGAACTAACCAGAACAGCTGCCATTGGCCGCAGACGCGGGCCAGCAGCGTGGCGTCCACTGGCGGCAGTCCGACCGAGAACATCTGCCCGAGCTGCTGGGCGAAAGTCGGGGTGCTGCCGCCGCCGCCCGCTGCCGCCGTGATCGCCGTGGCCAGCCCGGCGTGGTCGGCGACGCGGGCCGCCATCGTCACCTCGGCGATCCGGTAGCCGATGAACATGCCGATGCCCTGGGTGAAGAACACCAGCATCGACTGGACCTGGCCGCGCACGGTGACCGGCGCCGCCTTGTCGGCATAGATGAAGCCGGTGACGAAGAAGAAGTCATAACAGATGCCGTGCAGCGCGATGGCCAGGAACAACATCCACACCACCTGGTGCGGCGCGCCGTAGGCAAACAGGGAATAACGCAGCACCCACGCGCCCATTCCTAACAAAATCATCCGCTTGACCCCCAGCTTGCGGAACAACAGCGGAATCAGCAACATGAAGACGATTTCCGACATCTGGCCGATGGCCATCGACGAGGCCGGTTGCTGGAAGCCCATGTCGGTGAGAAAGATCGAGGTGGTGCTGAAATAGAAGGCCAGCGGAATGCAGATCAGCATCGAACTGAGGATGAAGATCAAAAACGCCGGCCGGGCTAGCAGCTTGAAGGCGTCCAGCATGAGTAGCGAACTCAGCTTGAGCGGATGGCCCGTGGCCGGCGGCGGCGTGGCCGGCAGGCAGAAGGCCAGCGCCCCGAGCAGCAGCGCCCCGCCACCCGCCACGGTGAAGATGTGCAGGCTGGTGGACCAGCCCAGGAACCCGATGACCAGCCCGGCCACGATCCAGCCGATGGTCCCCCACACCCGCAGCGCGGGGAATTTGCCCGGGTCGCTGATATGGGTGAAGGCGATCGTATTGCCCAGTCCCAGCGTGGGCATGAAGCACAGCATGTGGACCAGAAACAGGTTCTTGACCATCCCGGCATCGCCCCGCGCCGCGAACCCCGGAACCGCCAGCATCGCCGCGCCTCCCAGCAGCAGCAGTCCCCCCATCACTTTTTCCGAGGGGAAAAACCGGTCCGCCACCAGCCCCAGGAACAACGGCGCAAGGATCGCCGCGATCGGCGCGCTGCCATAGGCCGCCCCGATGATCGAGGTCAGCCGGTTCGCATCCAGACACGCCCCCAAACTCACAAACCACGCTCCCCACACGAAAAACTGCAAGAACATCATCAATGACAGACGAAGCGTGAGCGAAGGGCGGATCGCGAACATGGGGATCTGGGTGAGCTGCCAATGCTGGCGAACTACTTGGCCTTCGAGGTCGCGAGTTCGGCTTCGAGCTGCGTCACCTTGGCCTCGAAAAACTGCTTCGCCCGTTGGGTTTCCTCAAATTGCCGCTTCAGGTCGGCAAAATCATCGGCCGCAACCCCCGGCCCCTTGGCGGCCAGTTGCTGGCGCATCGTGGTCAACTCGGACGCCAACGCGTCGCGCTGGGATTTCAGGGCGGCCAGGTCGCGGCGCAGCAGATCCACGTCCGAGCCGCTGACCAGCGCGCGCTGGAGTTCGCCCTGCACCCGCGCGCTTTCCGCCGCCAGACTCTGGCGCAGTTGTTCGGAACGCAAAATCTCGGCGTTCTTGGCCGAAAGCTCGGTGGATTTTTCACTCAGCATCGCCTGATAGCTGCCGGCCAGCGCCACGATCGAATCCGCGTCCTTCTTGAGCCGCGCCGCAATATCGTCCATCGACTCGCTGCCGCCTTCAAGCGGCCGCAGCCCCATCGCCACCCGTTCGCGGTTCAGCTGGCTGCGCAGCGCGGTGGCCTCGGCCTGCAGTTCGGTGAGATCGGCCGATCCGGCCGCGGAGCGGTTCATGCCGCCGCGCAGACCCAGCGCGATAAGCACTCCCAGCAGCACGATGATGACGAAGGCCAACAGCACCGCCGGCGGCATGACAGGCTTGGACACCGCCGCGGGCGTCTGAACGGGCGCTGCGGCATCAGGCTGAGATGGGTGGGGTGCGTTTTCCTCCGGCATGGGTGCAGCTTGACCACCCACGCCCGCAGCTGTCAATGCACCCGACGCCCCCCACTCCGAAACGCGGCGGGCCGGCGGACCCGGAATTCGGGGGTCTTCCCGACGGGCCCTCACTTCACGGGCTGAAGAAACCGCCTGAAGGCGGTACTACATACCTCCCGAAGAAACGCCGATTCCAGCGTAAGTAGTCCCGCCTTCAGGCGGACTCTGATTTCACCACCGCCCCATTCGGGACTGGCCCTCTAAGTCAATCAGTGCAAGCCGTGGTTCTCGCCACCTTGGCCCACGTCTTTTTTAGGGACAGACCCTTTGATCCTTAGGGACATGATCCTTAGGGACAGACCCTTTGATCCGGGTGGAAAAGGTTCATGCTGGCAGGGTACAGATTGCCCGCAGGCGGGCCACGGATTCGTTCCAGGGAGCATCTGGGCAGAGGCAGGCCCGGTCATCCCAGCTGCGCGACCGTGGCGAGACCTTGGATGGCGCGTTTGGAGACTCGCGCGGTCAGCCCGGGGGATGAAGTCCGCGCTTGAGCGGACTCGGCCCGGGCGGTATGAGTTCCCTCCATCAGCCCATGATCGAAGTCCGCAATCTATCGAAAGTGTATCAGACCCCGGGCGAGGCGGTGCGGGTGCTCGACGGGCTGGAGCTGACCGTCGGCGCGGGCGAGGCGGTGGCGGTCATCGGCCCGTCGGGCAGCGGCAAGACCACCCTGCTCAACCTGCTAGGGGCGATGGACCGGCCCAGCGCGGGCTCGATCCGGATCGACGGACGCGACATCACCCGGGACTCGCCGGCGGAAGCGGGCCGGTTCCGCAACCAGGCGCTCGGGTTTGTTTTCCAACAGCACTATCTGCTGCCGCAGCTCAACGTGCTGGAAAACGTGCTGGTGCCGCGGCTGGCCGGCGGCTGGGAGGAACCGGCCGCAGCGACGGAAGCCCGCGCCCGCGAGCTGCTGGCAAGCGTCGGGCTGACCCACCGGCTCGGCCACCTGCCGTGGCAGTTGTCAGGCGGCGAGAAGCTGCGCACCGCGGTGGCGCGGGCGCTGGTCAACCGGCCGCGGCTGGTGCTGGCGGACGAGCCAACCGGTTTGCTGGACCCGGCGGCATCGGCGCAGGTGGCGGACCTGCTGATGCAACTCAACCGGGAGCACGGCGTGACGATGATCGTGGTGACCCACAACACCGCGCTGGCCCGCCAAATCGGCCGCACCCTCGAACTCGTGCGCGGCCGGCTCGTGGAGGTCGCGCCATGACCGGCGCCGCGTTCGTGCTGCGCGGCCTGCGGTTCCACCGCACCTCGTATCTCGGGGTGCTGGCGGGCGCGGCGCTGGGCGCGATGGTTCTGTTAGGCGCGCTGCTCGCCGGCGATTCGGTCCAGGCCACCCTGCGCCAGCTGGCGGAGGCGCGGCTGGGCCGGGTGGACGCGGTGCTGCTAGGCGGCGACCGGCTGTTCCGGGCCGCGCTGGCCGACGAGCTGGCGGCGGAGGGCGTGGCGGCCGCGCCGGTGATGATGGTCAAAGCCACGGTGAGCGTGCCGCGCACCGGCCGGGCGCTGGGCAGCGTGCAGGTGCTGGGGGTGGACCGGCGGTTTTGGCAACTCGGTCCGGGTGGCGGGCAAGCCGCGCCGCCGCAGGGTCACGGGTTGTTCGTGAACGAGCCGCTGGCGCACAGTTTGGACCTGGGCCCTAACGAAACCTTGGTGCTGCGCTTTGACAAACCCGCCCTGATCGCCAGCGACGCGCCGGTGGCGGGCAAGGCCGCCGACTTGATCGCGCTGCGCGGGGAGTTGGAAAAAATCTGCGGCGACGAGGACTTCGGGCGCTTCAGCCTGGATACGAGCCAGCAGCCGCAAGCCACCGTGTGGGTGCCCCTGGAGCGCCTGCAGGAGGCCGTCGGGTTTGCCGGCAAGGCCAACCTGCTGCTGCTCCACGACGACCCGAAAAAAAACCGCACCCCGTTGCCAGATCGGATCGCGCGGCGCTGCGCCTTGGAGGATTACGGCCTAACGGTGGAGGACGTGCCGCTGGCGCGGGCGGTGGAAGTGCGCAGCGCGCGGATCTTTTTCGACCGGCAGGTGGCGGCGGCCATCCGGCAGCGCTTCCCCGCCGCGCAGCCGGTGATCACCTACCTGGCCAACACCATCGCCGCCAACGGCAAGTCCACCCCGTATTCAATGGTCACCGCGGTCGGCCCGGAGGCCGCGCCGTTCCTCCCCGCCGGCGGCAACGGCGTGGTGCTCAACGCCTGGGAGGCCGCCGACCTCGGTGCCAAGGTGGGCGACCCGGTGCGCATCGATTACTACGCGCTGGCCGCGGGCAACCGGCTGGTGGAACGCAGCGCGACATTGCCGGTGGCGAACGTGACCCCGCTAACCGGCCTGGCGGCGGACCCGCGGTGGATGCCGGATTTCCCAGGCGTGGCCGCCGCCGAGCATGCGGCGGACTGGGATCCCGGAGTGCCCGTCGACCTCAAGCGGATCCGCGCCCAGGATGAGGCGTATTGGGACGCCCACCGCGGCACGCCCAAGTTGTTCCTTCCGTTAGAAACCGGCCGCAAGTTGTTTGGCAACCGCTGGGGGGAGTTCACCGCGCTGCGGGTGCCCGCCGCCGCGGCCACCCGCGCCGAAGTCGCCGCCGGATTGTTAGGCGCGCTGACGCCCGCCACCGCGGGCCTGGTGGTGCGGGAGGTCGGGGCTCCGGGCCGGGCGGCGGCGGCCTCGCCGGTGGATTTTGCCGGCCTGTTTCTGGGGATGAGCGTGTTTCTGATGGCGGCGGCGGTGGCTCTCACCGCGATGCTGTTCCGCTTCCACATCGAAGCGCGCAACCGCGAGAGCGGGCTGCTCGCCGCGCTCGGCATCCCCGCCGGCAAAATCCTGCGCTGGCGCCTGCTGGAAGGGCTGTGCGTCGTGACCGCGGGCTGCGCGATCGGCGCGCTGCTGGCGGCGGGCTACACGCGCTGGTTGTTAGGATGGCTGGCCTCCATCTGGAGCGGTGCCGGCGGACGGAGCCTGTTCCACTTCCATCTGGAGCCGGCGACGCTGCTTGCCGGCAGCGCCGGCTTCGTGGCGCTGATGATGGCGGTCATCTGGCAGGTGACGCGCCGCCAGGCGCGCCGCGCCGCCAGCCTGCGCCTGGAAGCGGGTGCCGAGGAGGTCGAGCGAGTGCCCGCCAAGCTTGAATCCGGGAGCGAGGTCGATGCGGCCAAGGGCGCGATTCATGGCGGCGGGCGGAATGCCCGCGCCACAGTGGCCCGGGCATTTTGCCCGGAGCCCGGTATGACCCAACCCGGCGCTGCTAGAACCGGGCCGGCAGCCGCGTGGTGGGCGGCGGGCTTCGCGGCGGGCGGCCTGGGCGCGCTGGGTGCCACCGGCCCGTTAGGCCGGCAGGGTGCGTTTTTCCTCGCCGGGTTTGCCTTCCTGCTGGCCGGCCTGGCGGGCTACCGGTGGGTGCTGCGGCGGCGGGCGGCGGCGGGCGGCGGCGAGCTTTCGCCGCGGCGCCTGGCGGAGTTGAACTGCGGGCGGCGGGCGGCGCGCAGTCTGTTAGTGACGGGCACGCTGGCCAGCGGGGTGTTTCTGG
>JBAXBG010000126.1:0-11062 GCA_037142115.1 Verrucomicrobiota bacterium | reverse complement strand
GAGTGGTGCTGGCGCGCCTGGGCGGTGGATGTTGCGCTTGCCACGCTCCCTCACGCCGCCACCCCGCGGATGAAGGTTTCGACGTAGTCGATGATCTTGCCCAACACCCGCTCGCGGGTGTGGAGCGCGGACTGTGCGCGAAGCTTTCATGGAAGCATCATGGCGAGATGGGCAGAAGGTTGAACCGATTGCGCGGTGTCCAGGGAGCGGCGGCTGGTGAAGAGGCTTTTGATGAGTTGGTGGAATCGGTCAGGAAAAAAAATCTGGCGGCGGCGGAGAGTCTGGAGAACCGCAGGGACGGGATCCTGGCGTTTCACCGACTCAATGTGCCAGCGACGCTCAACGTGACATTCCTGAGCACGAATCATATCGAGAACGTGATGCGCAATGCTCGCGGAGTGGTGGGCAAGGTTTGTCGCTGGAACGACGAGACCGATCAGGTGGCACGCTGGATGGGAGTGGCGCTGCTGCGGGCCCAGGAGGGGTTCCGGCGGGTCAGGGGACACAAGGAGTTGGGGGATTTGGCCGCGGCGCTCGCACGGACCGGCTCCGCCGCCGGGTCGCTACGCTCCGCGGCGGCTACGCCAGTCCGTGCGCATGAGCTAGGGAAGTCCGAGCTTGCACGAGAGATCGGGTTTTCGTACCAAATGGCCATCAGCCAGCCCTCGTTATTTTAACGATTTAACGGAAAAGAAAATCCCCCCCTTGCCCGTCCGCGGGTGGTATAAGCAGAGGTATAAGCAAGCCACTTTTCAAACTTAACTCATTGATAATCAATGAGTGGAGGCGAGGGGAGTCGAACCCCTGTCCGGAA
This sequence comes from Verrucomicrobiota bacterium, assembly GCA_037142115.1. Lineage (GTDB taxonomy): Bacteria > Verrucomicrobiota > Verrucomicrobiia > Verrucomicrobiales > Akkermansiaceae > Luteolibacter. The sequence goes on along the minus strand of JBAXBG010000126.1, from coordinate 10,248 downwards.
CGCCGTCAACATTGGTGTCTACACGTTTAGCATGCGGTCTGGGATTTCGGAGAGACTGGGCCCGCTAGCAGCGTTGCCCCTCCTAGGCACCTGTTTGGTCTCGGCGAAGAACCCGGTGACCCGATTCCTGCCCAGCCTTCTAGGTTGCGTCATCCCCCTCAGAAGGCGTCGGGGTTCAGACGTGACTGTCAATTAAGCAGCCAGTGCGAGCTCGTTAGAGTTTGCATTTGTTTGTTTTGACCGGCTTTTAAGGAGGCCAACCGATCAACCTCCACGTGCAACCAGCGCATCAGACATCCCGTCGAAACCAGAACGCCCCCATTTGCTGGACAGCAGGAAGATGGCGCGCATTGAGGAATTAGCAACCTCAATCGCGGATTTCGGCCATGGCCGGCAACGGGTCATGGGTGCCGGACGGGCCGAGCGCGCGGGTGATCGGCGCGGCGAGCGGGGCGATGAGGCCGGAATTGAGGCGGTAAATCCAGCTGTGGATGGCAAGGTTCTGGCCACGCGCCCAGGCGTCTTCGAGGATGGTGGTGTGGGCGACGTGGCGGGCCTGGGCCAGCACGTTGAGCTCGCACAGGCGGTCGGCGGCGGCCTCGGGTGCTAGCGCGTCGAGCTCCGCGCGGTGGAGGCGGCGCAGGGCGCGGATGCCCGAGAGCCAGTTGTCGATCATGCCGTGGCGGAAGTTTTCGAGGGCGGCGATGACCCCGCCGCAGCCGTAGTGGCCGCAGAGGATGATGTGGCGGACCTGCAGGACATCGACGGCATATTGGAGCACGGCGAGCACGTTGAAGTCGGTCTCGGCGACGATGTTGGCGACGTTGCGGTGGACGAACACCTCGCCAGGGGCCAGCCCGATGATCTGGTTGGCCGGCACCCGGCTGTCCGAGCAGCCGATCCACAGGTATTCCGGCTTTTGCTGGCTGGCGAGTTTGTGGAAGAAATCCGGATCGTCGGCGCGGATGGCTTGCGCCCAAGCGCGGTTTTTCGCGAGCAGGCTGTCTGGATCGGTGGTCGGCATGGTTGACTGATACTCAAGACGGGTTTGGCGGGTTCGTCCACTGATTCCGGCGGCGGGGGGCAGCGGTCCGTCGCAGAATCATTAAGGAGCGACGACATTCTTGTCGTCGACTGATGCGGAAGAAAAGAGGGGGACAGGAATGTCCCCCCTCCGTTAGTTCGAAAGATGGGATGAATTCCGCGGGTAAAGGTGACTATTCTTGACGTCCTATCCGGCCGTCGATCTGACTTCACCATTCCCAAGCCGATGCCAATGATTCCCTTTTCACTCCTCCGGGCCGCGTGTTTTGCCAGTGCGGCGGTTCTGTGCCAGTTCGGGTCGGCCCAGGCGCAGGGCGCGCCCGGCTTGTCCGACGAAATCAAGCCGGCGGCGGTGCTCGCGGTGATGGAGCGGGTGGCGGACTGGCAGCTGGCCAATCCGAGCGTCCACCCGGCGACCGACTGGACCCAGGGTGCGGGGGATGCCGGGATGCTGGCGCTGGCGGGGATCTCCGGCGACCGGAAATACCGCGACGCGATGGTGCAGATGGCGGAGCAGAACGGGTGGCGTCCAGGGCCCCGGGCCTATCACGCCGACGACCAGTGCGTGGGCCAAACCTATGCCGAGCTCTATCTGCAATTGCGCGAGCCGAAGATGATCGCGCCCATGCAAGCGAGCTTTGACGCCGTCCTCGCCAACCCGCACGAGGGCACCCTGCAGTTCAGGACCCCTGGCAACCAGGACCGCTGGTCGTGGTGCGACTCGTTGTTCATGGCGCCGCCGGCCTGGATCCGGCTGTATGCCGCCACCGGCGACGCGCGCTACCTGGACCTGGCCGTCGCCCACTGGTGGCGGACCTCGGATTACCTGTATGACAAATCCGAGCACTTGTATTACCGCGACAGCACGTATTTCGAGCCGCGCGAGGCCAACGGCCAGAAGGTTTTCTGGGGCCGGGGCAACGGCTGGGTGATGGGCGGTCTGGTCCGGATGCTGCAATATCTGCCGTCCAACCATCCCGCACGACCCCGCTTCCAACAGCAGTTCAAGCAGATGGCGGCGAAAATCCTCACCTGCCAGCAGCCCGACGGCTTGTGGCGCGCGAGTCTGTTGGATCCTGCCAGCTATCCGCTGCGGGAAACCAGCGCCTCGGGGTTCTTCACCTACGCCCTGGCCTGGGGCGTGAACCAGGGGCTGCTGGACCGCGCCACCTTCGGGCCCGCGGTGCGCAAGGCCTGGAGCCCGTTGGTGGCGTGCATCCAAGCCGACGGCAAGCTGACCCACGTGCAGCCGATCGGCGCCGACCCGAAGCGCTTCGACGAGAGCACCACCGAGGTTTACGGCGTCGGCGCGCTGCTGCTGGCGGGCAACGAAATCTATCGCATGGCGGTGACAGAGAAATCCACGCCGCGGGTCGTCACCGTGACCAACCCGGCGAAGTTCCGCCGCAGCGCCGAATTGGTGGCGGTTGACCTAACGAAAAACGACCGGCCTCTGGTGGTCATGGACAGCCTGACGTCGCGGATCCTCAACTCCCAGCAGCTCGGCAAGCAGGTGCTCTTCCAAGTCGATCTAGCGGCCGGTGAGTCGCGCGATTTCCTGCTGCTGGCCGCCGGGCAGCTGGCCGCGGTGCCGCCCGCCGATGTCCGGGCCCATGCCCGCTTCGTGCCCGAGCGGCTGGACGATTTCGCCTGGGAAAACGACCGCATCGCGCACCGGGTGTATGGCCCGGCGATCATGGCCGACCCCAAGGAACACCTCGTGAGCAGCGGCGTGGACGTGTGGGCGAAATCGGTCCGCTACCCGGTCGTCGACAAGTGGTATCAATCCAAGCAGTATCACAAGGACACCGGCGAGGGGCTCGACTTCTATCATGTCGGCACGGCCCGCGGCTGCGGCGGCCTGGGCATCTGGGATGGCAAAAAACTGTGGGTTTCGGCCAACTTCAAATCCTGGAAGCTCATTGCCGACGGCCCGTTGCGCGCGGTGTTTGAGCTCACTTACGACGCGTGGGACGCCGGCGGCCGCAAGCTGACCGAAACCCAGCAGATCTCGCTCGACGCCGGCTCGAACTTCAGCCGGGTGGAAAGCCGGTTTGCCAGCGCCGCGGCCGGACCGCTGGTCGTCGGAGTCGGGATCTCACAACGCCCGGGCGCCGGGAAACTCACCCAGGATGCCAAGGGCGGCTGGATGAGCTACTGGGAGCCGGAGGTCGCGCCTAACGGCAGCATCGCCTGCGCCGTGGTGATCCCCAACGGCGCCGCCACCGGCGCCGCCGCGGCTGACGGCAACTTCCTGGCGCTGGGCAAGGCCGCCCCGGGCAAACCGTTTGTGCATTACCTCGGCGCCGGTTGGAGCAAGAGCGGCGACTTTCCCGATGCCGCGGCGTGGGAGGGTTATGTCACCCGGTTCGCCACCGGCCTCGCCGCCCCGCTGCGCGTGAAGGTGCGGTAAGCAGGGGTCCGCCGGGAGGATCACAGCCTGCGCAGCGCTTCTAACAAATCACGCGGGGCGAGCAACTCGGGGAGGATCTCCGGCTCCTTGCCGGGAGCGAGCAGGACGTTCACCGGGATGGCGGTGCGCCCGAGTTGGCGCAAGGCCGTTTCGATCTCCGGGTGGGCGGTGGTTTTGTCCGCCTTGAGGGCGACCACCCGCTTGGCCTTCATCAGGGCGACCACCTCCGGGGTGTAGGCGCGCTTTTTGTTGAACTGGCAGGTGGCACACCACTGGGCGGTGAAGTCGATGTAAACCGGGGTGCCATGGTCGAGCAGGGTGGCGACCCGCTCGGCGGACCACGGTTCCCAGGTGAGCGCGGACGGTGGTGGCGGCTTGGCCAGCCACAGCCCGCCGGCGGCCATCGCGATGCTGAGCAGTCGCGCGCCGAGGCGGGTGGCGCGGCTGCGGTGCGGCAGGTGCCAGCGGCCGTAAATCCACCCCGCCACGGCGATGGAGCTCAGCCCGAAGACCGGCCCGAGCAGGTTGTCCAGGCCGATCTGGCCCGCATACACCCATAACAGGTAGCCGGCGGTGGCGAACAGCGGGAATGACATCGCCTGCTTGAAACTCTCCATCCACGGGCCCGGCCGCGGCAGCAGCCCGAGCAGCCGCGGCCAAACCGATAGAACCAGATAGGGAAGCGCCAGCCCCGCCGCCATCGCGGCGAAGGCCGCGAAGAACTGGAGCGCCGGCAGGGAGACGGCGGCGCCGAGGGCCACGCCCAGCAGCGGGCCGGAGCAGGGGGTGGCCACCACCGTGGCGAGGGCGCCGGAGAAGAACGAGCCGGCGAACCCCTGCCTGGACTGCAGCGCGCCGCCCAGGGAGGTGGCGGAGGTGCCCATTTCGAACACCCCGAACAGGTTGAGCGCGAGCACGAACATCAGCACCATCAAGCCGAGGATCACCCACGGATTCTGGAGCTGATAGCCCCAGCCGATCAGGTCGCTGCCGCCAACCGCCGCCCGCGCGGCGAAGAGCATCCCGCTGAGCGCTCCGAACGAGACCAGCACGCCGAGCGTGAAGCTCAGACCGTGGCCTGCGATTTTCTTGCGGTCGGCGCCGGCCTGTTGGACGAAGCCAAGGATTTTAAGGCCGATGACCGGGAACACGCAGGGCATCAGGTTGAGGATCAGGCCGCCTAACATCATGGCGGCTAGCAGTTTGAGGTAGCCGCCAAGCGGCAGCGCTTGGGCTGGCGGCGCGGCGATGGCGGTCTCCGGGACGGCGACCGGGCGGGGGCCGGCGAGGATGCCCGACATCGAGGCCCCCTGCGGCACCGGATGATCGAGCGCGTCGCGCGTGGCGCGTGCCAGTTGGATCCGCCAGGCGTTGCCCTCGCGGCGGATCGAGCCGCCGTCGCTGGCGGCCTTGATGAACGGCTGGTTCGGGATGAAGTCGGTGGGGGCGTGGTCCAGTTGGCCGGCAGGCTCGACGCGCAGGATGATGTCGCCGCCGTCGGACAGGGCGGCGTAGCGCCAGTTGGCGGGGCGGGCCGGCTGGCGGGCGCGGGCCGCGGCAAACCGTTGGGCGAGGGCGGGATTGATGACCACCGCCGGCCCCACCGGCAGGTTCAGGGTGAGCGTCTGGTGTTCGTTGAGGCAGCGATTCTCGCAGATTTGCCAGGTCGCCTCGGCGCTCAGCGTGAGGGTGGTGCCGGTGGCCAGGGTGGCGGGCGCGGTGAGGTCGATGAGAAACACCGGACTGCCGGTGTAGACGAAACTCTTGCCGAAGAACCCGTCGATCACCTCGGGCACCGGCCATTGGATCGGCCCGGCGGAAAATCCCGCGGGCAGCTGCCACGTGAGGGCGGGCGCCTGTTCGACGCCGCCGCTGTTCTGATAGTAGCCGTGCCAGCCCGCCGGCAGCGCGAGTTGCAGGGCGACGGTGAAGGTGGCGCCCGGAGCGACCGCCAGCACCTCGGCCACCCACTCCGCGCGGGTGGCGGGTGCCACGCCGGCCGGCTCAATCCGCGCCCCGGCGCTTTGCAGCAATGTGGCCAGCGCGAGGCAGGAAACGGATAGGCGGTGCATGGCGGCGGGGTGGTGGAGGCGCGCAACCGGGGTGCGGATCGCGGCCGATCGTCACGCAAGCAATAGTCCATCGGCCGCGGGATTCAAGGCGTTTCCCCGCGTGTGGCGTTTCCCCGGCCCAAGCTCCGCCGATCGTGCGCGGCCCTCCCGGCACGCGGGCTTGATAGTGCGGGCGCGGGCGCTAGAATCCCCGGCATGATCCTGGCCGTTGACACTCCCATCCTTGCGGTTTCGACTCCCGCTTTGTTGTTTCCGGCCATCAGCCTGCTGTTTCTCTCCTACACCAACCGCTTCCTGCACCTCGCGGCGCTGATCCGCCGGCTGCACGGCGATTGGATGGCCAAGGGCGACGAGCTGCTGCGGGCCCAGATCGACAATCTCCGGCGGCGGCTCACCCTGATCCGGGCCATGCAGATGTTAGGTGCGGTCAGTTTGTTGTTTTGCGTGATTGCGATGCTCGGCGTGCTGGGCGGGCGCAACGGGGTGGCGGTCGGATCCTTTCTGGTGGCGCTGGGGTTGATGGCCCTGTCGCTGGCCTGCCTGATTTACGAGGTATGGATTTCGGGCGGAGCCTTGCGCATTCTGTTGAACGCGGTGGATGGCGGCCCGTCGACTCCGCCATCGGCCGGCGCGGGCAAGTGACCGCCGGGGTTGGCATGAGGAGTGCTCATGGGGAAGAGTCGCGACACTCTATGCGGTCCGACTGAGACGCCTCAATGTTGTTGGGTTTTCGTTGAGGATGATCAGTCGGGCCGCTTTTTTCGTCAGCCTGAGCGGGAAAATGGCACCGATGGAAAAAAATGCCGATTTGGGTGATTTTTGTCTTGCGGGTCGTTCCTTTGGTGTTACCTTCCGGCCGTCGCAAGACAAGGCGGTCCGACTGAGATGCCTCCCGGGTTATTGGGTTTTCCTAGGGGGATGATCGGTCGGGCCGCTTCTTTTTTTGCCGCCACTGCTGATTTGGGCGTGTGATCGGCCGGTTATTGTTGCTAGAGTCGCCGTATGAAATTGATCCGCCTCGGGGAACTGGCACCGCGAGTGGTCGCATCCCGCGCGCCATGAGACCGGAGTTATCCAAAACCCGCATCTCCATGTCGCCGTGGCCGCGACCGCCGGGCGGCCCGCGCTTGGCCGCCTGCCATTTTTGCGACACGCTGCATGTGGCGACTCACGTCGCCGAAGGCACGGCGGCGCGCTGCGCGCGCTGCGGGGTGGTGCTCTATCAGAACCGGCCGGCCTCGCTGGTGCGGGCGTCGGCCTTTTCGCTGGCGGCGCTGGTGCTGATGGTGGTGGTGCATTCGTTTCCGTTTCTGGTCTTGGATGCGGCGACCCTGCGGCGCTATCTGACGCTGGCCAATGCGGCCGTGGCCTTGATGAAGGAGGGGGCGCCGCTGCTCGGGTGGGCGATTGTGCTGTTCACGATGGTGGTGCCGGTGGTGATTTCCGGCGGTTTGATTTATGTGTGCGGGCCGCTGATGTTCGGTCGGGTCGCGCCCGGGGCGTTTCAGGTGGCCAAGTGGATGTATCGCTGCGAGCCCTGGAACATGGTCGAGGTGTTTCTGCTCGGCGTGCTGGTCAGCCTGCTCAAGCTGGCCAAGCTCGCCGATGTGCATTTTGGTGCCGGCTTCTGGGCCTTTGCCGGGGTGATGCTGTGCATGGCCGCCGCGGTGGCGGCTATTGACCGCGATGAACTGTGGGATCGCATGGAGGTGGCGAAATCATGAAGCTACCCATGCCGAAAGCGGCCGCCTACGGGTTGGCGAGTTGCCACACCTGCGGCCGGGTGGCACCGCTGGCGGCCGGGCGCTGTCCGCGCTGCGGCAGCCACCTGCACCTGCGCAAACCCGCCAGCATCCAGCGCACCGTCGCCTTGATGATCGCCGCCTGCGCGTTGTATATTCCGTCGCACTTGCTGCCGATCATGACGGTGGTGGAGCTGGGGGATGTGTCGCACAACACGATCATCAGCGGCATGTTGACGTTCTGGCGCACGGGGGCCTATCCGATTGCAATCGTGATCTTCACCGCCTCGATTCTGATTCCTTTGCTTAAAATCGCCGCCCTGACCTGGCTGTGCGCTGCCGCCACCGGCCGGGTCCACCCCTCGCCGGCGATGCTGGGCAAGATCTATTGGTTTACCGAGCTGTTGGGCCGGTGGTCGATGATCGACATCTTCGTCGTGGGCATCATGGTGTCGCTGATGCAGCTAGGCAATTACATGACGATCACCCCGGGGCTCGGCGCGCTTGCCTTTGCCGGCGTGGTTGTGCTTACGATGTTCGCGGCGATGAGCTTCGACCCCCGGATGCTCTGGGATCGGCTTGATGAACTCACCGCCGCGGCCGCGGCCAACCCCACGAAACCACGACCTTGAGCGCACAACCCTCCGCACCACCGCCAGCCGTGAGCCCCGAATTCCGCGCCGCCCAGCGCTGGAACATCGTGTGGGTGGTGCCGGTCGTGGCCATGCTGCTGGGCGCGTGGCTGCTCTATCGGAATTTCTCCTCGCAGGGGCCGCAGGCCAACGTCCGGTTCGACACCGCCGACGGCATCATGGCCGGCAAAACCGAGGTCCGCTGCCGGTCGGTGAAAGTGGGCGTGGTCAAGGATGTGAAGCTGGCCGATGACCTCAAATCGGTGCTGACCCATCTGGAGTTCGAGCCCGACGCGGAGCGGTTGTTGCGCAGCGGCACGCATTTCTGGGTGGTCAAGCCGCGGCTCTCCGCCACCGAATTTTCCGGGGTCGGCACCTTGATCACCGGTGCCTACATCGAGCTCGATCCCGGCCCGTCGGAAGCGGACAAGCAAAGTGATTTCATCGGGCTGGAGACCCCGTCGGCGACCAACCGCAGTGTGCCGGGGCGCCGGCTGGTGCTGACTGCGGATGAGGCGGGCTCTCTAACCGTGGGGTCGCCGGTCTATTACCGGGGGTTTGAAGTCGGGCGCATCGAGGGCCGGTTGTTGAGTCCGGACGGCTTGACAGTCTCCTATGACGCGTTCATCGCCGAAAGCTACAGCCGTCTGGTCTCGGACAACACCCGCTTCTGGAATACCAGCGGCATTGACATCAGCGCCGGAGCGGAGGGGTTCCGACTGCGCACGCCGTCGTTGCAAGCGATGCTCTCCGGCGGCGTTTCCTTTGGCGTGACCGAAGGAGATGCCGCGGGCAAGCCTGCCAGGGACGGGATGGTTTTCCCGCTGTATCGCGATGAGGACGCCGCCCGCCACTCGGCCTTCAACCCGACCCTGAAATTCCTCCTGTTGTTCGACCAAACCGTGCGCGGTCTAACTGCCAAGGCGCCGGTCGAGTTCCGCGGCATCACCATCGGCCGGGTGGCGGCGATCTCCTTCGATCTGGCACCCGCGGCCGGCGACATGCGCATTCCGGTGCTCATCGAAATCGACCCGGCGCTGATGCGGCCGGAAACCGCCCAGCAGATGACCAAGCCGGATTCCGAATATCTCAAGGACGCGGTCAACCACGGGCTGCGCGCCGCGCTCAAAACTGCCAGCCTGCTTACCGGCGCGTTGTATGTGGATCTCGACTATTACGATGACGCTCCTCGCGCGGAGCTGGGGAAATCCGGCGATTTCATCATCATTCCCACCGTGTCCTCGGGGTTGGCGCAACTGGAGACCAAGCTCACCGCCATCCTCGACAAAATCCAAGCCCTGCCCGTCGACAAGACGATGGCCGACTTTGCGGCGGCCGCCGTCGAGGCCAAGACCACCTTGGTCAATTCGCGCGCGGCGCTCAAGGAAATCGAGACCACCGCCGCCGCGGCTCGCAAGACGCTGGAGGATCCGGCGTTGCGCGCGCTGCCCGCCGATCTGCGCGCCTCCCTCAACAAGCTGCAAACCACCCTTGCCAGCGTCGGCCCGGAGGGTGCCGTGCAGGGCGACCTGCAGCGCACCCTTGACGAACTTCGCGCCTCGCTGCGCTCGCTCAAGGCGATGACCACCACCATCGATGAAAAGCCCAACTCGCTGCTCTTCGGGCGCGAGTCCTCGGGCAATCCCACCCCCAAGGCACCGCGCGGCGGCCACTAATCCCACCACTCCCATGATCCAGCGGTTCCTTCTTTTGTTAACTCTGGCGCTGCTCGCCGGCTGCGCCGCCTCGCGCTCGTTCTACGTTCTAACGGCCGACGGGCCGGCACCCGCCGGTGGCGGCCCGGGCATCGGCGTCGGCCCGGTGGCCATCGCGGAATACATCGACCGCCCGAACCTCGTCGTCGCCCGCTCCGCCAACCAACTCGCCGTGGCCGAAGACCACCGCTGGGCCGGCGACCTGTCGGCCTCGATCGCCCGCGTCACCGCCGCCAACCTCGGCCGCCGGCTGCACACCGGCGACGTCCGCGTCTATCCGTGGAGCAACGACGGCCAGATCCGCTATCAGGTCAGCCTCGACATCCGCCAGCTCCATGGCGGCGACGATGGCTACGCGGTGATCGAGGCCGGCTGGCGCGCGTATTCCCTGCCCGAGCGCAAGCTCAAGGCATCGCGCACCTTCGTCGACCGCGAGCCGCTGCAGTCGGCCGGTTACCCGGCGCTCGTCGCCGCCCAATCGCGCCTGCTGTCGCGTCTCGCCGACGACATCGCCGCCGGGTTGAAGTGACGGCCACGAGGCTCCTTGCTGCTGTTATGCTGTCGTGCGCCCACCTCCAGCCCTCCTCCCCTGCCCCATGCTCGGCCTCGCCCTCAAAATGCTATTCGGAG
>JBAXBG010000125.1:0-11158 GCA_037142115.1 Verrucomicrobiota bacterium | reverse complement strand
GAGGAAGTTTTTGAATTATTTTGGCCGGACCTCGCAACCCGCTGCAAATCAATGGCTGCGGCGGATCAGCCGGGCTGGCGGGCAGCCGCTTCCGAGGCAACTACGGGGAGCATAGTAGTTTGGCGGAGCTGAGCCTGCAAGAACGGGACGAGACGTCCCTGCGCCGTATTCGCGGGGATCGTGGCCGTGTTCGTGGGAACGCGAGCGCCGCGCGCTGTCACCAGCGCGCCTACCGGGGACGGGACGTCCCCGGTCCCGAGGCGCGGTGGTTCACGCTTTGGGCAGGCGGAGTGTGACGGCGAAGCCACCGATTTCCGGCAACCACGCCACGCTGGTGCCGCCGCAGGATTCCATGGCGGTGCGCACGATGGCCAGGCCGAGACCGCTGCCGCCGGTGTCGCGGCTGCGCGAGCGGTCGAGCCGGTAAAACGGTTCGAACAGGCGGGGCAGTTCCTCAGGCGGAACCCCCGGGCCGTCGTCGGTCACGGTGAGGGTCACTGCCTCCGAGATCTCCGCGGCTTGAATCACAACCTTGGCCTGAGGTCCGGCATGGATGCACGCATTGCGGACCAGATTGCCGAGGGCACGGCTTAGCAGCAATGGGTCTGCCATCACAGTCAGGCCAGGCGGGATAGCCAGCGCGACTGACAGGGCAGAAGCTTCGCGGGCGAGCACCTCGCGGACCAGCGGCTCGACGGCGATCGCCTCTTGGGACGGCGCGCGGTTGCCGGCACGAGAGAACGCGAGGATTTCCTCCACCAGGGCGGCGAGCTCCGCGGTGTCGGCTTCGATCGAGGCGATGGCGGCGCGGTCCGGGTCGGCGAGTTTCATTTCGAGGATGCCGAGGCCGGTGCGGATGCGGGCGAGAGGCGCGCAGAGTTCGTGGGCGGCGTCGCCGAGGAAGCGTTTTTGGCCGGCAATCAAGTGTTCGAGGCGGGCCGCCATGGCTTCGATGGTGCGGCCGAGATTGCCGAGTTCATCGTGGCCCCGCGGCGGCAGGGAGACCTGGAACCGGCCGGCGGCGATCGAGTCCGCCGCGGTTGTGAGGCGGTGGAGGTAGCGGGTGATGCCCCACACAAAGGGTGTCCAGAATGCCAGGCTGAGAAAGAGCACCGCCAGGCCGCCCCAAAGCCACGGTTTAAAGTCAAAAAACATCCCCGAGCCATCGAGATGGTCGGCGCGAATCAGGAGCATGATGGGCGGGCGAGGTCGGTTGCCGAGAGGCGGCAGATGCAGCAGGACGCCAGCCCAGTAGCCATCGCCGTTGCCCGCATGCATGAGAAAGGCCGGGCGGCAAGTGGCGGCCACGGCCGGGGGTGGGCCGTTAGGCCGCCCATCCAATTCCTCCCGCGGGGGGGCCGGGCGCGGCTCCGCTCTCAACTCAGGGGGCGGTGGCCGGCCGTCCTCCGGCTCGAAAGCGGGGTGCGGTGGCGGCGGGCTGCCAGCAGGCGGGCCGGGGTTGAAGCGTTGCGGGGGAGAGGCGGCTCGCGCCCGGTCCAGGACATCCGACGGCACGACCAACGGAAAATCGATCACCCGCGCGGGATCAAATACCGTGGCGGTCACTTTTCTCGCCTTCGCGAGCGGCTGAATCGCTTCGTTCCAGCGCCGCGGCGAGAGGGCACTGACCCGGGCAATCACGACATCCCCGAAGGCGCACATCCGCTCGCCGGCGGCACCGCTGAGCAGCGAATCCAAGCCCAAGCCCAACTGCCAGTGGACAAAGAGAAAAAACGACAGTCCGAGAATGGCGAGGTGCAGGGACAACCAGCCGAGCACCTTGGCCAGCAGCGGGAAACGCGCGCGGGTCGTCATCGGGTGGAGAAATCGGGGGTTTCGGGTTCGAGGAGTGAGTAGCCGATTCCGCGGATGGTGCGGATGAAGCGCGGGCTTTTCGCATCATCGCCGAGTTTCCGGCGCAGGGATGACACATGGACGTCGATCGAGCGATCAAACACGTCGAACCGCCGCTCCGAGACCTCTTCGATCAGGCGCTCGCGGCTCTTGACCCGGCCTCTGGACTTGAGCAGCGAGGTGAGAATGGCGAACTCCAAGGTCGTGAGCTCCAGCGGTTGGCCGTCGAGCACCGCAGTGTGGGTGTCCTCACAAAGCCGGAGCGGTCCGGCGACCCATTCGCGGAGCTGCCCGGCCTCGACGTGGATTCGTGACCGGCGGGTGACGGCGCGGACCCGGGCCAGCAGCTCGCGCGACGAGAAGGTTTTCGGCAGATAGTCGTCGGCCCCGAGCTCCAGGCCCACGATGCGGTCGGCCTCCTCGCCCAACGCGGTGAGCATCAACACCGGCACGTCGGATTTTTTCCGGAGTTCGCGCAGCACGGCGAAGCCATCCATGCCGGGCATCATCACATCGAGGATCACCGCCGTATAGGGTGCGGCCAAGGCTTCGGCCAGGCCGTCGGCCCCGTTGTGGCGGAGTTCCACGTCGTAACCCATCGGCGTCAGGTAATCGCGGATCAGCCCGGCGAGCTTGCGGTCGTCATCCACGATCAAGAGCCTGGGGTTGCCTGGAGATTCCATCGCTGGAACTGTCTTATCAGGCCACCACGGGCCGCGGCCACTCGTTTTACACCAACTTAACAATTTCTAAGCTTCAGAACTTGGTCGCGGCGGCGGTTTGAATCGCTGCTAGCTTGGATCGGTCGGGCGCGGCACCGCGGGCCTGGTCCGGCTTGCCGCCGCCCTTGCCGCCAGCGATGGCGGCCAGATCGCGCAGCAGGTCGCCGGCCTTGAGACCGGCAGCCAGGGCGGCCGCGCCGCAGTGGGTGGCGAGATGCAGTTTGTCGCCGTCATCGACGATGAGCAGGGCCGGCCCGGCGAAGTTCTTTTTCTTGAGGCCGTTTTGAAGTTCCTGGAGCAGCGAGGCGTCGGCCTCGAAGGTGGCGATAATCGGCTCTCCCTTGGCGATGAGTTCGGCGAGCGCCTCGTCGGCTAGCTTGGCGTCGGCTCCGGCCTGGAGTTTTTTAAGGCGTTTTTCGGCTTCGATGGCGGCTTGCTGGGTTTCTTCCAACGTGCGCTGGCCGTGGGCGAAGGTGGCGTTGAGCTCGGTGATATCGGCGCGCGCGACGAGCATGGCGGCCATGATGTGGGGAAACTCGTGAACCGTGACCGGGGCCTCGCCCAGGTCAGTTAGCTTGTGGTTGGCCGCCTTGAGCTTGGCGGCGGCGGCTTTGAGTTCGTGGTCCCACTTCTCGACGGCTTCGTTGAGATAGTCCCAGGCGGCCTCGCCGCAGGCCGCTTCGATCCGGCGCACGCCGGAGGCGATCGCGCCCTCGGATTTGATTTTGAACAGTCCAATCTCGCCGGTGTTGCGGACGTGGGTGCCGCCGCAGAGCTCCTGGGAGTAGCCGTCCAGCTGGTGAGGTTGGCCGCCGATCTGGACGACGCGCACGGTGTCGCCGTATTTGTCGCCGAAGAACTGCATGATGTCGGCGCGGCCCTTGATCGAAGCGTGCTGGACTTCAGTCCAACTCACGGAATCGTTGGCCCGGATGGCGGCGTTGACCATTTCCTCCATCGCGGCGACCTGTGCCGGGGTGACTGCGGCGCTGTTGAAGTCGAAGCGCAGGCGGAACTCGTCGACCGACGACCCTTGTTGCGCGGCGTCCTTGGACACCACTTCGTGCAGCGCCCAATGCAGCAGATGGGTGGCGGTGTGGTGGGCTTCGATCGGGCGGCGGCGGGAGGGATTGAGCTTGAGAATCACACGCGCACCCGGATGGAGTGACGATTGATGGTTGTTGATTTCCGATTGTTGAAGGATCACCGCACGGGCCTTGCCGATCTGTTGGGTGCCGGTGATCGGGATCTCGATGCCGCCAGCGACCAGGGTTCCGGTATCGCCGGCCTGGCCGCCCATCTCCGCGTAAAATGGCGTCTGGTCGGTGATGACAAACAGCGCGTCTTCCTGCGGGTGGACTTCCAGGATCGTGGCTTCCACCTCATCCGAGTCAAAGCCGAGGAATTCGGTGGCGACCTCGGTGGAGATGTCGAGGGCGCGCACCACCGTGGTCTTTTGAGCCGCGCGGGCGCGCTCGCGCTGGAGTTCCATTTCCTTTTCGAAACCAGTGATATCAGAAGTCCAGCCGCGCTCGGCTAGAATCAAATCGGTCAGATCATTTGGGAAACCGAATGTGTCATACAGCTCGAACACATAAGCGCCAGGCAGTTCGTTGCGTTGGCCCAGTGGGATTTGGCCCGTTGCGTTAAGGTCATTCCAAAGTTCCTGGTGTTTTTGCATCGCGCTATCCAAACGGATGAGCCCGCGGTCCAGCGTCTGGTTGAAGCTCGCCTCCTCATTCTCCAGGGTCGTGCGCACGGCGTCCTGGCGAGCTTTGAGCTCGGGGAACACGCCGCCCATTTGGTCCACCAGGGTGGCGACCAGCGCGCCGAAGAACGGCTTGTCGCCCGAGAAACCGAGCTGGCGGCCGTAGCGCACGGCGCGGCGCAGGATCCGGCGCAGCACGTAGTTGCGGCCGTTGTTGCCGGGCATGATCCCGTCGGCGATGGAAAAGGAAAGGGTGCGCAGATGGTCGGCGATGACGCGGAAGGCAATGGCGGTCTTGAGCTCGTCGGAGAAGAGCGCGCGGTCGGCGCCGGGTTCCGGATAGATGTTGACGTAGGTTTTGCCGCTCAGCTCCTCGAGCTTGGCGAAGAGCGGGCTGAAGACGTCGGTGGCGTAGTTGCTAGGCTTGATGGAAAAGTCGGTGAAGCCCTTGGTGTTCTGGATGATCGAGCAGGCGCGCTCGAAGCCCATGCCGGTGTCGACGTGCTTGGCGGGCAGCTCGCGGAAGGTGCCGTCGGCCTCGGCGTTGTATTGGATAAACACCAGGTTCCAGATCTCGATGCACAGGTCGGAGTCGTTGTTGACGAGCTTGCCACGGGAGTCGCCCTCGGGTGTTAGGTCGACATGCAGTTCCGAGCACGGTCCGCAGGGGCCGGTTTCGCCCATCATCCAGAAGTTGTCCTTGACGTTGCCGTGGACGATCTGGATGGCGGGGTCACAGCCTTTGGCGAGGAACAGGGCCGCCCACAGGTCGTAGGCTTCCTGGTCGAACTCGCCGGGATCGCCCGCTTTAGGCGCATACACCGACGCATACAACCGGTTGGCGGGCAGGCCCCAGCGTTCGACGACGAGTTCCCACGCCCAGCGGATGGCTTCCTTTTTGAAATAGTCGCCAAACGACCAGTTGCCCAACATCTCGAAGAACGTGTGGTGGTAGGTGTCGTAGCCGACATCCTCGAGGTCGTTGTGCTTGCCGCCGGCGCGGATGCATTTCTGGGTGTCGGTGGCGCGCGGCGGGCTGTAAGGGGCCTTTTCGACACCGAGGAAATACGGCACGAACGGATTCATGCCGGCATTGGTGAACAACAGGCCGGGCGACTGCGGCAGCAGCGAGGCCGACGGCACGATGGTGTGCTGGTGCTCGCGGAAAAAATCGAGAAAGCTTTGCCGGATCTGTGAGGAGGTCATAAGTCGCACGGGTGGTCCGGCAGGCCCGGAACGGGCGGCAGAATGGCCGATGCCCCCGGCGGAAGTAAAGCCCGACGGCGCGGAGATTTCACGCGCCGGGCCCCTCCAGGCAGTCCTCCCCGATTATTGGTGCGACCGCATCAATAATCGGGAAAGTCGGCGACCCGCAGCCGCAGCCACTCCCGTTCACCGCTTAGGGGCGAGTCCTGAGAGAGGCCTCACCCGGGGGACGTTTCGACCGGGGTGGTGGCCGGTGTGGTGGCCGGGGTGGTGGCCGGCTGAGGACTGAGGAGGTTTCTGAATTCCTCGGCCCATTTGCGGGCGGACTTGTGGGTGATGTGCTTTTCGAGGTGGGCGAGCATGCGCAGGGCCGACGCGCTTTCGTCGCCATTGCGGAACAGGTCGACCTCCATCTGCCACTGCAGCTCCGGCTGCCGCTCGGCAACAAACTTATCATGTTCCAGGTTCTTGGCATCAGACGCCGCGCTGACCCGGTGCTCGGGCTTGGCCTTATTGCCCTTCACCGAGGGCGCTTTGGTGGTGGTGCCGGACCAGACTTCGACCTTGATGCCTTCCTGTTGGATGCGTTTGATCCAGGAGGCGCGCAAGGCAGCCAACCGGGTCGGGGTACGCAGCGGCGGCAACACAATCGAGCCGTAAATTTCCTCCAGATTGATCGGAGACAGGGGCCACTTGTCTTTTTTGAGGTCGCCGATCTCGTAGGCCTTGGCGAATTCCGACGAGGTCACGGGCACTTGGAGCAGTTTTTCCTGACCTGCGAGTTTGTCGGCATCCCGGAACAGGGCATCCACCAACTCCTGAGCCTCGGTCGCGAGTACTTTGGGGTTGGCCTTTTCAGAGGATGCCTGAAGCGTGAGGAGCAGCCAGCGGAGTTGGTAATGGAGCGCGAGGCGGAACGCGGTATCCGCCAGTTGTGCCTTAACGTCATCCTTGTGTTTCCACTCCAGAAACTCGCTGGTTTTCTTTTGTTGGTCGATGAAGTTCGTCTTTTCGATGCACTTCACATACAACTCGAGGGTGGCGTCATCGCTAGTCATGGCGTCGCGATAGGCGGCCACGGCGATGCGGAACCGGGCATCCACTTTGGAAGTGGCCACATCGCGCAGTTTTTCCAGGTTTTCCAACAGTGCTTCACGATCGGCGGCAGAGAGCGTTTGGGAACGGGCGGCAGAAGCGGTGAGCGCAGCAACCATCAGGATGGCCAGGATTCGCATGGCGCAAGTGATTGCAAATCCAGCGCCCCAGACCAAGCAGGAAGAGTGAAAATCTCCGCCTGCCGGAGGCGGCGTGTTTCGGGGCTTGGAAATTCGGGACAGCGGGGCATCATGCAAGGCGTCACCCCGCGCCGCTCCGCCCATGCATCTTGCTTTCCGCCGTCTCATGGCACTGGTCGCTATTTTCTGCACTGCTTTTGTAGCGGTAGCGGGGTTGCGGACCTGCCGTGCCGGCGGCCATTTGCGGGATTGGCTGCCGGGTCTGACCAAAAGTGCGGAGTCGTTCCGCCCGGAAGCGTTCACCTTGCCGGCGGCAGCACCGATCAATCTCCAAGAGGTCGAGTTGCTGGCACGACTCAATGAGGAATATGCCAGCCTGACCCGCGCGGTGGTGCCCTCAGTGGTGAGCATCGACACCGCGGGCGTGAGGACCGAGCGCCTACAAGACGTTTGGGGGCGCACCCAAGTGCGGCGCTTTCCCACCCAGGGGCAGGGGTCCGGGGTGATCGTCACCCGGGAAGGTCATGTGATCACCAATCATCATGTGATCGCCGGCCAGCAAAAAATCCAGGTCACCCTGCACGGTGGCAAAACCCATCCGGCGCATCTCGTCGGTGAGGACACGCTGCTGGACATCGCGGTGCTCAAGATCGACGCCGACGAGTCGTTCACGCCGCTGAAATTCGGCGATTCGGCGCAAGCGCAGGTGGGGCAGATCGTGTTTGCGGTGGGCAATCCGTTCGGCCTCGGCGAAACGGTGACCCATGGCATCATCTCGGCCAAGGAGCGCTCGCTCTCCGACAGCCAGCGCGATTTGTTCCAGACCGACGCCGCCATCAACCCCGGCAACTCTGGCGGACCGCTGGTCAATCTGCGCGGCGAGATCATCGGCATCAATGTTGCGATCTTCTCCCAGGACAAACAAAACCCGGGCTTTCAAGGGGTCGGCTTCTCGCTGCCAGCCAACGATGTGAAGGATGCCTTGATGCAGATTCTGGAACGCGGCCGGCCAATCCGCGGCGTGCTGGGTGTGCAAATGCGCGACTTGGATGCGACCGTCCGCGCCACGCTGGGCTATGGCGGGAGCGAGGGCAGCGCAGTCATCGGCATCGCGCCGGGCTCACCCGCCCAAGCCGCCGGGCTGCAACCGATGGACATCATCGTGTCGTTAAATGGCGAAGCGATCCGCTCCGCCGCCCAATTGTTTGCGCGGGTTCAAACCACCCACATTGGTGCGGCGGTGACGCTGGGGGTTTGGCGCAATGGCACGATACTGGAACTCAAAGCCACCATCGCCGAAAGCGGGGCGGCCGAGTCTCCCGCCAAGGTCCCGCCAGGGACCACCCCCCCGGGACGCGCGCGCGATCCCGAGGAAGTGCTGCAACTGCTGGGCATTGATGTCCGCGATCTGGCCGTGACCGAGCGTCTGCAAGGCTTTCGCGGGGTGGTGGTGACGGGTGTTGCGGCCGCTGGTCATGCCGCCGACCTGATCCAGGCGGGCGACCTGATCCTGGCGGTCAACAACGCGCCGATCGGCAGCGCCAACGAGTTTTTCCTGCATCTGGCCGCTTCCGCCGCAGTTCAGGATACCCGGCTGCAATTGATCCGCGACGGGCAAGCCCTGCTCGTCACCTTGCCAGCTCTGCCCCACCAGAAATGAACCTCCCGCTTCACATCACCGCTCGACTACGGAGCGGCGGCCTCAGTCGGCCAGCTTCGCCGGCTGAAGCCAGCGCTCCATTTTACAACCGATACCAATCCCATCATGCAACGCTCTAAACTCCCCTATTTCTTTCTCGGGCTGGCCGCCGTGCTGGCGCTCTCGGCGCTCGTGCTGCTCATCGTGCACCCGGGACGGGGCGGGTCCGACGGGGCATCTCCTGCCACCGGCAAGACCCCAAGCACCCAGGTCCAGCCGCTGGCACCGCGCGATTCCGCGGCGGACCCGACCGTGCCGCAAATTCCATCCAAGCCGCCGGCCATTCCCACGACCCCGGATGCCGGAAGCGCCGCCGCCGATCCCGCCGAACTCGTCAACCGGATCGCCAAAGCCCTCGAAACCGGCGATCTGGCGGCACTCGAACGCTTGCTCGGCAAAGACGCCATCGACCCGCCAACCGCCGAACGCCTCAAGGCGATGGCCGCCGCCCACCTCCGCCTGCGAGCGCAGGATGGCATCCGCGAGATCGGCGAACTCGAACTCAATGGCCGCACCCGCTGGGCGCTCGACCTGGATGGCCTGGAACCGGGACGCAACCGGATCTTCCTCGACCTCCGGCGCGATGGCCAAAAATGGCGCGTCGACAAAATCACCCTGCCGCCCGCAGCCGGCGAACCGCTGGTCCAGCAGGGCCTGGCCGACCTGCTCGGGGTGGCCGACACCTTTCTCCAGGCCGTTCTCAAACAAGACTTTGAGCAGGCCCGCCGCTTGGTCGATCCGGCAACGGTTTCCGACACCAAGATCGCGGGGCTGTGCATCCTGTTTGAAGATGGTGGCTACCGCCTGCGGAAATTCAAGCCGCTGCGCACGATGTTCCAGCGCCAGGACAGCGCGGGTTACCTCGCCAACGTCGAAACCGTGGACGGCTCGCAAAGCGCCCAGTTCTCGCTGACCCTCAAACAACCTCCCGCTCCGGCTCATGGCTTGGTCTCTGAAATCAACCTCGACCAACTGCTCGCCGATTACGCGCGACGTTTTGCCGGCGGGGATGCCTATTATTCGCCGCTGGTCAAAAACCCTGCCGGAGGGGACACCCTCGCGCTGTATTTTGAGTTCGACGAAGACCAGATGAACCCGCGCACCTGCCGCCAACTCGAAATCGTCGCGCGCATCCTGCGCGCCGACCCCGGCAAGAAGCTCACCCTCAGCGGCCACA
This sequence comes from Verrucomicrobiota bacterium, assembly GCA_037142115.1. Lineage (GTDB taxonomy): Bacteria > Verrucomicrobiota > Verrucomicrobiia > Verrucomicrobiales > Akkermansiaceae > Luteolibacter. The sequence goes on along the minus strand of JBAXBG010000125.1, from coordinate 1,557 downwards.
CCGATGCCCTGGGAACCGACCCCTACAACCACGGCCTGTCCTCGCGCCGCGCCGATGTGGTCAGGGATTTCCTGATCCAGACGGGCGTGACGGCGGGCCAGATCGTCACCGTCGCCAAGGGAGCCAGCCAGCCGCGCCGCCCCAACCTCACGGAATCCGGCGCCGACAACCCGGCCGGGCGCCGCGCCAACCGCCGCACCGAGATCTACCTGGATTTCTGACCCCTATGACTCCGATCACCATCGCCGCCCTCAAGCAGCAAGCGGGAGAAACCCCGGTCGTGGCCGCCGTTCACGCCCAGCTCCAGTCGCGCACCACCCGCAAAACCAAAGCCGACAAACCCTACCTCGAGCTCGTGTTCGCCGATTCCAGCGGCAACTTCCACCTCAAGATCTGGTCGGACTCGCCGCTCTATCAGCAAGCCGACGCCCTCACCGAGGCCGCCGTCTTCCGCCTCGAAGGCCACTGGACCCAAACCTCCTACGGCATCGAATCGCGCGATCTCGCGTTCCATCAGCCCGACAGCGGCGCGCTGGACTCGTTCTATGCCGGCGATCCGGTGATCCGCGCCAAACAGGACCGCGACTACACCGCCATCCAACAGCTCTGCCAATCGATCACCGATCCGCGCCTGCACGCGCTCTGCCAGCAGTTTTTCTCCCAGATGGGCGAGCGCTTCCGCCGCACCGCCGCCGCCAAGCGCAACCACCACGCCCGCCGCGGCGGCCTGGTCGAGCACGTCTCACAGATGATGCGCGCCGCCGCCGCGCTGTGCCCGGTCTATCCCGAACTCAACCGCGACCTGCTGCTCACCGGCGTGTTGTTGCACGACTGCGGCAAGCTGTGGGAGAATTCCTATCCGGAACACGGCTTCACCCAGATCCTCAGCGCCCACGGCGAAATGTTAGGGCACATCCCGCTCGGCATCGAGCTGGTCAACTCGCTCTGGCGCAAACTGCTGGAGTCGCCGGAGGCCGCCGCCTGGGCCGAGCTCAAGCCCGCCGCCGAGGAAACCCGCCTGCACCTCCTGCACCTCATCGGCAGCCACCACGGCGAGTATGAGTTCGGCTCGCCGGTGCTGCCGCGCACCCCGGAGGCGTTCGCCCTGCATTACCTCGACAACCTCGACGCCAAGCTCGAAATGCTCCGCGACGCCTACGCCCAGTCCCAGGAGCTGGCCCCCGGGATCTTCGAGCGGGTGTTCCCGCTGCCCACCAACCTGATCCGGCCGCTGGCAGCCTTCGCCTGAAGGCGGTATGCCATACCTCCCCGAGAACCCCGCTTCCGACGTAAGAAAAGACCGCCTGAAGGCGGTACTACGTACCTCCCCATGAACGCTGATTCCAGCGTAGGTAGTCCCGCCTTCAGGCGGACTCTTCATCCCGGCCCCCCCCGCTTCCGACGTAAGAAAAGACCGCCTGAAGGCGGTACTACGTACCTCCCCATGAACGCTGATTCCAGCGTAGGTAGTCCCGCCTTCAGGCGGACTCTTCATCCCGGCCCCCCCCGCTTCCGACGTAAGAAAAGACCGCCTGAAGGCGGTACTACGTACCTCCC
>JBAXBG010000124.1:0-11192 GCA_037142115.1 Verrucomicrobiota bacterium | reverse complement strand
TGCTGAGTTCCTGCGCGGCGCTGGCGCTGCTCTCGGCCACCGGTTGGCGCGGCAAGCCGCTGGCCTTCCTGCCGCCGTGGCCGATCCTGGTGGTGGCCACGCTGGTCTCGGCGGTGGATTGGTTGTTTGCGGGTTTGGCGCTGCGGGTTTTTCTGCCGCAGGCGATTTCCACGCCGGCGTTTCTGGCGGCCACGGCCATCGGCCAGGCGCTGGGGGCGGCCAGTCATGTTCCCGGCGGGGTGGGCGTGATGGAGCTCTCGATCAGCAAATTGGCGGCGGGCACGATTGCCACCCCGCTGCTGGCCGGTGCCCTGCTGGCCTACCGGCTGACTTACTATCTGATTCCATTCGTCATCGCGGTGGCCGCGGTGGCCGCCCGCGAAATCTGGCACAAACGCCACTGGGCGCAAATCACCGTCGATGGCACCGCCCGGGCGTGGTCGGCCATCGCGCCGCGACTGGCGGGCATGAGCGCGCTGGCCGGCGGCTTCGTGCTGATGCTCTCGGCCAACTCGCCGATGTCCTCGGCGCGCCGCGAGTTGCTAGAGGCGTGCGTTCCGCTGCCATTCGTGGAAGCCTCGCATTTTCTGTCCAGCATCGTCGGGGCGGTCATGATCGTGGTGGCCAACGGCCTGCTGCGGCGGGTCCATGCCGCGTGGTGGATCGCGGTGGTGATGGCCGGCGGCGGGGTGATTTTCTCGCTGCTGAAAGGCTTTGATTGGGAGGAAGCGCTGGTGTTGTGCGTGTTTCTGGGGGCCTTGCTGCCGTTCCGGTCCAAGTTCTATCGGCATGCCCACATCTGGACCCGGCGCTTCACCCCGCAGTGGTGGGCCCTGATCCTCTCGATCGTCGGCTTGACGATGTGGTTCGGCTTTTACACCAGCCGCCACGTCGGCTACGAAGCCGACCTGTGGTGGCAGTATTCGTTTGAGAACGACACCGCGCGGCTGTTGCGCGGGATGGCGGGCAGCGCGTTCATCCTGATCTTCGTCGCGCTCACCCAGTGGCTGCGGCCGGCCCCGCCACGAGCCACCGCCCCGCCACCGGATTTCGATAAAATCGCGGAAATGGTGGCCGGCACGTCGCGCTGCAGCAGCGCGCTGGCGCTGGTGGGCGACAAGCGCTTCCTGTTCAACTATGAGCAGAGCGCGTTCCTGATGTATGGCGACCAGGGCCGGACCCGGGTGGCGCTGGCCGACGCGGTGGGCGACGAGGAGAAATTCGAGGGGCTCTACTGGCGCTTTGCCGAGCAAGCGCAGGACGAGGGCATGCGGGTCGCGTTCTATCAGGTTGGGGCGGCGATGATTCCGACCTGCGTGGAGATGGGGCTGCGCGTGTTCAAGCTCGGCGAGGAGGCGATGGTTCCGCTCGCGGAGTTCGACCTGGCGTCCTCGGGGCTGAAGAAATTCCGCAAGGTCATGAACCGCATGGAGCGCGAGGGCTGGCAGTTTGAAATCTGGCAGCCTGCGGAAGTGGCCGCGCGCATCGGCGAACTGCGGGCGATCTCCGACGCCTGGCTGGCCCACCATCAGGCCACGGAAAAGGGTTTCTCGTTAGGACGCTTCGAGGAGGCCTATCTGTGCCGGCTGCCGGTGGCCGTGCTGATCATCGCGGGCCAGGTGGTCGCGTTTGGCAACGTCTGGCCGGGCAACGGCAAGGACGAGTTGTCCACCGACCTGATGCGCCATCTGCCCGACGCGCCCAACGGGGTGATGGACTGCCTGTTTGTGAGCTTGATGCTGTGGGGCAAGGCGCAAGGATACGCTTGGTTCGACCTCGGGATGGCCCCCTTGTCCGGCTTGGAGGCCCGCCAGTTCTCGCCACTGTGGAACCGCATCGGCGGCTTGATTTACGAGCGCGGCGAGGCGTTTTACAACTTCAACGGCCTGCGCGCCTGGAAAAGCAAATTCCAGCCGCTGTGGCAACCGCGTTACCTCGCCCTGTCCAAAGCCTGGGATTTACCCGCCGTCATCCTTGACATCACCACGCTCATCGGTAAGCCATCGTTGCGAACCCCGAAACCGCGCCTGGAACCGGCCTCCCCTGCGGCTTCGACATCCCCGATCACGCCATGACCCCATCCCACCGAGTGTGGCTGCGCCGCTCGCTCCTTGCGCTCCAAATCCTGCTGCTCATCCCCATCGGCTGGTTCATGATCCACGTCTTCATGCCGCGCGGATACACCAGCAACACCGCCGAAGTCCTGCCACTGACGCTCACCACCGGCACCTTCCAAACCAGCTACTACGCGGCCCCTCACCCCAAAGGCATCCTCATCGTCGCCACCGGCGACGGCGGTTGGTCGAAACAATGGGAGGAACCCGTCGCACAGCATGCCGCGGCCGTCGGCTATGCTGTCGGCGGCTGGGATTGCCGGAAATTCGCCGACACCCGGAAGTTCAACCAAGCCCAACTCGCCGAAGCCTTCAACGCCGCCGTGGATGCGGTCAGAAAACGGGCCAAGCTCCCCGACAACTGTCCGGTGTGGTTTACCGGCTGGTCCACTGGCGCGGAATGGGCGGTGGCCGCCGCAGCCAGCCCGCACCGTCCCAAACATCTCCTCGGCGTTCTCGCCGTCGCCCCCGGTGACCGCAGCCGCTACGGCATCACCCGCAAAGATCTGCTAGGACTGACCGCCACCGGCCCGGATTCCTTCTCCCTGGCGGCGCTGGCCCCCACCCTGCACGGGGTGCGCATCGCCGAGTTTTCCGCCGCCCTCGACCCGTTGGATGATGCCAAATGGCTCGACTCGCTCAGCGCGAAGACGCCCCACAAGCTGGTGAAAATCCCCGGTGTTCCCCATGACATGGGCCGCGCCGGCGAACGCTTCCTCTCCGAGTTTGACATGGCCATCCAATGGATGCTCGACACCCCGGTGAAGTGAGGCCGAATCGGGGGGCGCAGGATGTCTTGGCCCCAAACCTCTTAGGAAAACGGGAAGGGCATGCGGCTTTTTCAAACCACTGATTGTACTGATTTCTCACTCATTTCCCTTGATAGGTCAAACCGGACTAACGGATTCCTGGCGGCTCCGGCAATTGGCGCGCCGCCAGCAGATAGGCGTGCACCGCCTGCGCGTCGCCGGGCGCGAGTTTGGCTTTGCGCGCCATGGCCGGCAGGATCTGCCCGCTGAGCACGTCCACCGGGTAGCGGGATGTTTTCATGGGGTGGATGAGGGTGGTTACGGTTGGATCGCGTCTCGCTTATTGAGACCGGCTCGCAATAAGCCGAGATCCACCAGCCGAGTCAACGGCAAATCCACAAAATCCCCATCGTGGCCGCGTTCGTGAGAACGCGGAAAGACCGCGCGCAGTCACCAGCGCGCCTACGAGTTGGCGCTCCCGGGGCCAATGGATCCGACAGGCTGGAAGCCCGTCGTTCAAGACGGGCAGGATGGCTGTCCTCCTGCTAACCGGAAATTTTCGAGTCGGCTCAATCCTTGCGGGTGAGCTCGACGAAAACATCTTCGAGGGTCGCCACGTGGCAGAACAGCGAGCGCAGCGGCCAGCCGAATTGGGCGGCCAGGCGCGAAATCGACTCGCGGGCATCGGCCCCGGAATCCACCCACACCGTGCAGCGGGTCCAACCATCCTCCAACGACTCCGGGGTGACTTTTTTGACGTGTTCGAGGCGGTTGAGAGCGGCGGCAGCGGTGGCGGAATCGGCTTGGATTTCCACGTGGATGCGGCCGGCGGCACGCATCCGCTGAATGAGCTGGGCCGGGGTGTCGGCCGCTTTGATTTTGCCGCTATCAATGATGATGACGCGGTTGCAGGTCATTTCCACCTCGTGGAGGATGTGGGTCGAAATGAGCACCGTGTGGGATTGCCCAAGGTGGCGGATCAACTCGCGGATCTGGCGGATCTGGTTGGGATCGAGGCCGTTGGTCGGTTCGTCCAGAATCAACAATTCCGGATCGTGGACCAGGGCGTCGGCCAGGCCGACGCGCTGCCGGAAGCCTTTGGACAGCGTTTTGATCATCTTGCGGTGAACGGCCAGCAGCCCGCAGGTGTCGAGCACCTTGCCAACCCGGCGGCGGGTGTCGCCGCGGTCGAGTCCCTTGATTTGGGCGCGAAACTTGAGATATTCCCTGACCCGCATGTCCTCATAAAGCGGGACATTCTCCGGCATGTAGCCGATTTTCCGGCGGGCTTCGAGCGATTGGCGCGAGATATCGAAGCCGGCAATGCGCGCGGTGCCCGAGGTGGGCGGCAAATACCCGGTGAGCATGCGCAGCGTGGTGGTTTTGCCCGCGCCATTGGGCCCGAGGAAACCGACGATTTCGCCGCGTTTGACCGAGAACGAGATCTCACGCACCGCTTCGTGGCGGGCGTAGCGTTTGGAAAGTTGGTGGACTTCGATCATGGGGTGGCGCAGCGGCGCGGCGGACCGGGTGCGCCCCCTTCATGGCTGCTGAGGGCGGGCGGGCCAAGCGGGAAATGCACCGTGAGATTTTTCACAATCGCACGCGAAAATAAAAACTCTCATCCCACGCCCTACCCAGGCAACCCGGGGGACCGGTCATCGTTGCGGCGGGAACTCGCAGGGAATGGCCTGACGCCCCTGCCGACGGTAGGTGGCGAAGTCGCCGCGATCCACGGTCCAAACCCGACAACGCGGCGTGAGTTCCGCCATGCGCACCACACAGGCATCAGCCAAGTCCATCGGACGGTCCGCATAGGTGGTGGCCAACGCCAAGACCCGCGGCAATTCCAAAGAAAGGACAAAAGCCGGGTCGAGGATTAAATCCCCGCGTGAAACAAGTCGCAAAATCCCCACCGGATCGGGAAAAAAACTGGCGGCCTCGGCCAGCACAGCGTCACAGGTGAGAAACGGAGAATGGGCCCGGAAGGCTGCCAGAGCCCAGCAATGATAGGGATCGTTACGAGCGAGCAGTGCCACAATCAGGCCGGTATCAGCGATTTCCTTCATGGCTTGCTGGTGGCGGCGCGTTCTTGCAAACGCCTGCGCACTGCCGTGTTGGTCGCCGCCTGGCCGCTACCTTCATACATCCCCGCCAGGTCTTCGGAAGCGAAATTGCGCGTGAGCACCGCCCCGCCGTTGGCCAGATCTTCCACAATCAATCCCCGCACGTATTTCGCCCGGTCCAGCCCCATCTTGGCTGCCCGTGCCTCGGCCCTGCACAGTAGATCAGGATCAAGTCGTATGGTCAGGACTGTTGTCATACGTTGGTGAATACATCAGGTCGGTCGGATGCTCAAGGGTTGTTTTTAAATACATTTTTCACAATCCGCTTGAGCGATGGCGGAGGCGCAGACAAAGTCGCCCGCAGCCGCCGAGCACCATGGCCAGTCCTTCCCCTACCACCGTTAACACGGCCTACGATTCGAAAATCGAAGGCAACATGATTCTGACCCGGGTGGATGCCGCCATCAATTGGATGCGCAAAAACTCGCTCTGGCCGATGCCCATGGGGCTGGCCTGTTGCGCCATCGAGCTGATGGCCACGGCCTCGAGCCGCTTCGACATCTCGCGCTTCGGCATGGAGGTGATGCGCTTTTCCCCGCGGCAAGCCGATGTGCTGATCGTGTCGGGCACGGTGACCTACAAGATGGCGCTGGCCGTCAAACGCATCTGGGACCAAATGCCCGAGCCAAAATGGTGCATCGCGATGGGGGCCTGCGCGTCGAGCGGTGGCATGTATCGCAGCTACGCGGTGCTGCAGGGCATCGACCAACTGATCCCGGTGGACGTGTATATTTCCGGCTGCCCGCCGCGGCCGGAAGCCTTGATCGAAGGCCTCATGGAACTCCAACGGAAAATCGACCGCGAGGAGTCCACCATGGCCCAGAAGAAAGCCTTTTTCGACGGAATCTCCTGATCTCATTTTCTTGCCATGTCCTCCGCCTCCGATGTGACCGTGCTCCGTGATACCTTCGGCGCCCAAATTCTAGCAACCGTCGAGTTCCGCGACGAACTAACCCTGCACGTGGCTCTCGATAGCCTGCACGCGGTGTTGGCTCATTGCCGCAACGCCCTCGCCTACGAAATGGTGCTCGATATCTCCAGCGTCGACCATTTCGGCGAGGACCCGCGCTTTGAAATCGCCTATGTCATCGCCAGCGTGGACGATGCCAAACGCCTGCGCATCAAGGCCAAGGTGGCCGAGGACGTGCCGGTGCCATCGGCCACCGACCTGTGGGGCGGTGCCGACTGGCATGAGCGCGAGGTCTGGGACATGATGGGCATTCCCTTTGCCAACCATCCGAACTTGAAACGCATCCTGATGTGGGAGGGCTATCCGTTTTTCCCGCTGCGCAAGGACTTCCCGCTGGCTGGCCGGCCGTCCGAAATGCCCGATGTCGCCTTCAGCGGCGTCGCCCCGCTGGAAGGCGGGCCCTTCGTCACCTGCGCCGGTGGCTCCAACACCGTCGTCCGCGAACCCAAGGCGCGCGTCGTCGAGTGAGCGCCGCCGCATCCCTGCGCCAACTCCGCTACGCGCCAGCATCGTGGCTGTGGGTCGGCTTGGTGCTGGGCACCCAGACGCTGCTGGCCGGCGCGGGCGGACCGGACGGCATCCCGGGCTGGTTTGTCAGCCTGGGGCTGAGCCGCGCCGGGTTTCTATCCGGCCATATCTGGCAGATCGCGAGTTACGGCCTGGTCCACGGGTCGTGGTGGCATGCGGCCATCAACGCCTTGCTGGTGCTGCTCATCGGCGCGCGCATCGAGCACATCACGGGCGGGCGCACGATGTGGCTGACCACCCTGGCCGGCGTGGTGGGCGGCGGCTTGTGCCACCTGCTGCTGGGCTCCGGCCTGCTAGTCGGGCTGTCGGGCGGGTGCATGGCGCTGCTGCTGTTAGCCACCACGCTCTCGCCGCAATCGCGGATGCTGCCCTTGCCGGTTTCAGGCCGCAGCCTGGGGCTGGGACTCCTGCTGGCGGCACTGATCCTGACCTTGCTCAACCCGGCTCTGGGCGTGCCCGGGGCGTGCCGGCTGGGCCAGTGGCTCAGCGCCCGCGGTCTGGGCGGGTGGTTTCAAATCGGCCACGCCTGCCACCTGGGCGGCGGCTTGGCGGGCTGGCTTTACGGCCGCGGGTTGTTGCGCGCGCCAGCCACGTTGCGGCACCTGCACCGCGCCCGGGCGCGGCGCGAGGCCTCTTGACCGCCTCCCGAAGCGTTCGGAAGGACCGCGAGTCTCCAGACTCGCGCTCTTTTACTTTTCTTGGCTGGCGAGTCTGGAGACTCGCGGTCCGGCACAGACTCGTCGGATCGCTATTGCGCGGCACCGGCATCCCGCCGATGCTTGGGATCGCCATCGCCGCGGGACGGCTGCGGCTGCGGCTGCGGCTGGCGGGCCGGCTGCGGCTGCGGTTGGCGCGATTGCTGTTGGAATTGACGTTGCGGGCTGTCCGCTGCCGGGCGGCTGTAACCTGCGGCCGGCTGGCTGGAACTCGACTCGCGGGTGCCAGGAGTCCGACCTTGGGGATACCCGTGGCGGGGCTCGTTTTGAGGCTGGGAATTGCCGGCCGCTTGGCGCGAGGGCACGTAATTGCTGGACGATGGACTTGCGCTGGCCGCGGCGCGCCCTTGCTCATAGGTCCGGCCGTAATTGCCGCCGCGGCCGTCCGGGCGGCTTGGTTCGTTAGTTCGGGCGTAATTGCCGCTGGGACCGGGCGAGCGTCCTTGGCCGTAGGTGCGGGCGTAATTGCCGCTGTAGGCGGACTGATTTGACTGCGGGTAGCTGTTGTTGCGCGCGGCATAACCCGAAGCCGCCGGTTGGGTGCGGGCGTAATTGCCGCTGTAGGCGGACTGATTTGACTGCGGGTAGCTGTTGTTGCGCGCGGCATAACCCGAAGCCGCCGGTTGGGTGCGGACTTGATGCGACCAGCCGTAGTTGGAATTCCGGTATGCGGATTCACGGTCGCGGTAATTGACTGCAATTCCGTAATTCACATTGTGCGGCGGCGAGATATAGCCGCGACCGGGACGCCACCCGTAAGGATGCGGCACGCCGAACACCACCGCCGGACGAAACCCCATCGGGTAGTATCCATTCAGGTAGGGATCGTAGTAGCAGCGGCGCTGGTAATCGTAATAGCTGTAACAATAGGGGTCATAGCCCCAGCGCGGATCGCCCGTGGCCACGAAAAACGAGGTCGTGAAATTGCTGCCGCCATAGCCATAGCCGTCGCCATAGCTGGCACCGTAATAGCCACCGCCAGACGAATAATACGGGTCGTAGGCGCAGGAAGCGAACGCAAGTGCCACCGCAGCTCCTACTGCGGCGGTTGCCCAATGACGAAGAGGTGTCTGCATACGAGTAAGACAACACCCGCCAGGAATTTATTCGAGCCGATTCTCACGAAAACTTTCACCGCGCATGGCGGCCATGGTTGACAGCCTCGGGCATTCTCCGATTGGATGCCTCAGACACTTATGACCGCACCGAACGCACCGATTCTCATCACCGGGGGAGCCGGCTACATTGGCTCCCACACCGTCCGCCTCCTCGCCAGCCAAGGACGCAAGATCGTGGTGCTCGACAACCTGGTCTTCGGCCACGAGCAGGCGATCCTCGATCCCGGCGTCGAACTGGTCGTGGGCGATGTGGGCGACCAAACGCTGGTCCGGTCGTTGTTCGCAAAGCATGCCTTCGGCGCGGTGATTCACTTTGCCGCCTTCGCCTACGTCGGGGAGTCCGTCACCAATCCGCTCAAATACTATCAAAACAACACCGCCGAGCCGATCAAGCTGCTGCAGGTGATGCAGGAATTCGGCTGCAAGGTGTTCGTGTTCTCCTCCACCTGCGCCACCTATGGCGTGCCCGAGCAACTCCCGCTCACCGAGACCAACCCGCAGAATCCCATCAATTCCTACGGCCGCAGCAAGCTGATGGTCGAGTGGATCCTCAAGGATTGCGACCAGGCCTGGGGCCTGCGCAGCGCCTGCCTTCGCTATTTCAACGCCAGCGGCAGCTCGGCCGACGGCCGCATCGGTGAAGACCACAACCCCGAAACCCACCTGATCCCGCGGGTGATGATGGCCGTCACCGGCGAAATCGACTATCTGGAAGTGTTTGGCACCGATTACGCCACCCCCGACGGCACCTGCATCCGCGATTACATCCATGTCGAAGACCTGGCCGACGCCCACGCCCGAGCCCTCGATCATCTCGCCGCCGGCGGCCAGTCGGTCCGCTGCAACCTCGGCACCGGCGTCGGCGTCTCGGTCAGGCAAATCATCACCGCCGTCGAGGAGGTCACCGGCAAATCCGTGCCCGTCAAATTCGGCCCGCGCCGCCCCGGCGACCCCGACTCGCTGGTGGCCGATCCCACGCTGGCCAAGCAACTCCTCGGCTGGCAGGCAACCCGCACCGACGTGCGCGACATGGTGCGCCCCGCATGGCTGTGGATCAATGGCTCCCACCACGGCAGGTATCCGGCAAACACCCGCCCCTCGTAACTGCGATGTATTGACATTTCCCCTTGCGGCCTCAGCCAAACACGCTCACTTTGAGCCTATAAGATACAAACTCCATGCAAACCACCCACTCGCAATCTGATTCCGAAGGCCACAAGCCCGCGTTCTCGCTGGTGGAAATGCTCGTCGTCATTGCCATCATGTCGGTTTTGATGACCGCCGGCTCGATCGGCATCAGCAGCATGAGCGGCAAGGGCGTGTCCAGCGGGGTCGCCACCGCCGAGGCCGTATTTGACGAGGCCCGCACCACCGCCATCGGCCGCAACCTCCGCTCCTGCGTGCTGGTGGCTGAACATCTCACCTCCAACCCTGCCGATGACCTCCGGCGAATCCTTGTCGCCGTGGAAGCGACCGACGCTGACGGCTCGGCCACGGAGAAAACTGGCGTCGCCACACCCAGTTGGGTGCTTAGCAGCCGGGGTGCCGTCCTGCCGGACCAAACGTTTTTCAGCAAAGTTTACAGCAAGAAGGACAGCATCAATAACGCTGCGCTTGCATCTCCCGTGACTTTGACCAACGCCAAGCCCGCCTATGCCGGCAGCTACTACATCTATCAGTTCAACACCCAGGGAATCTGCACCACGCCCGGGGCGAGTTTCATCATCGGTGGCGGTGCCAGGAATCTCACCAAATCCTCTGTAGAAGCCCCGCCTAAGGTCACCGCCTCGACCAAGCGCGACTTCGGCGGCTTCGTGATTTGGGGCAACGGCCGGACCTCGGTCTACCGCAGCCCCGATCAAATGGGGGACAGTGGCCCCAAAGCACTCAAAGCCAACGACCCATTTTAAGTTCATGAAAGTCTCAAGCACTCCTACCGCCCGCGGCTTCACCCTGATCGAAACCGTCATCGCCATCGGCGTGCTCGCGGTCTTGCTCACCGGCTTCATGATGGTCTTCGCCCCCGCCGCCGCCGGCATCAAACAGGCCATCAGCGTCCAGGACGCCGACCGCCTCGTCTCCACCCTCGAACAGGAACTCGTCACCGTGCGCGCCGGCGACGGAATGCCAGCCGGGGCCACCGGCTTTGACAAGGCATTCACCCGCCTCCAGCAATGTAAAACTGCCACCACCGCGCTGCTCATCTATCAATATCGCGGCGATCTCCTCAGTGCCAAACGCACGGACGGAACGCTGCCCCCGATGGTCAACATCAGCGGCAAATTGGCCGGCCAGGACTACATCGTGGTCCCCATGGTCCGGCAAAGTAACGATGTGTTGTTTAATACTGCAATCACCGGGGATATTGCCGCCATCGAAGGTGGCATCTATCTGGTGAAATGCACGCCACTCTACTTCAGTGGTGGCGCGCTGACCCTCGGCACGTCCGGCACCATTAAGGACCTGCAAGGGACGACCGCCTATGCGTCGGCCAATGGCACGCCCCTGTATCCGGAAGCGGTGATCCCGTTTGCCGCCGACTTCTACAGCGTGCCGGCCAAGGCCAAGGCGTATTTCGACAACAACTTCGCGACCTATTTCACCAACGCGAGAAACCCGGTGTTCACCCGCAATCTGGCGGTCCGCCGCTAACCCACCCACACCACCCCAGCGATGACTCACCAACGGTCCCAGACTAACCCACGCGGCTTCACGTTGATCGAACTGCTGGTGGCCATGGTCATCACCACTATTATTGTGAGCGTGCTGGTCTCGATCACCTCGCTGGCCATGGACACCTGGAACCGCAGCCGCTCCGAACTGCGCGCGGCCCGCCAGGCGAAAACCATGGTCGACAGCATGGCCAACGAC
>JBAXBG010000123.1:0-11209 GCA_037142115.1 Verrucomicrobiota bacterium | reverse complement strand
CCGCACCACACGATCTGCGGGTAATATCCAAACACGTGCGTTGTGTCTGGCGCGATGCAGGCCTAGGATCATGCCGTGACCTCTCCAACTCGCAAGGCATCCAGCCTCAAAGCCACTGGTGGAAGCGTGATGCTCCGCGGCTCCGCCCTGCTCGCCAATCCCCTGCTCAACAAAGGCACCGCCTTTTCCGAGGAGGAACGCGACGCGCTCGGCCTGCGCGGGCTGCTGCCGCCACGGGTCTTCACCCTCGAGGAGCAATTGACCCGGGTTTACGCCAACTTCAAGCGCCAGCCCGAACCGGTGGACAAGTATGTCTTCCTGTCCCTGCTGCAGAACCGCAACGAAACCCTGTTTTTCAAACTGCTGGAAGCCTATCCCGAGGAGATGATCCCGATCATCTACACCCCCACCGTCGGCCAGGCCTGCCTCGACTACGGGACGATTTTCCGCAGCCCGCGCGGCATGTTCATCAGTATCCGCGAGCGCGGCCGCATCGCCGAGATCCTGCGCCACTGGCCGCAGACCGACGTGCGCATGATCGTGGTCACCGACGGCGAGCGGATCCTCGGGCTGGGCGACCTGGGGGTGTTAGGCATGGGGATTTCGGTGGGCAAGCTCGCGCTCTATGCGTCGTGCGCCGGGCTGCACCCGGGCTACTGCATGCCCATCACTCTCGACGTGGGAACCAACAACGAAGGACTGCATCACAGCCCGACCTATCTGGGGTTGGTCCAGCGCCGGGTACGCGGCGAGGAATACGACGCGTTCATCGAGGAGTTCATCACCGCGGTCAAGCAGGTGTTCCCGCGCGCGCTGCTGCAGTGGGAAGACTTCGGCAACACCAACGCCTTCCGCCTGCTCCACACCTATCAGCAACGGATCTGCAGCTTCAATGACGACATCCAAGGCACCGCAGCCGTCGCCCTGGCCGGCCTGATCACCGCCATGCGGGTGACCGGCAAGCCGCTCACCGAGCAGAAACTCCTGTTCCTGGGGGCCGGCGAAGCGGGCACCGGCATCGCCGATTTGTTCACCGCCGCCGCCATCCAGGCCGGCCTGACCGAAGGCGAGGCGCGCGCGTGCTGCTGGTTTGTCGACTCGCAGGGCTTGGTGGTCAGCGAGCGGACCGCCACGCTCGCCCACCACAAGCTGGCGTATGCCCACGATCACGCGCCGGTGGCCACCCTGGCCGAGGCGGTGGACATCCTGCGGCCGACGGTGCTGATCGGGGTTTCGGGAATCGCCTCGCAGTTCACCGATGAAATCATCGCCCACATGGCGTCGTTCAACGAGCGGCCGGTGATCTTCTCCCTGTCCAACCCGACCTCGCAGGCCGAATGCACCGCGGAAGCCGCCTATCGCTGCTCCGACGGGCGGGTGCTCTTCGCGAGTGGCAGCCCGTTCCCGCCAGTCGAGTGGAAGGGCCAGACCTATGTGCCCGGACAGGGCAACAACGTGTATATCTTCCCCGGCGTCGGCCTGGGCTCGCTGGTGGTCGAGGCCTCCGAGGTTTCGGAACGCATGTTCCTGGTGGCCGCCCGCACCCTCGCCGAGCTGGTGACCCCGGAGGACCTCGCCATCGGCCGGATCTATCCGTCACTCACCCGGATCCGCGAGGTCTCGGTGATCATCGCCACCGCCGTCGCCAAGGAAGCAATCCATTCCGGCCTGGCCGCCATCGAGTTGGCCGACGACGAGGTCGAGGACACGGTGCGCGAGAGCCTGTTCCATCCCGCCTACCGGCCGTACGTCTGAGTGTTAACCTAAACGGGAAAATGGAATGAGGTAATGCGGCCTTTTTTACCACTGATTGTACTGATTTAGACTGATTTCACTGAAAGAATTGGATTTTTACTAACTGATACTACAGTCACCTTTTAGGTGAGCGCGCATGACGCTGTAACTTCTTAATCATCAGTAAAATCAGTGAAATCAGTGGTTCTCATTTTCCCGTCTAGGGTTAACCCTCCAGCGGGCCGATCTCGGCGATGGCGGGCGCGTGGTTGAGGAAAACCTCGCGGGCGACCGCCTGGACGTCGGCGGCGGTGACCGCGAGCACGTCGCGGCGCCACTCGTCGAGCGGCACGATGCGGCCGAAATCCAGCACGCCCTCGCCGGCCCATGAGGCGTGGGCGGAGGTGGTCTCGAAGGCAAGCTTGCTTTGGGAGATCATCAGGCGTTGGGCGCGCTCCACTTCACCCGGCTGAGGGCCGTGGCTGACGAGGTCGTCGATCTCGCGGTGGATGCAGGCCAGTGCTTCCTCGCGGGCCTCGGGGTCGAGGCCGGCGTTGATTTCAAAGGCACCGGTTTCATCGAAGAACGTGACATCGCTGCCGATCTGATAGCACAGCCCGCGCTCCTCGCGCAGTTCCAGGAACAAGCGCGAGCTGGCGGTTTCGCCCAGCATCATGCTCAGCAGGCGCAGCGCGTGGCGGGCGGCGGCGTGGCGGCCCGGGGTGTGCCAGGCGAGCGCGAGCTGGAGTTGATCGGTGTCGCGACGGTCGGTCACGTTCGGCACGCCGGGCTGGGTCCTATCAAACGGCAGGGTCGGCGCTCCGGGATGAAAGCAGGCAGGCAAATGCGGCACGATGAGTTGCCGCACCGCATCCAGCGTGAACGGCCCGGCCGCGGCTATCACCAGATCGTTGCGAAAATGATGGCGGTCGCGAAAATCCACCATCACCTGGCGGTCGATGCGCGCGATGGATTCCAGCGAGCCGGAGATCGGCTGGCCTAGCGGATGTTCGCCCCACAGCGCGCGCGAGAGCAGGTCGCCGATGTGGTCGGCGGGCGACTCGCGATACATGGTGATTTCCTCGCTGATGACCTCGCGTTCCAACAGGATTTCAGACTCGGGAAAGGTCGCGTGCCAGACCATGTCGGCCAGAACCTCGGCGAGCACCGGCAGCAATTCGGCCTCGCCGCGGCCGTCGTAAACCGTTTGGTCCTCCGAGGTGCAGGCATTGAGCTGGCCGCCCGCGTTTTCGATTTCAAAACTCAGCTCGCGCGCGCTGCGCCGCGCCGTGCCCTTGAACACCATGTGCTCGACAAAATGCGCCAGCCCGGCCGGCAGCCCGGACTCGTCGCGGCTGCCCGCCGGCACGTGGATGCTGAGCGCGGCGCACTCGGAATCCGCCACGGTGGCCACCGCGAGGCGCGGGCCGTTAGGCAGTTGGCACCACTCGTAGGTTGCTTGACTCATGATCGTTCGGTTAGCAGCGCCGCCGCCAGCGCGAGGTCGGCCGGGGTGGTGATTTTCAGATTGGGATGGCGGGATTCGACGAATTTCACCCGCGCCCCGGCGGCTTGCACCGCGGCCACCTCGTCGGTCACCACCAAGCCGCGGGCGGCCACCGCGTGGTAGGCGTCGCGCAGCAGCGCGGCCTCGAAGACCTGCGGGGTTTCCATGCACCAGAGGTGGTCCCGGCTCACCAGCTCGGCGCTGAAGTCCCCGGCATCGGCGCGCCGCATCGTCTCGGTGGCCCGACGGGCCAGCGCCGCCGCGCCATGCGCCCGCGCCGCTGCCACGCAGCGGTCGATGTCGGCCGCCGCCACCAGCGGCCGCGCGCCGTCATGCACCGCCACCCAGCAGGCGGCCGGATCGAGCGCGGCGAGTCCGCACGCCACCGACTCCTGGCGGCTGGTGCCGCCGTCCACCCGGGTCACGGGCTTGGAAAAACCGGGGCGCCCTAACATCTCCCAGCGCCGCGCCGGGCAGACCACCACCACCGCGGCGATCGAGTCCGCCGCCAGAAACGCGTCCAAGGTGCGGCGCAGCACCGGCACGCCGGCCAGCGGCCATAACAGTTTGTCCATGCCCATCCGCTGGCTGGATCCCGCCGCCACCAGGATGGCGGTGCAGTCGGGGACGGTGCGGGCGGCTTGCATGGCGATGGGGTGGAGTGTTTCCACCACGGTTCTGAACGCTAAATGGCCGGCTGCAAACAACGAAAGGCACCAAACCCCCGAAAGCTCGCTCAATCCCCTGATTTCACTTGATCGGCACGCCCGCAGCGAACATTTTCCGGCGCCCGCGGAGGGCGGATTACCCATCAGGAGGTTGCTTATGACGGACGGGAAGGAACGGAAACAATTATTGGCGGGGATGCGCTTCAGGCCCCGGCTGTTGGAGGTGTTCAATGGCAGATACGGCCGCGCGGAGCTGGGCAACGACCTGTTAGCCGGCCTGACCGTCGGGATGATCGCGCTGCCCCTGGCGCTCGCCTTGGGCATTGCCAGCGTGCCCGCCGGGATGGCCACGCCGTTTCCCGCGCCGGCGTTGGGGATTTTCACCGCCATCATCGCCGGCTTTTTGATTTCCGCCCTGGGCGGCAGCCGGGTGCAGATCGGCGGGCCGACCGCCGCGTTCATCCCGATCATTCTGCTCATCATCGAGCGCCACGGCTACGGCGGCTTGTTGTTAGCCACGGTGATGGCCGGGGGGATCCTGGTGATCATGGGCCTGGCCAAAATGGGCTCGCTGATCAAATTCATCCCGTGGCCGGTGACCAGCGGCTTCACCACCGGCATTGCGGTGGCCATCATGGCCACCCAGACCGGTGATTTCCTCGGCATCCATACCAGCGAGCCCGCGCCGCGCGATTTTCTCGAACGCCTGCACTGGCTAAGCAAGCACCTCGCGGACATCAACGGCCCCACGCTGGTGCTGGCAATCGTCTGTCTGGCAATCATTGTGTTATGGCCGCGCCTCGGCTTGAAGCGGATACCCGGCTCGATCGTGGCGATGCTCGGCGCGACCGTGGTGGTGGGAGTCTGCGGCTGGCAGAACAGCCTGGGGATTTCCACCATCGGCTCGAAGTTCGGCAGCGGCGCGATCCCGGCGGGCCTGCCCGGCTTTACCTGGCCCGCGTTTGAGTGGTCGATGGTGCGCGACCTGATCGGGCCGGCCACGGCGATCGCGGTGCTGGGGGCCATCGAGTCGCTGTTATCGGCGGTGGTGGCCGACGGCTTGACCAGCGAGCGCCACGACAGCAACACCGAGCTGGTGGCACAGGGCATTGCCAACATCGTCTGCCCGTTTTTCGGCGGCCTGCCGGCCACCGGGGCGATCGCCCGCACCTCGGCCAACGTCAACAACGGCGGGCGCTCGCCAGTGGCGGGCATGGTGCATGCGGCAACACTGTTAGGAATCATCATGCTCTTCGCGCGCTGGGCGGTGTATGTGCCGATGGCGGCGATGTCGGCGGTGCTGGTGTTCGTGGCGTTGCGGATGGGCGAATGGCATGAAGTCAAGCGCCTGCGGCTGATGCCCCTGAGCGATGCGGTGGTGCTGGTGACGACCTTCGCCCTCACCGTGATCTTCGACCTGGTGGTGGCGGTGGAGGTGGGGATGGTGCTGGCGGTGATTCTGTTCATCAAACGGGTTTCGGAAACCACCGAGGTCTCGCGGGTGTTCGAGACCGACATGCTGGAATCACCCGAACAGCTCATGAATGGCAAGACCATCCCCGACGGGGTTTTGGTCTACCGGATCTTCGGGCCGTTCCTGTTCGGGGCGGCGGAAAAAATGGAGGACGCCATCGAACGGGTGTCCGAGCTGCCGCGCGTGTTGATTTTGCGCCTGCACCTGGTTTCCGCGATGGATGCCACCGCCCTCAATGCCTTGGAGAGCGTGGTCGAGCGCCTGCAAAAACACGGCGGCAGCGTGATCTTGAGCGGACTCCACCGCCAACCCCTCGACATGCTGCGCAAGGCCGGATTCGTCGACATCATCGGCCGGCCGAATCTCGTCGCCCACTTCGACGACGCCCTGGTTCGAGCCAGGGAGATTCTGGGCGTGACCGAGCCGTGACGGAAACAAGGACGCGTTCTGACGAACGCGCCTACCGGCAAACAAAGACGCGTTCTGACGAACGCGGCTACGCGGCTACCGGCACGTAGGCGTGCTGGTGACAGCACGCGGGCGGGGACGCATTCTGACGAATGCGGCTACGAGATCTGCGCCTGATAGGCGGCGGCGTCCATCAGCGCGGCGACCTCGGCCAGGTTCTTGACGCGGAGTTTGAAGATCCAGCCTTTGCCGTAGGGATCGGTGTTGACCAGCGCGGGGTCGGTTTCAACCTCCGGGTTGACCTCAATGACTTCGCCGGCGACGGGCGCATAGATGTCACTGGCGGCCTTGACGGATTCCACCACCGCGGTCGGATCGCCGGCATCGACCACGCGGCCGAGGGCCGGGAGTTCGACGAAGACGACGTCGGTGAGTTCTTCCTGGGCGTGGTCGGAAATTCCCACGGTGGCGATGTCGCCATCAAGGCGGACCCATTCGTGGGAGAGGCAGTAGCGGAGGTCGGTTGGGGTGTTCATGGGGTGATAGAAGGTGATGGATATTGGTTAAACGCAACGGAGCGAGAGACACAAGACTGCAAGACCCAAGACGCAAGAGAAGAAACAGGGAGAAGATGAATCGCTCTTTCCAATCTTGCGTCTTCAAGTCTTGGGTCTTGCGTCTATTTTCTATAGAATGGTTTTTTGACCACTTGGGCGGGGTAAAGGCGGCCGCGCACTTCGATCTGAAGCGGGGTGCCGGGGGTTGAGTATTCGGCGGGGAGGTAGGCCATGCCGATGCCAGTCATGAGCGAGGGCGAGAGCACGCCGCTGGAGAGTTCGCCGAGGATTTCGCCGGCGTCGTTGGCGACCGGGTAGTGGGCGCGGGGTGGCGCGCCTTTGTCGGTGTATTGGATGGCGGTGAGCTTGATCGCGGGGCCTGCGGTTTTCTGGCGGGCGAGGGTGTCGCGGCCGACGAAGTCCGGCTTGGTGAGATCGCAGAAGAACCCGAGGCCCGCTTCGATGGGAGTGCGCGCGGGTGATAGATCGTTGCCATTGAGCGGGTAGCCCATTTCGAGGCGCAGCGAGTCGCGCGCGCCCAGCCCGCAGGGAACGGCCCCGGCGGCGAGGAATTTTTCCCAGCAGGCGATGCCCTGGGCGGCGGGGCAGAAGAACTCGAAGCCGTCCTCGCCGGTGTAGCCGGTGCGGCAGACGATGGCCCCGGAGGCGGTGAGGGTGATGCCGTTGCGTGGGGGCAGGGGTTCCTCGGGGCAAACGGTCGCGAAGATGGCGGCGGCGTGCGGTCCCTGGATGGCCATACCGGCCCACAGGTGGCTTTCATTGCGGAGAATGACTTGCTCATCCTGGTGGCTGGCCAACCAGAAAAAATCCTCCTCGATCATCGAGGCGTTGACCACCAGGAAATACTCGGTGGGGCCGGTGCGGTAGGCGATGAGGTCGTCGATCACACCGCCGGTCTCATTGAGCATCAAGGTGTATTGGCCCTGGCCCGGAGCCAGCTTGGAGATATTGTTGGTGAACATCCGGTTGAGCCAGGCTTCCGCGGTCGGGCCACTAACGAGAAACTGCCCCATGTGGGAGATGTCGAAAATGCCGGCCTTGCTGCGCACGGCGGTGTGTTCGGCGATGATCGATGCATATTGGACCGGCATGTTCCAACCGGCAAAGGAGACAAGGCGTGCGCCGAGCGCCTGGTGGGCGCTTTCCAGCGGGGAGTGTTGCAAATCGGACATGTCGCCGCGCAGGATGCGAAGCGCAGCCCGGCCTGTCAACCCCGTCTCACGATGCAGGCGTCAGCGTGTAGCCGTCCTTGCCGTCCTTCACCAGCCACCCATGGTCGGCGAGCTCGCCGCGCAAGGTGTCGGATTCCGCCCACTGTTTGGCCAGGCGCGCCTGCCAGCGGGTTTCGGCCAGGGTGCGGATCGCGTCCGGGATTTCTGCGGCTTCGGCGGGCACCTCGGCCGGCAGGGTCAGCCCGAGCGCGCGCAGCACCCGGTTGAACCCGGCGAGAGCGGCGGCGGCGTCCGGGCCGGTCAGCCGCGACGCCTCGCGCAGTCCGGTGAACAAGCCACCGAGCGCGGCGGGCGTGTTGAGGTCGGAGTTGAGGCTGTCCCAGGCGGCCTGGAACGGCCCGAACGTCACGGCATCCAGCACCGTGTCGGGCCCCATGTTGGCGGCCAGCGTGCGGGCACCCTTGGCCAGCTTGGCCAGCGCCTCGCGGGCCGCGGCGAGCGAATCAAGCGTGAAGTTCATCGACTTCCGATAGTGGCCGCCTAGCAGGACGTAGCGGACCTCCATCGGCGTGACCCCGCGCGCTTCCAGATCCGCCAGCGTGTACATGTTGCCCAGTGACTTGGACATCTTGCCGCCATCGACTAACAGGTGGGTGATGTGGAACCAGTGGGCGGCGAAGTGGCCGCCGCAGGCGCAGGCGCTCTGCGCGATCTCGTTCTCATGGTGGGGGAAAATCAGGTCCACTCCGCCGGAGTGCAGGTCGAACGAATCGCCGAGGTATGTGTGGATCATGGCCGAGCACTCGAGGTGCCAACCGGGCCGGCCATCGCCCCACGGCGAGGGCCAGAAGTTGTCGCCATCCTCCGGGCGGCGCGCCTTCCACAGCACGAAGTCCGACACGCTGTCCTTTTCGTATTCGTCGGCGTTGGCGCGCGCGTTCTGGGTTTTGCCCAGATCCAGCTCGCGTTGGTCGAGCCGCGAGAGCTTGCCGTAGCCGGGAAACGAGGCAATCTGAAAATAGACCGAGCCGTCGTCGGATGCGTAGGCGTTGCCGCTGGCGACTAACTTTTCGATGATCGCGATTTGCTGCGGGATGTGCTCGACGGCGCTCGGTTCGATGTGCGGCGGCAGCAAACCGAGCTTGGCACAGTCGGCGTGGAATTTCGCGGTCCAGCCGGCGGTGAAGTCGACGAGCGACTGGCCGGCCTTTTGGGCGTCGCGGATCGTCTTGTCGTCCACGTCGGTGATGTTGCGGACGTGCAGGGTGCGGGTGCCGCCGGTTTCGAGGGCGCGGCGCAGCACGTCCTGCAACACGAAGGTGCGGAAATTCCCGATGTGCGCCGGCCCGTAAACCGTCGGCCCGCAACAATAAAACCGATAGGTCGAGCCATCGATCGGGCGCAGGTCGCGTTCAGTCCGGGTCAGCGTGTCAAATAACCGCATGCCCGGGGTGTAGGCAGGGACCGGGGAAGAGGCAAGAACGGTGTTGCGGTGTTTCGTCAAGTAGGCGCGTTCGTCAGAACGCGTTGGGGGGATTGCCCCCCGACGCCATCTACCCTTGCGCCCGGCCGCGCGACGGGACACTCTCGGGCCATGCGATTTCAGGTGTTTCTCAGCGGGGTGGCGGTGCTGGCGCTCGGAGCGGCGGCGATGCGACTGCTGCAAGGACCCGAAGCACTGGCCTTTTTGCAAGGCGCGCTCACCCTGGGCGGTGGAATCATCATCTGCGGTTTGTTCGCACTCAAATCCCAGTGGCACGGCCTGATCGGCGCGGGAATCCTCGGGTTGTTAGGCGCGGCGCGCGGGCTGGGCAACCTGCCGGACTTGCTCAAGCTCGTCGCCGGGGACCACCCGCGCGGGCCGGCGCCGGTCATGGAACTGGGCGTCACGCTGATCTGCGGCCTGCTGGTGATGCGGGTGCTGCGGGCGCTCAAGCGCGAGCGGACGCGCCGGATGCTCGCGGAGGAGCCGTGAGCGGACCGCGAGTCTCCAGACTCGCCCGTCAAGGACCGTTAAAGCATGCGAGTCTGGAGACTCGCGGTCCATCGATCATTCCGGCGGCGATGCCGGCGCGGGTTCCGGCGCGACTGGCGGCACCGGCGCCGGCGCGGGTTTGGGCAGGGTGTCCTGCCAAGCGTGGAGTTGCACGCCCTCGCCCTCGCCGCCGAGCTCGCCTAACAACTCATGGCAGCGCCTCCCCATTTTTTCATAGTCGGGCGGGCCGCGGTCGGGCTCGCGGGTTCCCGGAAAAACCAGATAGGCCACTTTCAGGTCCGACACCGGGCGGCTGAAGGGGGTGGCCTTGGGGTTGAGTTCGCGGGCCAGGCGCAGCGACCCCTCGCCGACCTTGAAGGTCGGGCCGCCGTCGCCGACGATGGCCGGATAGAGCGTGTCGCCATGGATGACCACCGCGTAATCGCCGATTTTCGGCGCGAACGGATCATTGGAGGTGAGGATATTGACCGGGATCACGATAAACGGGTCGTATTCGGCGATGAGGAAACTGCGGCCCTTGAGATCCTCGATGCCGCGCTTCAGGAAACTGATCCGGTCTTTCAACCAGGATTTCCGCTCGGCGGGGGTGGCGCGGTCGGCGAGTTCCTTTTCCCCGCCGGCCAGGCGTTTTTCCCAGCCGGCGAGCATGGGATTTGGGGTTGGGGTCTTCTTCGGCCAGCCGTAGCTGGTGTACGGCTGATAGTTGCTGGAGTTCACGATCTCCTCGGGCATCACCGGCAGGCGGTCGCCATCCGAGCCGTCGGACACCACGTCCATGTCCGCCTGCAGGAAAAACACCGGCCGGCCACCCGCCGTGCGGAATTGCAGGATCGTCTCGCAATCATACACATTGTGCTTGGTGAGCAGCTCGTTGAGCGAAGTCGCGTCGTGCCGCACCCGCGCCACCTTGTCGGCATACAGCCTGGCATACCAGCCCGAGACCTCGGCCTGCCCGATCAGGGCGGCCAGCCCCGGCAGGATCTTGGACAGGGCGGGAATCGAGGCCTCCAGTTCCGCGATGGTTTTGGCGGGGGTGGGCAGGCGCAGCTTGAGCTGATAGAACGCGGTGTAGCTGGCATCGTCGACCCGTTCGCGCGAGGCGATGCCGCCCTTTTCGGTTTTCACCTCGGTTTTGAAGGGGATGCCCGAGCGCAGTTTGCGGACATCGGTGACCGATCCCAACTCGGCCGCCCGGGCGAACTCCCGGCGCAGCGTGTCAGCCGCTTGCTGGGCCGCGGATTCGGCCGCAGACTTGTGCATCGCCGCGACCTGCCGCTCGAGCTCCAGCTCCATCTCGGCGCGCAACCGCGCCTCGATCTGGCGGCGCAGGTCCGCCTCGTCGGCGGCCACCCCCGCCGGCACCGGGGCCAGGATTTCGCGCAGGCCGCGCTTCACCTTGGCAAAAAAACCGCTGTGAAACAGGCTGAACAGGAGAAACGGCAGGATCAACAGATCCCCCTTCCCAAACCACCGGAAGTTCTGATACCAGCGCGTGTTCGCCTTGCCTCGCTCGTCCATACGCCCGCACCCTAGCAACATTCCCCGGTCCTGCAATCCGTCAGAGCGGATTCCAGACTTTCTTGAAACCAAAGCCGCCGAAGTTTTTTCACTTCCGCAAAACTCGGCCATGACAAACCGGCCGCCATCCCTACACTCCGCGCCGTGAGTTACC
>JBAXBG010000122.1:0-11213 GCA_037142115.1 Verrucomicrobiota bacterium | reverse complement strand
CTCCGGCAATGCTTACCCATGATCGCGTATATAAATACAATTGATTCCCGATTGAGAGCGGACAAGCCTGTTGCAATGAAATTCAAACTGTCTGTCGCTTCGTTGATTTGGCTTGGTTGCGTTTTGCTCACTCACGCGCAAGACGTGAGCCCGGTCCAATCGGCAGCCCGCCCATACGACTTGAATATCGTGGCTCCCGTCGACGTCGCGGGTTCGGACGCGGCCGCCAGGAATTTTCAAACCAACGTGCTGCCCGGCCTGCTGGCCACGGTGAAGCAAAAGCTTCCTGAGTATCAAGGCCATTCGGTCGCGAACCTTGCCACCCTCGCGTCGGGTGCGGCGATGCTGCACCTCAGTTCGGATTCCACCGCCCGGGTGTATTTTCTCACTGAAGGAGCGGGCTACCAGAACACCCTGGGCATCTCCACCACCGGCGGCGGGCCGCTCAGTCCAGACGCGGCCCTGATCTTTCCCAATGCCTCCAGCACGACGGGCTTCGGCGGCAGCGGCTCATTGGTGCGCACCGCCACCGAACCCTTGGCTCCGGGCGACTTCGTCAACCTAGGGGCCATCAAGGCCGGAACATCCCTGGACTTCTTCCTCATTGCCTACGGTGCAACTGGCGGCAAGGATTTCTACTCCACCAATTCAAGCTTGAACCAGGACGGGCTCATCCACGCCGTCACCATGGCGGCCAATGGCTCCACTTACCTGATCATCGGATTCGAGGACATGAAGGGAGGTGGCGATCGTGACTTCAATGATGTGGTCATCGCCGTTGAAATCACTCCTTCCATCGTTCCTCACATCGCCGGCATCGGCGCTCCCGAGCCGTCTCTTGCCACCGGTGCCTTGGTCACCTGCCTGGCCCTGCTCGGATTCACGCGCCGTCGTCGGCATTGAGCCACGGGTGTGGGCTCTTTGCCCGCCGCGGCACTGCACCAGTCGCCCGTCCGCGTCGCAAACATCGATCCGCCTCAGTTCGGGTTGCGTGCTGACTGGTTCACCGGTCGAGCCTCCGTCCTGTAGTCGGTCCTGTGACACGCGCTTCATCGGGGACGTTACATGCGCCGACCCGCATCTGTTACATGATCGCGTATTGGATTTGATTTGCAAGCAGCCGATTTTCAGGTGATTTGACCTTCGTGTTCACAAAAAAAATCATCACATCGTTGGTTTGGTTCGGTTGCAATTTGCTGGTTGATGCGCAAGTCGCCAGCCCGGTGCAATCCGCCGCCCGCCCTTACAACCTCAACATCGTGGGCCCGGTGGAAATCGCAGGTTCGGATGCCGCCGCCAAAACCTTTCAAACCAACGTCCTGCCAGGCCTGCTGGACACGGTGAAGCAAGTGCTGCCCGAATACAAATCCCACACCGTTGCCGATCTGGCGGCCATCTCGTCGGGGGCTTCGCTGCTGAAAATCAATGCCGATTCCACCGCCCGGGTGTATTTTCTCACCGAGGGGGCCGGAAACCGCAACACCTTGGGAATCTCCACCACCGGTGGCAGCCCACTCAGTCCGGACGCGGCCCTGATCTTTCCCAACGCATCCAGCTCCACGGGTTACGGCGGCAGCGGCTCGCTGGTTCGCACCTCCAACGAGCCCTTGGTTCCGGGCGACTTCGTGAATCTCGGAAGCTTCAAGGCCGGCACCGCCTTGGACTTCTTTCTCATCGCCTCCGGCGCAACCGGCGGCACCGATTTCTTCTCGACCAACTCCAGCTTGAACAAGGACGGCATCATCCACTCGGTCACCATGGCGGCCAATGGCTCCACCTACCTGATCATCGGCTTCGAAGACCTCAAGGGCGGTGGCGATCGTGACTTCAATGATGTGGTCATCGCCGTTGAAGTCACTCCTTCCATCGTTCCTCACATCGCCGGCATCGGCGCTCCCGAGCCATCCCTTGCCACCGGTGCCCTCATCACCTGCTTGGCCCTGCTCGGGTTCACCCGCCGCCGCCGGCACTGAGAATCGCTGATGGCTCCCTGTCCGCCTCGCCGTTGCCCTGCGCACGGCACTTTAACGTTCGAGGCTGATAGCGCTGTCGATGGCGGCTGGTAACCTCGCCCCTCGTGGAGTGGAACGTGGTAATTTACGTGACTCCACCCCCATCCGAGCCGTGACGTTGCGCATCCCTCACGTTCTACGTGATCGCGTATTTTATTTCATTTGATCTATTTTAGTATCCAGCCGAAAGCAGCCCATGCACCGCAAGATTCTCGTCACCTGGCTTGGTTTTTTGCTGTTGGTCCACGCGCAAGTGGCCAGTCCGGTCCAGTCTGCGGCCCGCCCCTACAATCTGGACATCATCGCCCCGGTGGATGTCGCGGGTTCCGATGCCGCCGCCAAGCCTGAGAATTAGCTGATGATCTTATGCCAACCAGGGAAGCACACCATACGCAGTGAACAAATCCATTAGAATCCGCTGCTTCATTGCGATGCTGGTTGTGGCGGTGCTGGCCTCGGGCCTATGGGCTTGGCGTGGCCACGTGATCAAACGGCAAACCAACCTGGCGGCAACCGCCCTGCGCAACGGTGTCGCCGCGGGTGACCTGGTGGCCGCCCGATCCGCCCTGCTGGGCTTTGCCGACCCGGCGCTGCGCGCCGCCAAGGAACGCGAGGTCCGCGCGGCGGAACTGCAACAAGCCCTGAGCGTGCGCGACACCGGACTGTTGCGCTTGGCCCTGGGTCATGACGACGCGAGTTGGATCGACCCCCAAACGCGCGAATCCGCCGACCTGATGCTGGCGCGTGAGGCGGTGCAAAACCGCGATTTCACGATCTACCAGACATTGCGGGACAAATGGCAAGCCAAGAGTTCCTTTCCCGGACAATGGACGCTGCTGGAAGCCGACCAATTGCTGGCCCGCAAGCTGCCCGAGGACGCCCTGCAGTTCCTGAAGGCGGCGCAGCTCAGCGGGGCGGAAGACGCGCTGCGCCACGCGCGCCTGGCCTTGCTGCAAGCCAAAGAGCCGTGGAAGGTGATGGACACCCTCGACCAAGGACTCAAGGCCGACCCTAGGAATGCCGATGTCCTGTCGTTCCGCGCCCAAATTGAGGAAGCGGCGGGCCGCATCGCCGATGCCCGGCTGGACTACGTCGCGGCCGTGTTATCCGAGCGCAAAAACCCACTCTACCGCGATATTCTCGCCAATTTCTATCTGCGTTACGGCAATCTGCCCGCCGCCGCCGAAACCTGGCGCGATGCTGCGGAAGATACCGGGCTGGGGGTCTATGCCCTGAAAAGCTGGTTCTGGTCGCGGATGGTCGGCGTGCCGCTCTCCAAACCACTGCCCACGTCCCGCCAGCAAGGGTGGCGCGAGCTCACCGCCGCTCTGGCCGCCACCCCGGCTGACACTTTTTGGAGTGTCTCCTTGGACGCCGCTCTGACCCGCATCAGTGGCGGGCAGACCCGCCCGGAAGTCGCCTGGCTGCGCTTGTTGGAAAATATCCGCAACGGTGAATCCAAAGCCGCGCGATCTCAACTCGAGACCGGCTTTCCCCGGTCTGCCGAACGCCTCTGGCCGAACCTCTCCCTGCAACTGCTCACCCATCTCTCCGCCCGCGACGGCCTTGACCCACGCTTCCCACTTGCCGGACGCGACGCGCCCACCGCGGACCCGAATGCCCACCCCTTCGAGCTGGCCTTTGCCAACTGGGCCAAGCACCTCGGCACCACCGACGACCTGCAACATTTCGAGACCTGGATCGCACAACCATCCGCCACCACCGCGATTCTGTTAGCAACGGGCTGGAGCGGCGCCGCACTCAACGTCGGTGGCGCGGCGCAGTTCGTGCCAGGACCCAACTCACCCGATTGGTTTGACTCCAGTTACGCCACCGCCCTGCTGCGCCGCGATGGCAAAGCCGCGGCTCTCACTTGGCTGGAATCGCTGCCGATTCGCTCGCCCGAGGCCGAGCTGCTGCTTGGACAAATCCTCCTCACCTCCGGCAAGCTCGACCAAGGCCTGGCCACCCTGCAAAAAATCGCCGCCAGCGACTCACCCCTGGCCAGCCGCGCCGCCTGGACCCTGGCACTCACCGAACTGGATCGCGGCGACTCCGCCGCTGCCCGCCGCATCACCCTCGCCAATCCCGCGCTGGCCACCAGCCTGCAGGGCAAGGAGATCCTGGCCCGCAGCGCCCTCGCCGAAGGCGCGCGGTCGGAAACCCTCCGCATCTATCAGGAACTTGGCGACCAGTCGGTCGACGCGATGATTTTCCTCTCCAAAGAAGCTTACGCCGCCGGCGATTTCGAACAAGCCCGCCAATGGACTGGCAAGCTCGCCCGCCAGTTCCCCGAACAACCCCAATTCCGGACGAACCTCCTCCAAATCGACCAAGCCGCCAAACGGCCAAAGCCATGATGCGCGGGCGTCCAATCCGGATCTGCGGCATCGGCTTGATGCTCGCCGCGATGGCCATCTGGGCGCGCGACAACCGCTGGCTGGATAGTCCGGCAGATACCCTGCCGCTGGTGCTCGGGCTGCCGCTGGCTTGGTTTCTGGGCCACCCGTGGCAAGCCCGCACCGAGCCGCTAGCCGCATCCCCCGCCCGCTACGCCGCCATCGCCGGCGTCGCGCTGGCCGGCGGCTGGCTCTTCGGGAGCCTGACCTTGCTGGCCCTGAGTTGGTCCGCGCTCGCGATGATTTGGGCACACTGGAGCTTTGCCAGCCAACCCCGGCGCGGCCGCCTGGCATGGCTGTTAGTTTGCTCCTTCCCGTGGCTGGTCATCGAGTGGCCGGCCATCGGTTGGACCTTCCGGCTGTCCTCGGCCGCCGTCGCCGAGCAGATTTTTAATCTCTTGCAAATGCCCACCCAGCGCGAGGGCACCCGCATCGTCATCATGGGCGTGCCCGTCGAAATTGAAGCCGCCTGCGCGGGCTGGAACCTGTTGCAACTCACCCTGCTCGCCGGCGTGGCGTTCGGCACCTACGAGATTCGCCCGCCCCGCCGCTTCGCACTGCTGCTCTGCCTGCTGCCCGCCATCTCCTGGCTGGCCAACCTGCTGCGCATCCTCATCCTTGCGGGGATTGCACTGGCCTGCGATGCGCCGGTCGCCAGCGGTGCCATCCACGGCCTCACCGGGCTGGCGGTCCTGGCGTCCGTGCTGGCCATGACCAAAGGCCTCTGCGTTCTGCTCGACCCGCCGCCGCCCACCACATCCCGGATCATTCAAGCCTCATGAAGCAACCACCCCGCCCGCCTGCCAAACTCCAGCAGTTGGCCTTGCCACTGGCCGTGCTCGGCCTCGCCACCTGGAACGCGCTGCCCACTCTCGTCGAGGCCTGGCAATGCGATTTATACGCTCGCGGTGCCCCGCTGGCCTTCGCCATTTGGCTTGCACCGCAAGCCTGGCTGGTTGGCAACGGCCGCCACTCACCGTTGCGGCCAGGCTTGGCGTGGATGGTCGTTTCCCTGATCCTGGGCGTCGTCGGCTCCATGAGCGGCTTGCGGGTGCTTCACCACCTCGCCTTTGCCGCCGCAGTGCCCGGCGTGCTCGGCTTGCGCGCCGCCGGCTTGTTGGTGCTCGCCGCCGCGCCGGCCTGGCTGCCCGCCACCGGCTGGTTTGTCAGTCACTTGAAAGCCGGCGGTCTGGCCGGGTGGGAGCGCCCGGCCTATGCGGCGCTTGCCGCCCTGTTCCTGCTGGTCTTCACGCGTCGCTCCGCCAACGCGCTTCACGCCAACCCCTCACACTCATGAAACGACGTGTCCTTTGGTGCGCCCTGATCCTTGCCGCCCTCGTCACCCTGGTGTGGCCGCTGCTCCCGCTGCCCGCCCCGCCTAACCGTTTCGCGGCCATCACCACCCCCAGCCTGGATTTCCAAGCCTGCCCGCTCGACCTGTCGGCTCACGATCAGGCCTTCCTCGGCAAAGCCCAAGCCGTCCAATACCTGATCTCGCTGCGCGGCGGCGGCCGGGTGGTGCTCACCGCCATTGATGGCACCCATAACCGCCATGCCGTGCATGACCCGAGCTACTGCTTCGCCGGCGCAGGCTGGAACGTCCAGTCCAAACGCTCGGTCAAAGTGCCCACCGGCGACGCCACCTGGATGGCCCTCGCCAAAGACGGGCAAAAATCCGAAGCGCTGTGGTTCTTTGATGACGGCAACCACCAGTTCACCTCGCCCTTTGAATACTGGCTGGCCACCAGCATGCGCCGCGCCACGCTGGGCCACAGCGGCGTCGAGCCGGTCCTGGTCACCCTCAAGAGCCTGCCTGACGAGACGGTCAATTGGGACCGGGTGCGCCAGATCCTGTTGCCGGCCCTCGGCTTCCGCTAACCGAGGCGGGAGCGCCAACCCAACCCCGCCCTGATGGATTACCTCGCCTTTCTCACCGGACTGTTCCTGCTGGCGGCGGGAGTGGGGTGCGTTTTCCTGCGCCGCGAGGGGCGCCAGTTCTCCCGCTGGCGGTCGCTGGCGGTCGCGCTCGCGGCGCTGGGCGCTCATATCTGGGTTGGCATCGTGGTCTTCGCCCTCGGCATGGATCACGCGCCGGCGGCCATCCCCGCGTTGTTAGGAGCGCTGTTCACCATGGCCCTGCTGGCATTCTGCCTGTCACCCCTCAGCCACGGCGGGCGGTCGCTGTTGGCGCTGAAATGGACGGTGATCCTCGCCATGTTCTCCCTGGTGCTCAGCTCCGGCCTCGCCAACCTCCACTCGCCGGGCTTCGTCGCCCCGATCCTCGCCGTGAGCTGGGTCGCCGGCTGGCAATTCGCCGGCTTTCACAACACGCTCTTTGGCGCGCGCCAAACCACCCACCCGCTCGCCACCGCGCTGCTGCTCACCACCATCACCGCGGTCGGCCTGGTTCCCGAGACCGTGCAAATCTGTTATGACGTCAACGGCACCGGCAACGCCCCGGCGCGCCTCGCGTTCCTCGCGGCCCTCGCCACCGGGGCGGCCTGCAGCGTCGCGTTCTGCCTGATCCTGTGGTCCGCGCTCTATCAGAAAAACCGCAACCGGCTGTCCCACAACCTGATTCGCCGCCGATATATCGGCACCTCGGTGATTCTGGCGGTGGCGGTGGTGCTGTGCGGCAACGGTGCCTGGCTCGCCTATTGGTTGGGCAACCAAGCCCAACAGAAACAAACCGCCAACCTGCTCAGCGCCCTGCACCTCGGGGCTAACAACTTCGACCCCGCCCAGATCGAGCTGATCCGCGGCCTGCCGGCCGAGGTTGGCCAGCCGGCCTACACCGCGCTGCGCGCCAAGCTGCTGGAGGTGCGCGACGCGCTGCCGCACAATCGGTTCACCTATCTGCTGGGCACCCGCAGCCAGCGGCTGGTGTTTCTGGTGGACGCGGAAGATCCCACCCACAAGGCCACCTTCTCCGCCCCCGGCGACCCGGTCAACGACTACCCGGCGAAATGGCAGCCGGCGCTGGCGGGCAACGCCACCTTTCTCGGCCCTTACCACGATCAATGGGGCGTGTGGTTTTCGGCGGTGGTTCCGATCAAGAACCCGCAGCAGGCGGTGAGCGCGCTGCTGAGCGTGGACTATCCAGCGGCGCTGTGGTTGCAACCGTGCGCCGCGCGGCGCCTTGCGGCGATGGTGGTGACCCTGTCGGTCGCGCTGCTGCTCATCGCCCTGTTCGGTTTCCACTTGATCTCGATTGAAACCGCCCGCCGCGTCGAAAGCCTGTCGCATCACCTGTCGGATGCAATGACCGCGGCTGAGTTGGACACCTGGGAATGCTTCCTGCGGCCCTTCAAGCTCAACCTGGGCGAACACATCGCCGCCACTCTGGGGTGGACCGGCACCAACTCCCGCGCCTCCCTGCACAAGGTGCT
Organism: Verrucomicrobiota bacterium; assembly: GCA_037142115.1. GTDB lineage: Bacteria > Verrucomicrobiota > Verrucomicrobiia > Verrucomicrobiales > Akkermansiaceae > Luteolibacter. The sequence goes on along the minus strand of JBAXBG010000122.1, from coordinate 3,413 downwards.
GCGGCAAATTCATCCGGAGGATCGGCGCCAGCTGTTCCGCAACATCCGCATCCCGGAAAGCGGCCGCGAGAATTCCTCGTCCCACGAGTTCCGCCTCAAAGATGCCTCCGGCCGCTGGCTGTGGTTCATGCTGCGCGGCAGCGTCGTCCAATCCCGTCCCGACTCCGACCACGCCACCCGGCTGGTGGGGACCATTCTCAACATCGACGAGCGCCAACGCTCGCGCCTGGAACGCGACAAGCAACGCCAGTTCGCCCAGCACGTCATGGAGGCGGTCCCTAACGGACTCGCCGTGATCAGCGCCGCGGGCGTCCTCAGCTATGTCAATCCGGCCTTCATCCGGCTGGCCCGCAGCGGGGCGCTGTCGCTGGTGGGCAAAACGCTCGACTCGCTCATCGCGCCGCTGCCGAGCGACCCGGCGGGCAACGAAGGGTTTGAGGCGACCCTCGCCTGCCTGGATGGCTCGTGGATTCCGGTCCAGGTCTTCCGTGCCGCCTTGTCCGAGTCCTCCCAAAACACCGATTCAATCCTGGTGGTGGTCGATCTAACCGCCGCGAAGGAGGCCGAACAAAACCTCATCCGCAGCCGGGCCGAGGCCAAGCGCCTCGCGCTGGTGGCCAAACGAACCGACAATGCGGTGGTCATCACCGATGCCCGGGGCCGGATCGAGTGGGTCAACGAAGGGTTCTCCAAAATCAGCGGCTACAGCAAGGAGGAGGTCATCGGCCAGACCCCGGGCAGCATGCTGCAACGCCCGGAATCCAGTGCGAACTCGCGCCGCCTGATGCGCCAGTCGATTCGCGACAGCAAGGGCTTCGAAACCGAAATCATCAACTACGCCAAGAACGGCCGCGCCTATATCGTCCACATCGAGTGCCAGCCGCTGATGGACAGGCACGGCACGCTCACCGGGTTCATGGCCATCGAGCGCGACGTCACCCAGGCCCGCCGTTCCAGCAACCTGCTGGAGGCGGTCGCTTCGATCAGCACCACCCTGCTGGCCAAGCGGATCGAGCCCGCGGTCTGGGGGGAAATCCTCGCCGCCGTCGGCAGTGCCGCCAATGCCGACCGCTGCTATATCTTCCGCATCCATCCGCATCCGGTGTTAGACACCCCGGCCATGAGCCAGTCCGCCGAATGGAATTCCGGGGCCGCCACCCCGCAACTCCAAAACCCCCAGCTCCAGAATTTCTCGTTTCAGGAGAACGGCTACGGCCGCTGGTATCGCGAGTTGCTCGCCGGCCACGAGATCTGCGGCACCCTGGCGGATTTCCCGGCCGAGGAGCAGCCGATGCTGGTGGCCCAGGAAATCCGCTCGCTGGTCGTGGTGCCGATTTTCACCGGCCAACAACTCTCCGGGTTCATGGGCTTCGATGCCTGCCAGGAGGATCGCGTCTGGCTCAACTGGGAAATCTCCATCCTGCGATCCGCCGCCGCCAACATCGGCCTGCGCCAGGTCGCGCAAGACGAAGCCGATGCGCTGGTGCTCGCCCGCGACGCGGCCCACAACGCCGCCCTGGCCGCCGAGGCAGCCAACCGCGCCAAGAGCACCTTCCTGGCCACCATGAGCCATGAGATCCGGACCCCGCTCAACGCGGTCATCGGCATGGCCTCGCTGCTGGAAAGCACTCCTCTCAGCGTCCAGCAACAGGACTTCGCCCAAACCATCCTTACCGCCAGCAATTTCCTCCTCGAACTCATCAATGACATCCTCGACTATTCGCGCATTGAAAGTGGCCAACTCGATCTCGACTTGACTCCCTTCAGCCTTGCCGACCTCTGCCGCGACGCCTTCGACGTCGTCCGACTCGGGGCAATGGACAAGCATATCGACTTGATCGACCACCTCGCCCCCCACCTGCCGGACCATTTCCTGGGCGATCGGGCCCGCATCCGGCAGATCCTGGTCAATCTCCTGAGCAATGCCGTCAAGTTCACCCCAGCGGGCTTCGTCAGCTTGATCGTGGATGGCCAAGCGGCCGCCGACGGCCAGTGGCATCTGACCTTTGAGGTCAAGGATTCGGGCATTGGCATCGCACCCGAGGCCCTCGCACGCTTGTTCATCCCCTTTGTTCAGGCGGACTCCTCGACCACCCGCCGCTTCGGCGGCTCGGGCCTGGGCCTCGCCATCAGCCAACGCCTCGCCGAAGTCATGGGCGGCTCGATCGCCGTCCAGAGCGTGTTGGATCAAGGCTCGACCATCCTGGTTTCGCTGGCACTCCATTCCACCGAACTGGCCGCACCCCTCGCCCCCGTGCTGCCCGCCCCGGAATGCCATGCCGCCCAATTCTCCCGGCTCAAAGTGCTCGTCGCGGAAGACAACCCGAATAACCAAAAGGTCATTTGCTTGCTGTTGCGCCACCTCGGCATCGAGGCGGACCTGGTGCCCGATGGCCTGCAGGCCGTCGCCGCCGCGCGCAGGACCGCCTACGACCTCATCCTGCTGGACCTCCAAATGCCCGTCATGGACGGCCATCAAGCCAGCCGGCAGATCCGGGCGCTGAACCTCGACCGCCGCCCATTCATCGTTGCCCTCACCGCCAACGCGTTCCAGGAAGATCGCGACGGCGCCCGCGCCGCCGGCATGGACGATTACCTCGCCAAACCGATCAACCTCACCCGGGTCCGCGACCTGCTGGCCAAATTCCTTCACCGCCCGGCAGCAAGATCTGGCGAAACAATAACATCGATATGAATACTATTTCCAGCGACACGAAAATCGTCCCGGCAGTGATGCTCGTCGCCATCCTCGGTGCCGGATCCTTGCTGGTCTGGCAGACGGCAGTCCGTGCGGACCGCGAGATGCGCGCCGAGCTGTTGCTGCAAACCCGTCTCATCGCCCAGACCGTGAATCCGGCCCGCGTCCAATCGCTCACCGGCACCGCCGCCGATCTAACAAACCCGCAGTATCAGCGGCTCAAGGAGCAACTTGCCGCCGCCCGTTCGGCCAACCCGCTGTGCCGTTTCATCTATCTGATGGGCCGCAAGCCCGATCCCGCGGCCCTGCCGGATGGAGGCGCGCTGTTTTTTCTGGTGGACAACGAGGACCCCGACTCCAAGGACTATTCTCCGCCGGGGCAGGCGTATACGGACGCCCCCACCGCCTGCCTCCGCGTCTTCGCCACCCGAGTGGCGGAAGTGGAAGGACCCAGCACCGACCGCTGGGGCACCTGGATCACAGGCCACGTGCCGATTCTGGCACCGCTGTCCAAGACCACCCCGCGCGCCGCCGCGAATGGTGGCCAACCCACCCACGCCGATCGCCACCCGGAACCGGGGACCGTGCTGGCCGTACTGGGCATGGATGTGGATGCCCGCCACTGGCATCAGCAGCAGATCCGCGCCGCCTTGCCACCCGCCCTGCTCACCCTGGCACTGGCGGCGATTCTGTGGCTTGGCACGCTGCTGTTGCG
>JBAXBG010000121.1:0-11366 GCA_037142115.1 Verrucomicrobiota bacterium | reverse complement strand
GTCATCGACGGGACGGAGTTGCAGTGGTTTTTTGTCGCGGGCCATCGTCAGCGGAAGAAAAGACGCAAAAGTCCATCGACGCAACGCCCGTCTCGTTCTAAATCTTGCGCGCCACCCGTCATGCCCGCCCCACCGCGCATCCTTATCGTCACCGCCGCCTTTGGCGAGGGGCACAATAGTGCCGCCCGCAATCTGGCGCTGGCGCTGGACGCGGCCGGCGCGCTGACCCGGGTGAGCGACCCGTGCGTGCTGGGAATGCCGTGGTTGACGGATCTCTTGAGCCGCGGTTACCGCCTGGCGACCACGCGCTTGCCACGGGTCTGGGCGTGGATTTACCGTTCCACGGATCGCTGTGATTTCAGCCGCCGGCGCGGGCCGGTGATGCGTTGGCCGGAGCGCGCGCTGGCGGGGTTGATCGAGGATTTTCAACCGGAGGCGGTGGTCAGCACCTACCCGCTGTATCCGTATTTTCTAGAGCGGATTTTCGCGGCGAGTGGGTTGCGGCTGCCGGTGTTCACGGTGGTGACCGATTCGATTGAAATCAACGCGGCCTGGTTGCGGGCCCCGACCGACTGGTGGTTGGTCACCGATGCGCTGACCCGCGATGGGATGATCCGCAAGGGGCTGGCCGCCGGACAAATCATCGACACCGGATTCCCGGTGCATCCCGGGTTTGCCAAGTTGGGCCCGGTCTCGGTGGGGGATGGCTGCGATCCGTTCCGCGTTTTGTATTTTCCCACCGCCCAGCGGTTATTGGTTCTGCGTCACGGGCGGGCGCTCTTGGACGCGTCGCCGGCGGTGCGCCTGACCGTCGTGCTCGGGCGCAATGTCCGGCGCTTGCATGCGCCAGCCAAAAAACTCCAAGCCGCCTATCCGGGGCGGGTCCGTCTGATCGGCTGGACGCGCCAGGTGCCCCGGCTTCTCAGCAGCCATCATCTGGTGGTGGGCAAGGCCGGCGGTGCCACCGTGCACGAGGCGATCGCCGCCCGCTGCCCGATGCTCATCCATCATCTGGTGCCCGGCCAGGAGGAGGGGAATCTCCGCCTGCTGGAAGCCATCGGCGGCGGCGGGTTGGCCGCCGAGCCCGCCGAGTTGACCCGCCGGGTGGCGGCGTTGCTGGCCGATCATGCCGTTGCCTGGCGCGCCATGAAAACCGCGCTCGCCCGCCACGGCCGCAACTCCGGGGCCCTCGCCGCGGCGAAGTTTATTCTGCGGCAGACTCACCATCCTTTCCCATGACCTTTCTGTTCGATATCGGCCGCGTGCTGTTGGATTTTGATTTTGAGGCGTCGCTGGCGCGGTTGCTGCCGCCCGGTTGCCCGGATGTGGCGGCGCGGTTGGGCCGCTTGCTTGAGCGCAAGGATGAGTTCGAGGTGGGCGCGATACCGCCGGACGAATTCATTGAGTGGGCGCTCGGCGTGCTCGGCAGCGCGGCCACGGCCGGGGAATTTCGCGTGGCGTGGCGGGGGATTTTCACGCCCAACCTGCCGATGTGGGAGTGCGTGCGGCGGCTGGCGGCGGGCGGCCACCGGTTGATTCTTTTTTCCAACACCAACGCCATCCATTGCCCGTGGTTGTTCGAGACCTATCCTGAATTCGCGCGGTTCGATGCCGCGGTGCTGTCGTTTGAGGTAGGCGGCATCAAACCCGGGCGCGCGATCTATCAGCATGCGGTGGATGCCCACGGCCTGATGGCGGCGGACACCCTCTACATCGACGATCTGCCGCCGAACGTCGCCACCGGCCGGCTGTTCGGCTTCCATTGCTGGCAATACGATCTCGCCGATCATCCCGCGTTCGAGCGCTGGCTCGCCGGCTTTCCGCTCTGAGTGCCCATGCCTAACCCTGTGACATCCCCCGAGGCGATGGAGGCGCTGGGCCGCGCGACGGCGGTCGGGGTCCGCCCGGGAGTCGTGATCGCGCTGGTCGGGGGCTTGGGTGCCGGAAAAACCCACTGGACCAAAGGTTTGGTGGCCGGGCTGGGGTCGAGTGCGGAGGTGACCAGTCCCACCTTCGGTCTGGTGCATGAATACCCGGGCGGCAGACTGCCGGTGTTTCACCTGGATTTCTATCGACTGGAATCCGCGCAGGAGCTCATCGCGCTGGGCTGGGATGAATATCTGGAAGCCGGCGGCGTGATCATCGCCGAGTGGGGCGACAAATTTCCCGAACTGCTGCCAGAGGGCACCTGGTGGCGGATTTTCACCATCGAAGCGGATGGTAGCCGGATCGTCCGCGAGACCGTGGCTTAGAGCGCGCCGACGGCGGCGGCGGTGGTCAGCGGGCCCATCAGTCCGCCGAGGCTGTTGCTGGTGTTGCCCAAGGTTCGGCCCAAGGCGGCGGGCAAGCCGCAGGAGGTGAGTGAGAGCATCGCCGCAGCCAGGGTGATCCAGAGGAGTAGGCGTTGCATGGGGCGCGAGGATGTCAATTTCGCGCGGTGCGTCAAGCCGGGTGTGGGCCGGCGGGTGGAATTGTCTCAGGGTTGGGGGATCAGCTCGACGGTGCGGACATTCACGGGGTGCCAGCCATCCGCCACCGGCCGCAGGGTCAGGACCAGGGTCGTGCCTTTGGTGAGAGTGACCTCACCGACCTTGGTCCACTGGAACTGTCCGTAACCCGCGGTTTTGGGGACGGGATACGCGAGCTTGCCGACTCCTTGGATCAACAGCACCGAGCCTTCGGTGGGCACCGCCGCTTCGACTTGCACGAGGTATTTGCCGTCGCTTTCGGCACGCAGCTTCCAGCTCACGCAATCCTTGGGCTGGTTCCAGAAGCCGATGTTGGCGAACTTGCCTGGATTTTGGACTTTGATCGACTCGCCCTCGACGGTCGCGTCACCGGGCAGCAAGCGGATCAGGCCTTCCGCGTCGGGGGTGACCGGCAGGTCAGCGACCTCGGGCTTGCCTTGGACGATCATCTTGATGGTCGAGCAGATCGGATCCGGCGCGGCGGCGGGGAGCGTCAGGACCGGCCCGGCGGCAGATTTTTCGATGCCGAGCTTGGCTCCGTCTGCCAGCAACTCGGCGGATTTCACCGGGTTGGCGAGGCCGGGCACGGTGAGCTTGCCGTCGGCGGGCCATTCCAGCACATGCAGATAGAGGATCGTGTCGGCGGCGGCGGGTTTGACCGTGCAGCGGCCCCAGGCGAGTTTTTTGAACGGACTGGCATGGGTGCCGTAAATCGACTCGCCGTTGACCTTCATCCAGGCGCCGACCTGCTTGAGGAGATGGATCGACTCGGGCGGGATTTCGCCCGCGGCGGTGGGGCCGACGTTGAGCAGATAGTTGCCGCCCTTGCTGACGATGTCGACCAGGTTGGTGATCAGGGTGGACAGGGATTTCCAATGGTGATCCTCGCGCTTGAATCCCCAGGTGTCGTTCATGGTCATGCAGGTTTCCCAGTCGCGGCCGGGAAAGCCGGTGGCCGGAATCTGCTGTTCGGGGGTTTCCGTGTCGCCACGGCAGCCGCCGCCGAGGCGGTCGTTGTGAATGATGCCGGGCTTGAGCGGGAGGAGCGCGGCGATCTTGGCGGCGCGGGCCGGGTTCATCAGCGTGGGCGTGTCCCACCACAGCACATCCGGCTGATAGCGGGTGAGGATCTCGCGCACCTGGGGGACGGCGATTTGATCGAGGTAGCTGTCGAAGCTGCCTTGTTGGACGTCATCCCAGCCATGGCCTTCGGTGAAGCCGGACTTGGCGCCGCCCGGGTTGTTCCAGTCCTGCGCCTGGGAATAGTAGAGGCCGAATTTCAAGCCCTGGGCCCGGGTGGCCAGGGCCAGCGGTTCGACCAGGTCTTTTTTCCACGGCGAGGCATCGACGACATTCCACTTGCTCACCGCCGTGGGAAACAAGGCGAAGCCGTCGTGGTGCTTGGCGGTGAGGACCAGGTAGCGCATGCCCGCGTCCTTGGCCAAGGCGGCCCAAGCGGCGGGGTCGTATTTCACCGGGTTGAAATCCTTGGCGAACTCGCGGTAGTTGGCGACCGGAATTTTGCCCTTGTGCATGATCCATTCGCCGATGCCATCGACGGGCTTGCCGTCGTAGAAGCCGGCGGGCACCGCATAGACGCCCCAGTGGATGAACATGCCGAACTTGGCCTCGCGCCACCACGCCATGCGGGCGTCGCGTTGGGCGGGGGTTTCGTTGGCGGCGGGGTCACCCTCCATGGCGCTGGCCATCGACCCCAGCGCGACCAGTGCGAGTCCGGCGGCCAGCGACAGGGTGAGAAGCGTGTTCTTCATGCTCCTCGATACGCACTCCGCGCACCCATCTTACAGGTTTTTTCCAGAGGCGGGAAAAGCCGCCTGCCGGTCAAAAAACAACGTGAACTCGTGGCGGTTGTAGGTGAGGTGGGTGCGGGCGAGAAGCCGCAGGCCGGCGGCGGCGGCCGCCGCCACCACCTCGGCCTCAATGGCATTGGTTGCGGCGAAGTCGGCCACGCCCGGCAGCTTCAACGTGAACACCACCAGTCCACCGTGCCGGAGGTGACCGGCCAGGCGGATGACCCGCGTGATCGCGTCCAGCGGGTCGCCGTTCATATCCGAGAGGATCGCATCATAGGCGGTCCCGCGTGCCGGTTGGAAGCTGGCGGCATCCGCCACCACCGCTTGCAAGCCGCGGGCGCGGTCCAGGCGCGCGTCGAGCGCGGCGCGGTCGACCGCGGTGACCCGGTAGCCGCGGGCTAACAACTCGGCGGTCATCCCGCCCGGGCTGGCACCGAGTTCCAGCCAATGGCTCCCCGCGGGCGGCGGCAGCCGTTGCAACCGGAGTTGGTGGAGTGCCTCGGCGATTTTGGCACCGGCGCGGCTGATAGTGCCGGGCCCGTTCTGGCGGATGAACCTGGTGCCGCCCGGATAGAATCCGTTAGAGAGGGCCGGGCTTTGTGAGCCGCAGAACAGGCCCTCCTTGCCGACCAGGCAGAACAGGGTGGGGGCCAGGCTGTCCTGGTCCTCGGCCTGGCGCAGCGCGGCGGCGGGCGGGAACAGCTGCAGGGTTCGGCCGCGCAGGTTCGAGGCCAGGGCACGGTAATAACGGTTTGATCCGCCCGGATCGAGCGCTCCCACCAGGATCGTCTGGGGCTGGCAGCCGCCGAACTTGCGCCACAGCGCCTGGGCCGCCTTTTCGATGAACCCCGGGATGGCCGGAGGGCTGCACGGCCAACTGTGATGGACCGGCAGATTCCAGCGCACGAACTTGGCAGTCGCGGAGACGCGCAGCAGCGCCGGGTTGGCGAGCCGGGCCAGCAGATACCCTCCTTCCAATCGTTTCAGGGGCTTGGCCTCGAGGGCGCGGAGGATCTCCGGCTCCGAGTCGGCGAAAACTCCGGCGATGCGGAGCAGCCACATGGCAGGCGGGGCTGGGGTGACGGGTGCTGGCAACATGCGGGGATGAACGGCTGCCACGAGCGGCCGGAAGGACGGTATGCCGATCCTCCGCTCGTCTGCAATCCCCGCTTGCAAATTGTCGCAACCTGATAAGCGACATGCAAATAAGGAGGCACGACATTCTTGTCGTGCCCTGAAGTTTGGCCCCTGACTTGACAAATAGGGACAGTCCCATAGTGGAGAAACCCGCGCGACGTCATCATCCGCCGCGGCTCGATCAGTGGTTGCAACTACGGTATCGCCCGGCGCGCCGCGGCCATCGACGTCTTCGCCGATCTGGCCGGCAACCGGCCGGCCCCGCCTGGAGTGCACCGCGGCATCCGCATCGAGGACTGTATGTTCACTGGCCCTGGCACTGCGGTGCACATCGGCTCCACCGATGGCGTCGTGGTCGGCCCCAACCGCTATCAGAAGGACACCGCCGTCGACATCGCCGTCGATCACAGTCGCGGCGTGGAGATCGTGCATCCGCCCGGCAAGCCACCGCAGGTGCGCCTGGGCGAGGGCTGTGGCAGCGCGGCGGTCCAGCTGAAACCGCGTTGAGCGCGGCAGCCGTGCGAGGCTGGAGTTGGGTTGATTCAGAGTCCGCAACCCCATTCAATTGGACGGGCGGATCTCCCGCATCCGGCTCTTCAGTCAGTGGTTTGCTCGATTATGGAGACTGGCATATGTCGTTGCCCAGTACTCCTTCGGGATGCGCTGCGGATGCATTTCCCCGGAGCGGATCTGCAGCGCTTGGCCATCGAGCGGGAACGTGCCGCCGTCATCGCCGCCGAACACAAAGCGATGAGCCTTGCCGTCGGGGCGGGCGGGATTGATCACGCCGGCATTGGCGGCATTGGCGGTGATCATGCCGCCAGCCATTAGAATGGCAACTATCCAGTGCTGAGGGTTCATGAGGGTGAAGGATGGGGCCGCAGATCCACAGGCCAGCGTGCCATTCATTTCGCGGCGCGCGCGCCTACTCTGGACTGGGCTTTGGGTTCCTGCGTGGATTGACGGATGTGCAGCATCGGCTCGATGCGGTGGTGCAGTGGCAAGCTAACCCCAGTTGGCGCCGTGCCGTTCGCTTGGGGCTTGCTGTTTTTATCGTGTAACAGCGTCAGCAGGAGGTCGGACATGGTCTCGCCGATGAGTTGCGGATTCTGGTCGATATCGGTCAATCCCATCCGCGCGGCCTCGCGCCCGCCGCCGATGGTCACCAACGAGAAGTCTTCCGGGATTTTCAAGCCCATCTCCCGGGCGCGGCCCATCACCCCATATCCGCAGTAGATGCTGGAGGCGATCAAGGCCGTGAACGGTTTGCGTGATTCCCACAGCCGTTGGAATCCCTGCTGGCCATGCTCCTCCTGATACCCTGCCTCGACGATGTAGCCCTCGGGTGAGGGGACCCCGCACTCGGACATCGCCTGGAGAAACCCCTCGCGCCGCTCACGGGCGTTGATGTGATGCGGCGAACCGCTCAGAAAAAAAATCTCCCGATGCCCCATTTTCCACAAATGATCCACCGCCAGACGGGTCAGTTGCGGTTGGTTGGATTCAACCAGCGGCGAGGTCATGTCTGCAAGGTCTGCCTTGGAATCAAAATACACAATTGGCGTGGTGGTCATCTCCAGTCGCCGATAGAGCGCGTTGTTGGCGCTGGCGTGAACAATCTGGACCAGCAATCCATCGACATTGCGCTCCCGCAGAACCTGAATTTGCCGCTCGTGGATGACCGGATCGCCATGCGATTGGCACAGCAGAATCTGGTAATGATGCGCGTCGAGGCGCTTTTCCACCGCGTAAATAAGGTCGGAAAAGTAATTGCCCAACAAATCCGACACCACCACCCCGACCGCCAGCGTTTGACGCGTGCGCAGCGTCCGCGCACTCCAATTGGGCGAGTACTCGAGCGTTTGCACCGCCCGCAGCACCCGCCCCCGGGTTTCCGCCTTATACGACGATCCCGGATGCTGGTTGACTATGTTGGACGCGGTCGTGACTCCCACCCCTGCCTCCCGGGCCACATCCCGTATCGTTGCGCGCTTCGCCATTGGCGGCAGCATTAATGGAAACGTTCCTGCCCGGCAAGCGCATTGTGGAGGGAAAATCACCGGGAGCAGCGCGTTGCTCGGCCCGGGTTGGAAAATAAATGATTTTCCGCTTGCTGGAACGGAAACGTTTCTATAATCGCTCGGTTGTGCTCACTCGCTGCGTGAGCTTGGTTCAGAACCCGGCGCGGTGCTTGCCGCGTCCGGCCAAACGTCCCAGTAGCCACCCAATCCGAAATTCAAAATCAGCCGTCCGACCCCGATGAAAACCAAATCCAATCCGTTCCTCCGCCTCTCCGCCCTCGCCCTGATCGGGTTCACCTTCGTCATGGCCGGCGCGCAGGCCACGCCGCTCTACTGGGACAGCAACGGGGCCACGGCCGGGGCCGGTACGACGCCGACGGGCACCTGGGGCACCAGTAATTTCTGGAACACGGATCCCACCGGCGGTGCCGGCGGCGCATTCCAAATTCCGAGCACTTCCGCCGACAACCTCTACTTTTCCGCCGGGCCTGGCGCGGGAAGTGGCGATGCCACCTTCACCGTCACCGTCACCGGCACGCAAGCGGCCAACAGCCTGACTTTCCAGGCGTCGGCCACGACCGGCAAGCCCACGCTCAGCGGCGGTATCATCAATCTCGGCGCGGGGGGGCTGACGCTCACCGGGACTGCGGGGAATACGACCATCAACAGCTCGATCAATCTGACGGCCGACCAGACGTGGAACCTGGGCGGGTCGCCAGTCGGGAGTTATCGGATGCATTTTGGTGGCAATCTTGGCGGCAGCGGGAACCTGACGATTACGTCGACAATCGCCACGCAAGCGTTATTTCAATTTGACTCAACGGTGACATCGGACTGGACGGGATCCTCTCTAACCATCGAGAGCGCGAATGTGTCGTTCGGCTCGGCTCAGCAGTTGGCGACATGGATGGTGGGCAAGACATTACTGCTGAAGAACAACCTTGGAGGCACAACGATAGGCGCTCCTGCGAATTTTGGGGGGCGCGTCAATTTCTCCAACAATATCGTCTTTTCCGGCAGCAACGTCTCCGGGTTTGGTGTCAGCTTTATTCAAGATAACAATTCTGGGGCCACTGCGGTGAATCCGGGTTATGTGGAGGTGCTTTCGGGTGTGATCTCGGGCGTTAGCCAGTCGGGGGCCGTCACGTTCATGGGGGGCACCGCAGGCGACTTTTCCGGCACGGGCCAGTGGGGGTCGTTTCGGATCTCGGGAAACAACACGGGCTGGACCAGCACGACCTCGCCAGCTATCTACGCCCGGAGTGGCTACACCTACCTCGATAACGCCAACGCGCTCGGGACCAATAACAGCCTCTCAGTCAGGCTGGGCAATGCCAACGTCGGCACCACTGTCGGCGCGGCGGCCGCGGGTTTGTTCACCACCAATGGAATCAACGTCACGGCCCCGATCACCATTCTATCGAATAGTGGAGCCGGGGTAACCAACGGGGATGCCTATCTTGGGCTCGATGGTGCCGGTGCCGCTACCTACTCTGCTGGCGCGGTCACCCTTGGCACGAGTGCCACGGCTGGAAAAACCATCAACCTCCATTTGCGGGCCTTGGCGGGGGGCATCGTGACCTTCAGCAATCAATTCATCGACTCGTTGGCGACCGATGCTTATACTCCCTCGGTGTTGATCGATGGCGGCGGCACGGTGGTCCTTACCGGCACCGGGTCCCAATACAAAGGGAGCACCTCCGTCAATGCCGGCACTCTGAAATTGGATTTCTCGGCCCGAGCGGGGGCCACCAACATCCTAAACTCGACCTCCAATGCTTCGGCCCTGGTGCTGGGCGGCGGAACCTTGAACGTGGTCGGCAAGGCCGCGGCCACCAATAGCCAGCGGTTCAATGGCACCAGTCTCAATCCCGGAGCCTCGGGGATCTCTCTGACTGCCAACGCCGCATCCAACCCGCTGCTGCTCACGCTCGGCGCGCTGACCCGCAACGCCGCCAGCACCGTGGACTTCACGCTGCCCGCCGGCACGCAAAGCGCCACCAATGGGATCACCACGACTTCGACCACCTTTGTCAGCAACAACGTGCTGGTGAGCGCGGCTTCCAACGGCATCGCGTTTGCGACATCGGGCGGCTCGGATTGGGCCAGCCTGAGCGGCGGCAACGTCGCCACCCTTGCCAGCTACAACGCGAACTCGTTCGCCGCCACCGACAACACCGACGTCACCGGCACCCAGACCCCGGGTTCGGGTATCACCGTGAATACGCTGAGATTCAATGACACGGCGGTCAGCTCGGTAACCCTGAGCGGCGTGAACACCGTGAACACCGGCGGCGTGCTGGTTACCGCCGCCACCGCCACTAACGGTGCCACGATTGCCGGCGGCAGCCTGCAGGCCGGCACCGGCAAGGAACTCGTCCTCATCAACAACGGCAAACTCGCCGTCAGCTCGACCTTCATCGACAACGCCACCGCCAGCGACCTCTCGATTACCGGCAGCGGCACCACCACCCTCAGCGGTGCCAACACCTACACCGGCGTGACCACCGTCACTGGCGGCACGCTCAACGTGGCCAATCTCGGCAGCGCCCTCGGCAACGCCACCTCGCCACTCGTCCTGGGTTGCGGCAGTTCCAAGGGCACGCTCGCCTACACCGGCAACTCCGCCACCTACACCCGCGGCTTTAAGCTCGGGACTGGCGGCGGCGAAATCGACGTCACCACTGCCGGCCAGACACTTACCTTGGGGGCCTCCACCAACGCCGGTGGCCTCATCAACTCCCAGTCCACCACCAGCACGTATGGCGATCTGATCCTCGTTGGCGCTGGCAATCTCAACTTTGCCAACGCCGGTCTCGGCCAGGGCTTTGGCGGCTTGGTCAAGAACGGCAGCGGCACCGCGACCTTGAACAGCGCGACCTACGTGCTCAACGGCTCGGCACTCACCGCTTCAACCACCTATACCCTGGCCACGGCGGGAGGGGTTCAAATCGGCCAGGCGGTCACCGGCACAGGGGTGGCCGCCAACACCAAGGTGACTGCGGTTTCCGGCACCACGATCACTCTCTCCGCCGCCACAACGGCGGCCGTGACGGATGCCACCTTCGCCACTGCCAACACCTACAACGGCACCACCACGATCAACTCGGGCACGCTCGCGCTCGGCTTCGCCGCCGCCCTCCCCAGCTATAGCCCGATTGTCATCAACGGTGGCACGCTGAATCTCGGGACCGTCACCACCACCGCCATCTACGCCTCCGCCACCCTCAATGGCGGCAGCATCATCGGCAGCGGCACCCTGACGTTGACTACCAGCCCGCTCTACGCAACCAGCGGCACGATCTCCGCGAAAATCTCCGGCGCTGGGAACCCCGTGCAGGGATCCTTGATCAAGACCGGTAGCGGCACGCTCACGCTCTCCGCCGCCAACACCTACAGCGGCCTGACCACCGTATCCGGCGGCACGCTCGCCTACGGCATCACCAACGCGCTGGCCTCGGGGCCCGTGACCGTCTCCGGAGGGATTTGGGATCTCGCGACCTTCTCCGACACGGTCGGTGCAGTCACCCTGTCCAGCGGCAGCATCACCAGCACCACCGGGGTCTTGAACCTCAGTGGCAGCGCGCTCAACGCCACCAGCGGCACGATTTCCGCCATCATCGGCGGCACCGGGTCGTCAGTGGGATCATTGGCCAAGACCGGTTCCGGCACGCTCACCCTCAGCGGAGTGAACACCTACACCGGGGCAACCGTGATCAACGGCGGCACACTGGCCGTCAGCGGCTCAGGCAAACTCGGCGGTCCTACTGCCCCTCTCACGCTCAATGCCGGCACATTGGACCTTGGCGCAACGGCCCAGACGGTTGCAGCGGTGACACTCAATGGGGGCTCAATCACCAACGGTACCCTCACCGGCACGTCCTACAGCCTGACCGACGCGGGATCGGTGAGCGCCATTCTGGCAG
>JBAXBG010000120.1:0-11418 GCA_037142115.1 Verrucomicrobiota bacterium | reverse complement strand
TCAGCTTTCCGAATTTCAGCTTTACCCTTTCAGCTTTACCCTTTCAGCTTTACCCACCATGATCACCGTCGGTCTCATCTCACTGGGTTGCGCCAAAAACCTCATCGACTCGGAAGTCATGATCGGCCACCTCGCCCAGGCCGGGATGTGTCTCACCCCTGAGCCGGAGCTCGCCGACGTCCTGATCGTCAACACCTGCTCGTTCATCGACCTGGCAAAAAAGGAATCGATCGACGCGGTGTTCGGGGCGGTCAAGGAGCGCAGCGCGGACCCGGAGCGCGCGCGCCAGAAGATCATCGTCGCCGGCTGCCTGTCGCAACGCTTCGCCGCCGACCTGCCCGGAATCATGCCCGAGGTCGACGCCTTCATCGGCCTCGACCAAATCACCAAGGTCGCGCCGATCATCGAACATTTGTTAGGGAAGAACAATGCCGCCGAAGTGGCCAAGACGGAGGGCCCCTCCGCCACCGATGATCCGCGGGATTTCGTCACCCTCAAGCCGCAATACGTGCCGGACTACGTGACCCCGCGGTTCCGGCTCACGCCCGACCACTATGCCTATGTCAAGATCGCCGAGGGCTGCAACCACACCTGCTCGTTCTGCATCATCCCGCAGATCCGCGGCAAGCACCGCTCGCGCAGCCAGCAATCCGTGGTGCGCGAAGTCGCCGACCTAGTCAAAGCCGGCGTCAGGGAAATCAACCTGATCTCCCAGGACACCACCTATTTCGGCATGGACCACTGGGCGGGCGAGCGGCCCAAGCCGAGCTCGCCGGTGGATTCCAGCAAGGGCGAGTCGCTGTGCACCCTGCTGCGTGCAATCAATCAAATCGAGGGCGAGTTCTGGGTCCGCCTGTTATACACCCACCCCGCGCACTGGTCGGACGAACTCATCGCCACCATCGCCGAGTGCGACAAGGTGGCCAAATACGTCGACATCCCGCTCCAGCACATTTCCGACAACATGCTCAGCGCGATGAAACGCGTGACCAACGGCGCCTACATCCGCGACCTGCTGCGCCGGATGCGCGCCGGCATCCCCGGCCTCGGCATCCGCACCACCTTCATCGTCGGGTTTCCCGGCGAAACCGCCGCCGATTTCGACGAGCTGCTCGAATTCATCCGCGAGTTCCGCTTCGAGCGCGCCGGCGTGTTCCAATACTCGAAGGAGGAGGGAACCCGCGCCTATCAGATGGACGGCCAGCTCCACCACATGACCCGCAAAAGCCGCTGGTCGCGCGCCATGGCCGAACTCCAGCGCGTCGCCGGCGAAACCAACCAGGCTCAGGTCGGCACCCGCGTGCGCGTCCTCGTCGAACAACCCGGCATCGCCCGCACCCAGTGGGACGCCCCGGAGATCGACGGCTCGGTCATCGTGGATGACGCGTTGCCCGTCGGCCAGTTCGCCGACATCACCATCGGCGACTGGAGCGGCTACGACCTGGTGGCGGAACGGTGAGGGGGGTGGCTTTGGGTGGGAGTGGAACGTCTAGGGCTTGCGCCGCGGGCTCAAGGAGGGGCGATATCCGATCGCCCGCGCCATGGGAGGACCATGGCAAGCGGTCTGCTCCATCGCATGGGCTGCGCATGGGCCTGGGCGGACGGATTCCGCCCCTCCTTGGAATCCAACGCATGAACCCTGCGTTCCAAAGCGGCGATGCTCGCCGCAGTCCGATAGCCTCGCCCTTGCCAGCGCCGCTCCCGCCGTGCCATGCTCTCCGCGTGGTAACCCGCCCCCTCACGCTGTGGCTGCTAGGCGATGGCAAAGCCGGCCATGAAAACCAAGCGCTCGGCCTGGCCGAGGCGCTCGGGCGCGTCACGCCCTGCGCGATCCACCGGATTTCGCTGGCCGGCGCGCGCGGGTTGATAGGCCGGTTGCGCGCGGCCTGCGCGGCGGCCGCCGGCCTGCCTGATCCCGACCTGATCGTAGCGGCGGGGCACGCCACGCATCCCGCGCTGCTGTGGCTGGCGCGCCGCCAGCGGGCCAAAAGCATCGTGCTGATGCGGCCGAGCCTGCCGCTGGGATGGTTCGACCTGTGCATCGCCCCGGCCCATGATTTTCCACCCGGCACGCGCAAGCGGCCGAATCTGCTCCTCACCTGTGGAGCCCTCAACCGGGTCGCCCCGCCGGACTCATCCGATAGAACCGGCCGCATGATCCTCGTCGGGGGCCCCTCGGCCGCCCATGGCTGGGATGGTGACGCCCTGCTCCAGGCCATCCAACAGATCAGCGGCAGCGGAGGTTGGCAACTCGCCGACTCCCGCCGCACCCCCGCCGGATTCGTGGAGGCAATCCGCCAGCGCCTGCCCGCCATCCAGGTGGTGCCCCACCAGCAAACCACTTCTGACTGGCTACCCGGCCAGCTCGCCGCCGCCGCCGAAGTCTGGGTGACCGAAGACTCGGTTTCCATGATCTATGAAGCGCTCAGCTCCGGGGCCAAAGTCGGCCTGCTGCCCGCTCCGCGCCTCAAATCCTCGTCCCGCGTCCTGCGCGGCTTGGATGACCTCATCGCCCGCCAGGCCCTGACCCCCTTCGCTTCCTGGCTCACCACCCGCACCCTGGACTTCCCCTCCGAACCCCTGCGCGAGGCCGACCGCTGCGCCACCGAGGTGCTCCGGCGCCTGCTCCCCCGCCATCGCGCCATGACCGCCCTAACAGACCAGTCCCCGCCCGACCACATCCTGGTGATCAAACTCGGCGCGCTGGGCGACGTGATCCTGGCCATGGATTCGTTCCACGCCATCCGCCAGCGACACCCCGGGGCCCGCATCACCCTGCTGACCCGCAAACCGTTTGTCGCCCTCACCGGAAAAATGCCGTGGTTTGACACCGTCTGGACCGATCCCGCGCCCAAATTGCTTCAATTGCGCAAGTGGCTCGCCTTCCGCCGCCAGTTGCGCGCGGCTCACTTCACCCGGGTCTATGACCTGCAGTGCAATGACCGCAGTGGGTTCTACTTTCGCTTGCTGGGTACCAACCGGCCGGAATGGTGCGGTGTCGCCCGCGGTTGTTCGCATCCGCGGGCGGATTTTGGCGGGGAGAACCTGCCGGTGAGCGAGCGGTTGTCACGCCTGCTCGAATCCGCTGGGGTAGCACGCGCCGGTGCGGCCGATCTCTCATGGCTTGACGGGCGGCTGGACGAGTTGGCGTTGCCGGCGCGCTTCGTGTTGTTAGTGCCAGGGTGCGCGCCGCAACACCCGTACAAACGCTGGCCCGCCGAGCATTACGCCGGATTGGTTGGGCAGCTCGCGACGCAGGGACTTGCGGCCATCGCCATCGGCACCGCCGTGGACCACGATGCCATCGCGGAAATCCAGGCCCAGGCCCCCAGCCTGGTCAATCTGGCGGGCCGGACCGACATCGGCCAGGTGGCCGCCCTGGCCCGTCGTGCCGAAGCCGTGGTGGGCAATGACACCGGCCCGGTGCACATCACGGGCATCGTCGGCGCGCCCACCCTGGTCCTGATGTCGCGGGTGACCGACCCGGTCCGGATGTTGCCGCGAGGGCCTCACGTCAGTTGGTTGAAAAAAGACGACCTTGCGGATCTCACCGTTGAGGAGGTGTTCGCCGCCCTGCCGCGCCGCTGAATCCACGAAGAAAAGAAACAACCACAGATGAACAGGATTAACGCAGATAAAGAATGGATCATAAACTATTTGCAGATGACGCGCTCTGCCCTCAACGAGTGAGGCGCAATTTCTTCGTCACTCTCTTAATATCTGCGACTATTCTGTTAATCCGTGGTTCTGTTTTCCAATCTAGGGTAAGGCCACCGCACCCCGCACACCCATGACACCCGCAGCCCTGATATTCGACCGCGATGGCACGCTCATCGAGCATGTGCCGTACCTGTGCGATCCTGCGGACGTCCGCCTCCTGCCCGGCGTGCGCGAGGCCCTGCAAACCGCCCAGGCGGCCGGGGCCCGCTTGTTCCTGCACAGCAATCAATCAGGCATTGGTCGCGGGTATTTTGATTTGGCGGCCGCCGCCGCATGCAACCAGCGCCTGATCGAGCTGCTGGAGCTCGGACCCGAGCCCTTCGAGCGGATCTGCATCGCCCCCGAAACCCCGGACCAGCCATCGCCCTATCGCAAGCCGTCGCCGCTCTTCGCGCAGGAAATCATCCGCGATTTCGCCCTCTCGCCGGGGGCGGTTTGCTACCTCGGGGACCGCGGCAGCGACCTCGCCACCGCCCATGCGGCGGGCACCCGCGGCGTCGGCATCGCCACCGGCCTCGACGACCTGCGCGCCGAAATCCATGAGCTGGGCCTGGCCGGGGAATTTCCGGTTTTTAATTCCATTGGCGCGGCCATCCACTACCTTTTCGTCCACCCATGATCGATGCCGATCCCATCACCCGGATTTTCTCGTTGGCCGACTTGCTCGTCCTGCGCCGGCAGGCGGCGGCCAAGGGCCAGCGCGTGGTGCTGACCAATGGCTGCTTCGACCTGCTCCACCGCGGCCACCTCACCTACCTGCAGCAATCCGCCGCTTTGGGCGACCTCCTCATCGTCGCGGTCAACAGCGATGCCTCGGTGCGCCAACTCAAAGGCGACGACCGCCCGCTCAATTGCGAGCTCGACCGCGCCTACGCCCTGGCCAGCCTGCGTTGCGTGGCCGCCGCTTTTATCTTTCCCGGGCCGCGTCTCGCCGGGGAAATCACCGCGCTCCAACCCGACCTCTACACCAAAGCCGGGGATTACAGCCTCGACACCATTGATGCCACCGAGCGCGCCGCGCTGCTGGCCGCCGGCGTGGAAATCCGCTTCCTGCCGTTCGTGGCCGGCCACTCCACCACCGCCCATCTCCAGCGCCTGCGCGAAAACTCCACCCCCACCCCTTGATTCACCACCATGCAGCACAACGACACCATCCTCGTCACCGGGGCCGCCGGCATGATCGGCAGCGCCCTGGTCTGGGAGCTCAACCGCCAAGGCTACGAAAACATCATCCTCACCGACCGGCTCGGCTGCGATGAACGCTGGCGCAACCTCGTCCCGCTCCGCTATGCCGACTACCTGGATGCCGGTCAACTCCTCGACCAACTGGACACCCCGGCGCTGGCCGCGGTGCGCTGGGTTTTCCACCTCGGCGCCTGCTCCGCCACCACCGAGAAGAACGCGGACTATCTGATGGAAAACAATTTCCGCTACACCCGCCGGCTCGCCGAGTGGGCGCTCGCCGGCCAGCGGCGCTTCGTCTATGCGTCGTCGGCCGCCACCTACGGCAATGGCGAGGCCGGCATGGACGACGGCCAGGAGCACCTCAACGCCTACCGCCCGCTCAACATGTATGGCTACTCGAAGCATCTGTTCGATCTGCATGCCCGCCGCCGCGGCTGGTTCGACCGCATCGTGGGACTCAAGTATTTCAACATCTTCGGCCCCAATGAAGACCATAAGGGCGACATGCGCAGCGTCGTCCACAAGGCCTGCGGCGAGATCCGCCATGCCGGCAAAGTCAGCCTGTTCCGCAGCCACCACCCGGATTTCCGCGATGGCGAACAACAACGCGATTTCCTCTACGTCAAGGACGCCGTCGCCATCACCATGCACCTCGCCCAAACGGCGACGGCTGCCGGAATCTATAACATCGGCTCCGGCCATGCTTCCACCTGGATCGATCTGGTCACGCCCATCTTCACCGCCCTCAACCTGCCGGTGAACATCGGGTTTGTGGATATGCCCGAGGTGCTCCGCGGCAAATACCAATACCATACCTGCGCCAACATCCAGCGCCTGCTCGATTCCGGCTGGAGCGGATCCCGCCACTCGCTCGCGGAGGCCGTGTGCGATTACGTCTCCAACTATCTGGTCCCTGACCGCCGCCTTGGTGACTTGTCAAACGTTTAACTCATGACCGCGCCCACCTTTCAGAACTCTCTAGCAGAATTGCAGGCCGTGCTCGACGCCTGCCGCCCGCTGGCTCCTGCCGTCGAGACCGCTGGCCGTGCCATCATCGCCAGCATTCAAAATGGCGGCAAGCTGCTTACCTGCGGCAACGGCGGCAGCGCTGCGGACGCCCTGCATCTCGCCGAGGAACTCGTCGGCCGCTATCACATTGAACGCCGCGCGCTGCCCGCCCTGTGCCTCAACGCGGATCCCACCGCGCTCACCTGCATTTGTAACGATTACGGTTACGACCAGGTTTTCTCCCGCGGCGTGGAAGCCCTCGGCCGGCGCGGTGACATCCTCGTCGGCTTCACCACCAGCGGCAACAGCGCCAACGTCATCGCCGCCTTTCATGCCGCCGCCAAGGCGGGGGTCACCACCGTCCTGCTGTCCGGGCGCGATGGCGGCATGGCCCGTGGCCTGTGCAACCACGAAATCATCGTAGCCAGCCACAACACCGCCCGCATTCAGGAAGTCCACACCCTTGTCCTCCACCAATGGCTTGAGGCCATCGACGCCACCGCCTGGCCCGCGCTGCTGCCGTGAATCCCGCTTTCCCCACCACCCGCATGAATCCCGCCGCCATTCTCGACGCCTTTCGCAAGCTGCGCATCCTGGTCATCGGGGATGTGATGCTGGATCATTACCTCTGGGGGGAAGTCACCCGAATCTCCCCGGAGGCCCCGGTGCCGGTGATTCACGTCATGCGGGAAAGTCACACGGCCGGTGGTGCCGCCAATGTCGCGCTCAACCTCGCCGCCCTCGGCGGCAACGCCTCGCTCATCGGTGCCTTCGGCGATGACGACGCGGGCAAAACCCTGGTGTGGATTCTCAGCCAGGCGGCGATCGACTTCAGCGCGTGCGTCATCAAGCCTGAAATCGCCACCATCGTCAAAACCCGTGTCATGGCGCGCACCCAACAGCTGTGCCGGATTGACCGCGAGGCCGCGCGCCAGTCCTACGCGCTCGACGCTGCCGCCGGCATCGAGGCGGCGTTGGTCTCAGCCGTCGCCTTGGCCGATGCCATCATCGTTTCCGATTACGCCAAGGGCGTCGTCACCCAGGCTCTGATGGACCGCCTCCTCGCCCTGGCCGATGCACGGGGCCTGCTCATCGCCGTGGATCCCAAGCCCGCCCGCAACCTGGCCTTCCGGGGTGCCGGACTGATCACGCCTAACCGCCACGAGGCACTCGAACTCGCCGGACTGCCGGAACCCGGTCCCGGCGAAGCTTATCCGCTAGATGAAATCTGCCGGCGCATCCATCATCGCCTGGCGCCCAAGTTGCTGGTCATCACGCTGGGGGCGGACGGCATGGCGGTCAGCCGTGACGGCCAGGTCGAACACGTCCTGGCCACTGCCGCCCGCGAGGTTTTCGATGTGTCAGGCGCGGGCGACACGGTGATCGCGTCCCTCACGGCCGCTCTGGCTACCGGTGCCTCTGCCGTGGCAGCCGCCGGATTCGCCAACCAGGCCGCTGGCGTGGTGGTTTCCAAAATGGGCACCGCCACCGCCACCCCGGACGAGATTCTCCACCCGCGCGGGGCTCGCGGCTGAAATGAGCCTTAATGGAAAGATGAAATCAGAGTAATTCCCCTCCGGCCATCTCCACTGTGTTCCGGTTCTGCCTCGCTCCGGTAGGGGTCTCACTTTTCTTGGAAGCACCCTACCCCGGCGCGCGCCGGGTGTGGAACGCAGGGTCACGCGGGTTGCACCATGGAGCGCGGGCTTCAGCCCGCCGAGTCCGGGCGGGCTGAAGCCCGCGCTCCGTAGTCAAACGGCCAAGTTACCCGGGGATGAGGGATCAGAGGCTAGAGAAAAATTCGCCAATCACTGCTGGCACCTGGCCCAGGGCTGTGCGCCCCACACGGGGAATTGCCGATTGACCGCAAACCCGCGTTGCGGC
Source organism: Verrucomicrobiota bacterium (assembly GCA_037142115.1). Taxonomy (GTDB): domain Bacteria; phylum Verrucomicrobiota; class Verrucomicrobiia; order Verrucomicrobiales; family Akkermansiaceae; genus Luteolibacter. The sequence goes on along the minus strand of JBAXBG010000120.1, from coordinate 3,621 downwards.
AATCTCTCGCCGCCTCCGCGGCCCGTGCAGGGACCCGGAAGATCCCCATTACCCATGTTCAAATTCAAGGTGGGCGTTTTCGCCGATGAAACGAATCGCAACCTCATCGGCCGGGTCTTGCGCGAAAACTTCCACCTGTATGTCGCGCGCTACCTGCTGGCGTTTTTGCTGATGGGGCTGGCTGCGGCGGCCACCGGGCTGTCGGCGTTTTTGATGAAATACATCACCGCGGTGGTGTTCGGGTCGCCCGAAAAGCTCAAGCCGAGCCCGGCCACGCTGGCACAGGCGGGCAAGTTTGGCCAGGACTGGCTGAACCGCGCCAGCGACTCTGTGGCCTCCCATCTGGCATTCTCTTCCCCGGGGATGCTGCAGATTTTCTATGTGGCGGTGGCCATCGTGGTGGTTTTCTTCGTCAAGGGCATGGGCCAATACGGCTCCAACGTCATCCTGTCCAAAATCGGCAACAACATCGTGGCCCGCCAGCAACAGCGGGTGAGCAATCACATCCTCAACCAATCGCTCGCGTTCTTCGTTCACTTCCCGTCCAGCGATCTGCTCACCCGCGTCTCGCGCGCCGCCAGTTCGGCGCGCGATGTGATGAACCTCCTGATGATGCGCGTCCAGGACGTGTTCACCGCCGTCGCCCTGCTGCTCACCATGTTCAAGCTGGATTGGCAGCTCTCGTTCTGCGCCCTGTTCATCATGGCACCGGTGACCATCGTGCTCGGCAAGCTCATCAAACGCATTCGCAAGATCGCCAATCTGGAATTCGCAGGGATGATCCAGGTCATCTCCGCAGTGCAGGAAGCCATCGTCGGCAACAAACTCATCAAGTCCTACAACTTGGAGCCCCACATGAGTGGCCGTTTCAGCGAAGCCATCGGCGCGGTCGAGGCCCGCTCCAACAAAATGGCCGTGGTTTCCGCGCGCACCAGCCCGTTGATGGAATTCATGGGCGGCCTGGCGGTGGCCAGCATTGTTTTTTACGGCGGCTATCGCAATGTCGTTCAAGGCCAAAGCGCCGATTCTCTCATCGCCTTTCTCACCGCGCTGCTGCTGGCCTACGAGCCGATCAAGCGCATCGCCCGCATGAACGTCTCGCTCCACTCGTCGCTCGTGGGCGTGCAGATGCTCTATCAGGTGCTCGATGCCGACTACTCCATCCCCGACCGGCCGGATGCCAAACCCATCCGCATTCACCACGGCGACATCGCCCTGCGCGATGTGACCTTCGCCTACCGCCCGGGGCTGCCCGTCATCCATGACCTGACGCTGGTCTGCCCCGGTGGTTACGTCACCGCGCTGGTCGGCCCGTCGGGCAGCGGCAAATCCACGCTGCTCAATCTCATCGAACGCTTTTACAGCCCGGATCGCGGCTCGCTCGAGATCGACGGCCAGGAGATCAGTCATCTGACCATTGCCTCGCTGCGCCAGCAAATCTCGCTGGTCAGCCAGGACACGTTTTTGTTTGCCGACACCCTGCGCAACAACATCCGCCTGGCCCGCCCCGACGCCAGCGATGAGGAGATCGAGGCCGCCGCCCGCGCCGCGTTCGCCCATGACTTCATCCTGGAGCAACCCCAAGGCTACGACACCCAGGTCGGCGAAAACGGCGGCAGCCTGTCGGGCGGCCAGCGCCAGCGCATCTCGATTGCCCGCGCGTTCCTCAAGAACGCCCCGATCCTGCTGCTGGATGAGGCGACCTCCGCGCTCGACAGCGAATCGGAACAGAAAATCCAGTTGGCGTTTGACCGGTTGATGCAGGGTCGCACCACCATTGTGATCGCCCACCGCTTCTCGACCATCCGCAATGCGCGCACCATCCACGTCATGGAAAACGGCCGGCTCGTCGCCAGCGGCTCGCATCAGGAACTGGTCGGCGATGAAACCAGCCTCTACGCCCACCTCTACCGCCTGCAATACCAGGAAGCGGCGGATAGCTGAGGCTCCGTGATTTTCTTGACTCCCCCGGCGGATTCTCTCTAAGTTCCGAAACTCCCAACCCGTTCTATCCGGCAGGGAGCTAGAATTTCATGCTAGAACGCCCATCCGACATCGTATGAACATCCTCATCACCGGCGGCGCCGGTTTCATTGGCAGCAACTTCGTCCACCACTGGCTCATGGCGGAACCCGTCGGCCGGGTGGTGGTCCTGGACGCCCTGACCTATGCCGGGAATATCCAGAGTTTGCCCCTCGACCATCCGCGCGTGACTTTTGTCCAGGGCGACATTCTGGATTACGATTTGGTCCTGCGCTTGTTGCGGGAACATCAGATTGAGGTGTTGGCGCATTTTGCCGCGGAGAGTCATGTCGACCGGTCGATTCTTGGCCCCGAAACTTTCCTGAATGCCAATGCCCTCGGCACCCTGCGGCTGTTGGAAGCAAGCCGCACCTACGTGCAGGATCCGGCAGCTCCCGCCGGCTTCCGCTTTCACCATGTCTCCACTGACGAGGTCTATGGCACGCTGCTGGCGGATGATCCGCCATTCGAGGAAACCACTCCCTACGCGCCGAATTCGCCCTATGCCGCCAGCAAGGCCGCCAGCGACCATCTGGTGCGGGCGTGGCATCACACCTATGGCCTGGCCACCACCATCACCAATTGCTCGAACAACTACGGCCCCTATCATTTTCCGGAAAAGCTCATTCCGCTGATTTTGGTCAACATCCTGCACGGTCGGCCGCTGCCGGTGTATGGCGACGGCCTGCAGGTCCGTGACTGGCTGTATGTGGCAGACCACTGCCGGGGGATCGAGCTGGCGATCCGTCGGGGCGTCCCGGGAGAAGTTTATAACATTGGCGGCAACAATGAGCGGACCAACCTCGAAATAGTCAGCACCCTGTGCCAATTGATCGCCGACGCCTTTGCCGGTGACCCCGTCTTGAGCGCGCGCTATCCGGCCTGTCCTGCCGCGCGCGGCCAGCACCCGCAATCCCTGATTACCCATGTGGCCGACCGCCCGGGCCACGACCGCCGCTACGCCATCAACGCGACCAAGGCCCGCCAGCACCTCGGCTATGAACCCGCTGAAACCTTGCGCAGCGGGCTGGCCAAAACCGTCGCCTGGTATCTCTCTCACCCGGACTGGTGGCAGCAGATCCTGAATGGCACCTACAATCAGGAACGGTTGGGCTTGCTGGAAAGCGGAAAGCAGAAAGCAGAAAGTTGAAATAAGAAATCAGAAATATGGAGAGAAACGGAAGGCTGCCAGAAGAATTCAGGGACAGAACCAAACGGTTCGCAGCCTCGGTGATCCGATATTTCGTCGCACTGCCCAAAACTCATGAGGAGGCGCGCGTTTGTGGTCGCCAAATGCTGCGCTCAGGGACGTCCGTTGCGGCCCATGTGCGCGAGGCATCCAGAGCGCGCTCGGATGCCGAGTTCATCTCCAAATTAGGCGGCGCCCTCCAGGAAGCCGATGAGACCACTCTGTGGCTGGAACTCCTCTGCGAAGAATGCGGCATGGCCGCCAATGTATCCGAACCTCTAGAAGCCGAAGCCAGCGAACTCATCGCCATCATGACGTCGATGATCCGTAAAACAAAAAGCTGAGTCTTCATTCTTCATTTCAACTTTCAACTTTCAACTTTCAACTTTCAACTTTCAACTTTCAACTTT
>JBAXBG010000119.1:0-11459 GCA_037142115.1 Verrucomicrobiota bacterium | reverse complement strand
CGGAGTCCGCCTGAAGGCGGGACTACCTACGCTGGAAGGGACGTTCTGGGGGAAGTAGGTAGTACCGCCTTCAGGCGGTCGCTGCAGCCTGCTAGGCGAGCCGCCCCAGGACCAGCGCCTCGAGTTTGAGCGTGTCGGCGGCGAAATTGCGGATGCCCTGGGCGGTTTTCTCGGTCGCCATGGCGTCCTCGTTGAGCGCGTAGCGGAACCCGCGCTCGTCCAAGCTGATTTTTTCGCCGGCGCTGGCGGCCGCCGCGGCGGGCGTGAGGCGGGTGATGACGGGTTCGGTGGACGCCTGGAGCTCGGCGAGCAGGCCGGGGCTGATGGTCAGCAGGTCGCAGCCGGCGAGCGCGAGGATTTCGCCCTTGTTGCGGAACGACGCGCCCATCACCTCGGTGGCGTAGCCGAATTTCTTGAAGTGGTGGTAGATCGCGCGCACCGAGAGCACTCCGGGATCCTCCTCTGCCTGATAGTCCCGGCCGCTGGCGGCCTTGTGCCAGTCGAGGATCCGGCCGACGAAGGGCGAGATCAGGCGCACCCCGGCCTCGGCGCAGGCCACCGCCTGGGCGAAGGAAAACAGCAGCGTGAGATTGCAGTGAATGCCTTCCTGCTCGAGGACTTCGGCGGCCTTGATGCCCTCCCAGGTGGCGGCGATCTTGATCAGCACCCGCTCGCGCGAGTGACCTGCCTGTTCATAGGCGGCGATCAACTGGCGGGCCTTGGCAATCGAGCCGGCGGTGTCGAACGAGAGCCGGGCGTCCACTTCGGTCGAAACCCGGCCGGGGATGATTTTGAGGATTTCGAGCCCGAAGAGCACCAGAATGCGGTCGAGAAGGGCGGCGGTGAGCGCCGGGCCGCTGAGCGCGGTGGCTCGCAGCTCGGCGACCGCCCGCTCCAGCAGGTGGCGGTATTCGGGTTTGCCCGCGGCTTGCAGGATGAGCGAGGGATTGGTGGTGGCGTCCTGCGGGTGATAGACCCGCATCGACTCGAAATCCCCGGTGTCGGCGACGACGGTGGTGACTTGTTTGAGCTGGTCGAGCTGGTTCATGCTAGAGCTTGCGCATTTCGTCTTCCAGTCGCTCGGCGAGCCACTGCTTCATCATCGACTGATAGTTGAGGAACCGCGAGCGGGCGATGCGCTTGATGCGCGAGAGCATCCGCGGGTCGAAGCGCAGGGTGATGGTGGTGGACTCGCGGGAGTCCGCCTGATGGACCGAGGTGACCATCAGCCGGGCGTCGAGCTCGTGCTCCTCCCAATAGCGGGCTTCCTCCGCCTCATCGGCGAAGTCGGGGATGTCAGACCAGCGGGGAATCGTGAGCATGGGGTGTGGGCGGCTGAAAGTGGCTGGAATTAGCGGAACTCGGCGTATTTGCGGTCGTAGAACTTGCGCTCGCTGTCGGCCATCTCGCGGGCGGCCACCACCCGCGCGGTCTTGCCGTCAGTGGAGAAGGCGAAAAACAAGTAACGGTTGGCCACCGAGCGGCCGAGCGCGTAGTAGCGGGACGCGCCGTCGGGCCGTTCGTTGTCCGGCAGAAAGCGCACGGCGAAGGGGTCTTCAAACGCTTCTTCCAACTCGCGCGGCTTGATGCTCTGGAGGTCAAACTGAACGTCGATGAGGTCGAGTTCCATGACGGCATTCTGCGGAGGATTGCCAAAAGTGCAATAACCACTTTGCGCGAACTGCCGGGTCCACAGCTCCGCATGCCCGGCCCACGGTTGCGGGCTTGCGGTGGGGCGAGTTCCCGCTAGCGTCTTGGCAATGAGCCGAAGATCTAGACGACGCGGAACCGCAGGTGTGCAGGGCTGGCTGGGCAAGGCGGCGCTGGGCTTGATTGTGGCCGGTGTGGTCGGGGCGGGTATTCTCTATGCGATGGTGCGCGGGTATCTCCATAGTGACGCGTTCCGGCAGTTGTTGTCCCACCGCGCCGGTGCGTTGGCGAAGGTCGAGGGTCAGTTCACGCCGTTCCGCTGGGATGGCCTGGCGGTCGATTCGTCGGGCTTTGAGGCCTCCGGCACCAGCATGGTCAAGCACGTGCGGCTCGACGGACTGCACACCGAGGTGGGCGTAGGGGGCTTGCGACGCGGGGTGTGGGAGATTCAGGGATCGCGGGTGCAGCGGATGGAGGTTGCCTTGGATGCGCGAAACCAGGGGCTGGTGCCGCCGCCAGCGACCTCGCTAGAGAGCGAGTCCCCGCCGCGCGCCAGCAAGCGGGCATGGTTGCCCAGTGAAATTGAGTTGCAAGGGATGGAGGTGCGTGAAGTGGTGGTGCAGGCACTGCTCGATCAGGGCCCGGTGGCTGTGAGCGGCCTGAAACTGCGGGTCGAGCCCGCCGGACCCAAGCATGCCTATCGGGCCGAGACCGCCGATGGCACGTTGCGCCTGCCATTCGGCTGGGTGCCGGAACTGCGCTTGGGCCGGACCAACCTGCGGTTCCAGGACGGGCGGGTTTTCCTCAACCGCTTCGATGCGGCCGCCTGGCAGGATGGGCATCTTGAAGCGTCCGGCGAGTGGGATGCCGCGGCCAGGCGCTATGCCCTCGAAGGCCAGGTGTCGGGGGTGAAATGTGAGGATCTGTTCAGCGCGGATTGGGCGCAGCGCTGCAGCGGCACCCTGAGCTCGGATTTCACCTTGGACAACCACGCCGGCCCGCCCGTGGCGAGGGGGCGCTTGACCTTGCACAACGGGACCCTGACCGCGTTGCCGGTGTTAGAGGCGCTGGCCGCCTACGCCGACACCCGCCGCTTCCGGATCCTGTCACTCAGCGAGGCTCATGCTGACTGGCGCTTGGATAATGGCCGGTATTTTCTAACCAACCTGGTGCTGGCCAGCGAGGGCTTGGTGAGACTCGAGGGCCGGCTGGAACTCCGCGGCCGTGACATCGACGGGCGGTTGAGCCTTGGCCTGGCACCCGGCACGCTGGCGCGGATTCCGGGCGCGGAAACCGACGTCTTCGCCGCCGGCGAGCGCGGGTTGGTGTGGGCCTCGCTGCGCCTCACCGGCACGCTGGACCATCCGCGGGAGGACCTAACGGACAGGCTGGTCGCCGCGGCCGGGGTCCGGATGTTTGAGCGGATCCCGGAAACCGGCGAGCAGGTCATCAAATTCACCCGCTCGCTGTTGGGAGATGCCCCCCCCAAGGCGGTCGAGCAGGAATTGGACAACCTCAAGGCCCGCAGCAAGACGGTCCGCAAACTCAGCGGTTTGCTCGATGGGCTCCTCGGCGGGGAATCCCAGCCGCCTCCTGAGACTCCTCCGGCAAAGAAAAGTGAAGGCCCCTGAAGCCAGGATTGGCCGTCGCGGGGCGCGGGAGCGAGCGGACTGCAGAAATCCTTCGTGTTTCCGAAAAGTGTCAATCCGACCCCCGCGATGAATATGGCAGCCCTCCCGCGCTGACTGAGTCAGGGCATCGGCCGGTCTGGGTTGCAGGGCCCGGCAGTCGCACTTGGAACTCCGACCGCCTCATCCGCAAGGATCACCTGATTGGCTGGATCGGACCGTGCGTGTCGTCGTGCGGTTTTTGCTTTCGGGCATGCCGCCGTGGTGTTACAACCCCCAACCCGATCGGGTGTTGGCCTCGCGCTGACACATCCCCTGCGAAGCTTTCCCCCCAACTAGATCGCGAGTTTGTGATGTCCCCGAATCATTGGCGCGCCGACCGCAGCATGCCTGCGTTTTCCCTGATCGAACTGGTCGCGGTCATGGCGATTCTGGTGATCCTGATGGCGTCGGGAATCAGCCTGATGCACGGCACCGGTTCCCAATCCCGCAAGGCGGCCATGGATCTGTTAGCCGGGATGGTGGAGTTGGCCCGGGCATCCGCCATCAACTCCCGCTGCTATGTGGTGCTCGCCCTGGCCGCGCCCGGTGACATTCCAATGGGAGACGAACGTTGCCGGGTGGGATTGTTCAAGGTGGAGACCTGGCCGGATGCCGCCACGGCCACGGTGCAAGGGGAGTTTCTAACGCGGTGGCGGACCCTCGACAGCGGGATCCTGCTGCTTGGCGGTGCGATGGATGGTGCGGATAACCCCATCGATGGCACCCCGCTCACGATCTCCGACGGTGCGGCCAGCCCGCGGATTTTCACCGTGCACGCCCTCGTCTTCAACCCCTGCGGCGGCCTTCACTATCCGATCGGCTCGCTGCCGGTGGCGTTGCGCGTCGCGGAAGGAGTCGGTCGTGCGAGCCAGGCCGCTTCATTGCCGTTCGGCGCGGCGGGTGGCATCCCGGAAAGCCGCCTGCAAATCGGCCGGGTTGCGGCCCGTTCCTATCGAATCGACAGATGAATTCAACCTTTGACAAGCGGTGCCGTCAGCGCGGGGCTTTGCTGCTCGAAGCCGTGCTGGCAATCGGCGTGCTGGCGGTTGCCGTGCCGCTGGTCCTGGGGGCTCTCACGGAGGCGGGGAAGTGCCAATGGGAGGCACGCGCGGAAACCTGCAGCGTCGGGATGGTGCGCGCCTGCCTCGATGAGATGGGAGCCTCGCTCGACGGGTGCCCGCAGTGGCTGCCTTCCCGCCGGCGCGCCCAGGTCTTCCCGCCGCCCGGTGAGGTATGGGTGCTGGCGTTCTCCCGCGAGGGCCAGCCTCTCGGAATCTTGTCCCGGGATCGTTACGAGCAGGGCGCGCGGGAAGTCGACGGCAAGTCGGTGCGTTACCTCGCGGCGCTGGCTGCCTCGACCGTTCCCGCCAGACCCGGAATTCCGCCGCTGCTGCGGGTTCAGGTGTCGATCGAATACCCGGCAATCTCCCCGCGGGCGCAGCGCGCCAAAATCGATTATTACACCTACCTGCCATGACTGCATTCAGGCATCGTATTGTCGGGTTCTCCCTGATCGAACTGCTGTGTTCGATGGCGATTGGATCGATTCTGCTGTTTGCGGCGGCCATGGTGTTAGTAAGCTATGGGATCGGCTATGCGCGGATCAACGGCGAGGCCGCCAGTGGACGCGAGGCACGGGCCATGCTGACCCAGCTCGCCGCGGATCTATCAAGCGCGCTGTTTTGCGGCAACGGCGTGCTCGAAACCTCCGCCGCCCGTTGGCCGATCTCGCGGCTGGGTTTTCTCAGCCTCCAACCCGGGCAAGCCCAGTCCGCCGCCGGGCGCATCGGCGATCTTTGCGCGGTGTGTTATTATGTGCAGGACCTGTCGCTCAACAGCAAAACCGTGCGCTGCCTGCTGCGCGGTTACCGGGAGAGTCAGGACACTTTTCACGCGCTCGAGGCCGGCGAAGTGGGATCCCTGTTCGCGGCGCGAAGCCTGCTCGATGAGCCTGTCGCCTTCGGCGTCGTTTCATTTGGCGTGAGCCCCCTGTCGCGTGATCCTGCGGGTCGCTGGATCGCGTGGGTTGCCAACGATCAAATCGGTCCGGAGGCGCTGGAGGTGCGGCTGGTTCTGGCCCGCCGTGACCTCGCCGGAAACCTCAGCTCGCCGGAGGATTGGGATGGTGCGGGAACCAGCGGTAAACTGCTGGGCGAGCCGGCGGAGGCGGAGCGCAACCCGGGCCTGGATGTCTATCAAACCTTGATTCGCTATGGAAATCATGACCACCCGCACTCATCCTCCCCATGATCGAGCGGCAGAGGGATTCACCTTGCCTGCCATCCTCGTTGTCACCGGAGCCTTATTCATCCTCGCGGTTGCCATCCTGCTTGTCGCCGGGCTTGAACGCAGCACCGCGCGCTCGTTTGTGGACCGGCAGCGGGCGGAACTCGCCGCCCGCGCCGGACTCGAAGAGATCCGCTCCATTCTCAATCAGGAGACTGCCAATGATGACTTTATCGTTCTGCAGTCCGCACCCGCGAGACCGCCCCCTGACGGGTGCCAACCCGCCCCGCCACTTTTCCTCATTCGCGGCCGGGCGGACGGCAGCGATTATGCCTACCACTACGTGCCGTTGTTCAGCACCGCCGCCCTGCCGCCGGATCGCCCGCAACTTACCCCCCCGGAGGTCGGGCCGCTGGTGGGCGCCGGGGCCATGCAACGCATCGATTTCATGACGCTGCCCTATCAGGACAAGGCTAGCGCCGCGTGGTTGCCTGTGCAGGACGATCGCGGCCGCATGGTCGCCCGCTATGCATACTGGGTGGAGGATTTGCAGGGCAAGCTCGATCCCAGGCTGGCTGGCAATCTAGCAGGACCCGACCAGACTCACATCCGTGCCGCCTGGCCGTTCCCGGCTCCCGGGCTCAACCCCGCCCCCGCAGCCGTCGGCGTGGTGCCCCTCGACCAGATCGCCCTGTTCGCCATCGATCCGGCCGCGCACTCTGGCAGTCAAGGCTCGCTGGCGACGGCCCTGGTTCATCATCGTTCGCTGCTCCTCTCGCCCGGGTCGACGTTGGCCGCCGGCCACCTGAGTGCGCCGCTGGCCCGGGACGCGGCTACCGGCAGGCTCGCCGAGATGACGGCCCGCGCGGCCGAGGAAAATCTCATCGCCAATTTGGAGCCGTATGAGGAACGCCCGGTCATTCCATTTGTGTTGGGAATCGATGCCGGACGCGCCGGAACCCCGCGCCTGAACCTCAATGCCCTGCTGGCCAAGCCACCGGCCACCGCCGTCGATGAAATGGCCGCCCTGATCCGCTCGGCCCTCCCTGACTTTGACCACCGCAAGGGAGGTTTCCCCGAGGATTATGTGAAAACCCTTGCCGCCAATGCCATCGATTATGCGGATGCAGATTCCAGCCCGACGCTGCTGGCCAACGAATACCGGGGCCTGGATGCCTGCCCCTTGATGAGTGAGATCGCGTTGCAGGTGAATTACCTCGGCATCGGCGATCATGATAACCGTAAGATCATGACGTTTTGTTTCAAGCTGTTCGCCGAGCTTTGCAATCCCACCACCCAAGTGGTTGAGGGTGCCGCCCGGCTGAGTTACGAAGTGGCGCTGCCGATGGATGGCATAGGGACGGGAGTCGGCGGCGAACCGTTTGATTCTCCCTCGGTGATCGCCAATCCAGCGATCACGACGCATGATCTCACCCGGATCGACGGTCTCTATTGGAGCCAGCCGGTCAGCGTCGTGCTCCAGCCGAACCAATACCTGTGTTATCATTTTGCGGATGTCACCTGTCGCATGGATGTGGGTGCGGCATCCGATCCCATTCCTGACAGCACGCCTTTCAGTCTCAATGAATCAGCGGGCGCTTCCGGCGTGTCCTTGATGTGGAACGGCGCGGTGGTGGAGCGGGTGCCACGCATCCTGCGCCAGCAAGGATTGATTTACTATATCAACAAGCAGGGGCAGCCGATGAGCGGCTTTAAAGTGGGCAGGCCTGATACCCTGACCAAGGCCGCCCTTCCCGGATGGGTCTATGCGGATCATCCGCGAATGTACTACAACATGGGCGATCCACGGATCACCCACTACCTGCGCGGCGCCCTGCTGGACGAAAGCGCCTACCCTCAGAACTCCAGCCCCAACCGTCGCAATGTCCGCCTCGACATCTACAAGGAAGACACGGCTGACAAACCCAAGATTTATGCCCGCGTGCTCCCCTCCGAATGGCCGGACGGCGGCCACAATGTCGCCGTGGGCAGCTGGACCCCCGGCACACAGGACCTAACCGAGATGACCGACCCGAAATTTGCGTTCCCCTACGAGCCATCGATGCGGAAGTCTGCACCGCAATGGATTTCCAATGCCGGACGGTTTTACAGTGCCACGGAACTCGGCCGCGTGTTCGACCCGATCATGCATGCCCCCGTCTTTGCTAGCAGCGACGCCACCGAAAGCTTCCGCAGCAAGGGCAAAATGCCGCCCGACAGCGTGTCGTGGCCGGATGTCGTGAGCAGCGAGCCCAGTCCGTTCTACGGGGGCGGCAACACCCTGCGCATCGGGCGCCCCGAGCACCCCGCCTTCGACCAGAGCACTTGCCCCGGCCTGCATGCCGCCCATCTGCTGGATCTATTCCACGTCGGCGTGTCCCGTTCCGACGACCCGGCGAAGCGCGAGGGGCCGCTGATCCACATTGAGGGACACGTCAATCTCAACACCGCATCCCGCGATGTCCTTCGCGCGTTGGCCGCCGGGACCCTGGTCATGGATCCCATGTTAGCCCGGCGCTTGAACAGCAACCACCTCGGGGCCCCCGTCATGGCCCCCCCGACCGAACCCCTGAACCTGTCGGCGCTCACCGCGAGCCTGGAGGCCGACCGCATCGCCGACGCGATCCTGCATAGCCGGCCTTATGGCAGCACGGCGGGCCTTGCGCTTGCCAGGGAATCCAGCGGCCAATATGTGTTTGGCAACCGCGCGCTCTATCAGGACCGGTCTAACATCGAATGGACCGACGCTGCCGCCGAGGAAACCTTTGCCCGGGTCTATGAGGCGGCCACGGTCCGCTCGCGAAACTTCCGGGTATGGGTCGTGGCCCAGACTCTCGCCCCGTCGCTCACGCCAGGGACGTCTCCCCCGGTGCTCGCCGAGGTGAGGAAGGTTTTCGCGCTGTTCGCCGATCCCGGGAAGCGGGCCGCCGATGGATCGATCATTCCCGGAAACTGCCAAACTCGAATCACCTCAACCCATGATTTCTAAGCGCCGGATCGCCGTTCTTCTGATGGTCGTCATGCCGTGGCTTGCCGGCGCTGGCGACGTCGCCTCAGGCCAGGATTTCCAACCCGGCCCGTTCGGGTTCGTCCGCTTGCTCAATGCCGTGAGCGCCGGGGGGGGCAAACTGGATTTCCTGGTGGACGGGCAACCCGTCCGTCCGGAGGGCTACCAGCTTGGCAATGTGACCGGAGGCATCGCCCTCCGACCCAGATCCTACCAGATCCTGATCCGGCGCGACGGTGTCACCGCGGGCCGGACCCAGCTGACCGTGGTTGCCAATGAAACCACGACCCTGGTCCCATTCGCCGAACAAGTGCCCGCCACCGAGCATGAGGCCGCGCACTGGGCGATACGGATCTTGCGCCTCAAGCCACACCCACCGGTCGAGTCGCGCACGGCATCCTTCGTCTCGGTGGCACGTCAACCCGCGCTCACCGTGGCCATCCGCCAGGCCAATGGCAAGTGGGAGTCCCTCGAAGTCAAACGCCTCGCCACTGCGCGCGCCCCCATCCGCCAGGCGCGCGGTTACCTGCCCGTGCGCTGCAATGGCCAACCCTTGTCCGCCATCTCGGTGGCCGCCACCGGCAACTTCGTCGCGGTGCTCTATGACGACTCTAATGGAACGATCCGCTCCGCAACTTACCAGGACTATCAATACCGGAGCGCGGATTGATCGCTGCCGGAATACCACCGATTCTCACCTTCCTTTGTTTTGAAGGCTAACACATCTCTTCGCCGATTCCTGATGCGATCGCATCAATAATCGGGAAGAGGAATCCGAACCCATCACGCCTATGAAAGCGAAAACCGAACGCCTGCTTGATCAGTGCCTCTGGATGGCGGATACGATGATGCGCCCCAGTTGGAGGAATATGACGGGATCCTTTGAGGAGTGGTCCTATCGTAATAATACCACTCACCGCAGCCTTGCCCGCAGCAGTTCGGTGACCTGCTTGGGATTGGGCTTGGTGGTGGCGGCTTTCATCACCTGGCCGGTGAGGAAGTTGAGGAGTTTGTCGTTGCCGGCCTGGACGGCGGCGGCTTCGGCCGGGTGGCTGGCGATGGCCTGGGCGACGAGGGTTTCGAGTTCGCCGGCGGCGGCGGGCTTGAAGCCGAGGTCGGCGGCGATGGCGGCGGGGTCGCGGCCGGGGGATTGATAGAGAGCGGCGAAGACATCCTTGGCCTGGTTGGCGGCGAGGGTGCCGTCTTCGACGAGCAGGAGCAGGGCGCGCAGTTGTGGCGGGGCGACCGGGCAGGCGTCGATGCCGATGCCTTGTTCGTTGAGGGTGCCCAGCAGGTTGTTGATGATGAAGTTGGCGGCTTTTTTGCCGGGAAGTTCGGCTGAGGCAGGGCGGGTCTGGAGACCCGCGGTCCCGGAGGCGACCGCCTCGAAGAAGGCGGCGAGGTGGCGGTCCGAGGACAGCACGGAGGCGTCGTAGGCGGTGACGCCGAAGTCGTGTTCGAAGCGCGAGGCGAGTTCGTGGGGGAGTTCGGGGACGAGCGGGCGGACCCTGGCTAAGAGCGGAGCGGTGCGGATGGGCAGCAGGTCCGGGCAGGTGAAGTAGCGGTAGTCGTGCGCGTCCTCCTTGGTGCGCATGAGTTGGGTTTCGCCGCGGTCATCGTCCCAGCGGCGGGTCGATTGGATTTGCGGGATGCCGCGGTCGAGGTCCTCGCCCTGGCGGTGGATTTCGAAGTGGATGGCGCGGCGGATGGCGGAGATGGAGTTGAGGTTTTTGAGTTCCACCTTGGAGCCTAACGGGTCGGTGGGGTTTTTGCGCAATGAGATGTTCACATCGCAGCGGAGTTGGCCTTTTTCCATGTCGGCATCGGAGACGCCGCCTTGTTGCAGGATCATTTGCAGCGAGCGGAGGTAGGCGAAGGCCTCCTCAGCGGACTCGAGGTCGGGCTCGGTGACGATCTCCATGAGCGGGGTGCCGGCGCGGTTGAAGTCGATGAGAGACGAGTTGCCGAGGTGGGTGGACTTGGCGACGTCCTCCTCGAGGTGGATGCGGTTGAGGCGCACGACCTTGGCGGGATGGACAATGTGGTTGCGGTGGTCGGTGGGGTAGCAATGGTCGTAGAGCGGGACCCCGCCGCCGATGCAGAGCGGCAGGTCCATCTGCGTCGTCTGATAGTTTTTGGGCATGTCCGGATAGAAGTAGTTCTTGCGGTCCCACTTGGAGATTTCCGGGGAGGAGCACTCGACCATCAGGCCGGTGAGGAGGGTGAGTTCGATGGCCTGCTGGTTGAGGACGGGCAGGGCACCGGGCAGGCCGAGGCAGACCGGGCAGGTGTGGGTGTTGGGGGTGTCGCCGAACGAGGTGCGGCAGGCGCAGAACATTTTGGTGGTCGTTTTGACCTGGCAGTGGACTTCGAGGCCGATGGTGACGAGGTAGGGCATGGTGGGTGAATGCTGGAATGGGAGAAAGAGATGGATCACGGTCAAGGCGCCAAGTGGGTCAAGGGGCGCGGCGGCGGGGTAGAATGGAATGATGGTGAAGCAGCCGCGCAGGGCTTAGCGGATTTCGATGTGGGGCGGTGGGTCTGCAGGCGGGAGAGCGGGTGGGGAGAGGTTGAGTTGTTTGAGGACGGCTTGGACGTTGGGGTCGTTGAGGGCTTTGGTGAGGAGCGGGGAGCGGAGCAGGGTGGCGAAGCGGCCGTCGCGGGCGAGTCCCTGGAGTTCAGGGTCGTTGACGACGATGGCGCGGGGGATGGGTTTGCCGGTTTGCGGGTCGAGGTCGGGTTTCGGTTGGGGCTGGGCTTGCTCGGTGATGATTTTGGCCAGGGCCAGCCGGGCGGGATCGATGAGCGGATCGAAGAGCTTGAGCCAGGACGGGGGGATGGCTTGGTCGACCGAGGATTTGAGGGTTTGGATGAGATCGGAGGACGGGGAGGGGGTGGGGTGGCCG
>JBAXBG010000118.1:0-11619 GCA_037142115.1 Verrucomicrobiota bacterium | reverse complement strand
AAGCCTGCGCTCCATTTGGGTGGATCAAACTGGCGGCGTCCATGGGGTCGGGAATATGAAGAGGCAGGCTGAAGCCTGCGCTCCATTTGGGTGGATCAAACTGGCGGCGTCCATGGGGTCGGGAATGGCATCTGGCGCGCAGAGCACTGGCATTTTCCCAGCGCCCTGCCGAGACCAAATCGCGGCGGCTTGGACAATGCGTGTTGCCGCGCATGTCCGCTTGCCTGACCCGCGCCAGGCGCTAGGCTTGTCCCGTGACCCGCCACGTGACCCCGCATCCCCGCCCGCCCGGCCATCCGCTGGTGGCGGCCGCCACCATCGGCGGGCTGTCGATGATCCTGGCTGCGGGACTGGAATTGCTCGGCGTGCTCAACCGCCTGAATGCGGGCATTGCCCAGTTGGTGGCGCGCAACGGTGCGGAAACCTTCCCGCGGCAGCTGCCTGATTGGAGCATCTGGCTGGCGACCGCCAGCTTCGCGTTCGGGCTGGCGGTCGCGATCCTAGGCAGCCCGGGCCACGGGCGGCGCCTCCTGTTATGGATCACCGCCATGTTCTTGGTGGCCGCCTGGGCCCCGGTGCTCAGCCTCGCGGCGCACGCGCCGGCGATCGCCGCGCCGTGGATTGCCACCCTGTGGTCGGGTATTTGCGCCATGGTTTACGCCACCAATCACCGCATGGCCTGCGATGACAACCCGCCCGCCTCCCATGACCCGCGCTGATTTCCCGGATCCCGTCAAAGCACTCATCGGCGAACTCAAACGCCTGCCCGGCATCGGCCCGCGCAGCGCCGAGCGCATCGCCGTCTGGCTCATGCAAAGCCCCAAAGCTGATCCGTCTGCCCTGGCAGGAGCCTTGCAATGGTCCAAGGAATCGATCCGCCCGTGCCCGGTGTGCGGGTTCTTCGCCACCGAAACCGGCTGCGGCATCTGCGACGATCCCACCCGCGACGACCGGGCCTTGTGCGTCATCGAGCAGGCAACCGACGTCCTCCCGCTTGAGCGCTCGGGCGCCTTCCGCGGCCGATACCACTGCCTGGGCGGCAAACTCTCGCCGCTCGACCGCGTCTCGCCCGATGACCTGCGCATCCCGTCCCTGCTCCGCCGCATCGATGCCGCCGACGCGGAAATCGAGGTGATCCTGGCGCTCGGCTCCGACGTCGAGGGCGAAGCGACCGCCAACTATCTGGCAGAACAACTGCGGGAAAAAAACTGCCGGCTCACCCGCATCGCCCAGGGCCTGCCTGCGGGCGGCGGCCTGGAACACGCCGACGAGCTCACCCTGATGCGCGCCATGCAGGGCCGGCGCAGCGTGTTCTGAGAGGGGGACCTTCAGAAGGCGCAGGCGGCGTCGGCTGACTTGAGGCCGTCGATGGCGGCACTGACGATGCCGCCGGCGTAGCCGGCGCCCTCGCCGCAGGGGAACAGGCCGGCGAGTTGCGGGTGTTGGAGTGTGTCGTCGCGGCGGGGGATGCGCACCGGCGAGCTGGTGCGGGTTTCGAAGCCTAACAACAACGCGTCGCGCGAGACGTAGCCGTGCATTTGGCGGTCGAAGAGTTGCAGGCCCTCGCGCAGGCGGCTGGTGATCCAGGGGGGCAGCAACTCGTGGAGGGGGGCCGGGTTGGTGCCTGGGAAATAACTGGTGGGCGGCAGGTCGGCGGAGATCCTTCCGGTTAGAAAGTCGGTGGCGCGCTGGGCGGGGGCGGTCTGGCCGCCGCCGCCGGCGGTTTTGGCGGCGCGCTCGAGGTTTTTTTGGAACGCGAGGCCGGCGAGCACTCCGTGGGCTTTGACCAGGGATTGCAGGTCGGAGGGTTCGACGGTGGTGATCATGCCGGAGTTGGCGAAGGGCGAGTCGCGCCGCGACAGGCTCATGCCATTGACGACGACCTCGTCGTTTTCGGTGGCGGCCGGGACGATCCAGCCGCCCGGGCACATGCAAAACGAATGGACGCCGCGGTCGCGGATCTTGGTGGCCAGGCGGTAGCTGGCGGCCGGAAGCAGGCGGGGCCGCGGCTGGCCGCGGTCGAGGTGGTATTGGACGCCATCGATGAACGCCTGCGGGTGCTCGATCCGGAAGCCGACGGCGAAGGGTTTGGGTTCCAACAGAATCGCCCGCGCCGCCAGCAGCCGATAGATGTCGCGCGCCGAGTGACCGGTGGCCAGGATTACGGCCCCGGCCAGGATTTCCTCGCCCGCGGCGGTGACCACCCCGCGCAAGCGGTGATCGGCGCCGATGAGGAAATCGACGACCTTGGTTTGGAAGCGGACCTCGCCGCCGGCGTTGAGGATCGACGCGCGCAGCGACTTGATGACGTTGGGCAGCAGGTTGGAGCCGATGTGCGGGTGCGCGTCGGTTAGGATCTGCGGCGGCGCGCCGTGGGCGACGAAGATTTCATAAATCCTGGCGACCGGGCCGCGCTTGGTGGCGCGGGTGTAGAGCTTGCCGTCGGAGAACGTGCCGGCACCGCCTTCGCCGAAGCAATAGTTGGATTCCTCGATGACCCGGCCATCGCGCAGCAGCGGCGCGAGATCGAAGCGGCGGGCGCTGGCGTCCTTGCCGCGTTCGAGCAGGATCGGTTTCACGCCGAGTTCGAGGCAGCGCAGAGCGGCGAACATCCCGGCCGGGCCGCAGCCGACAATGATGACGCTGCGGGCCTGCGCCGGCAGCGGCGGTGCCACCCAGCGCGGTGCGGGCTCTGGTTCCAGCGGCCCGTCGAGCGCGACCTCCAGGCGGAGCTGGACCTTGATCGCCCGTTGGCGCGCGTCGATCGAGTGCTTGCGCACGATCAGGCCGCCGATGCGGCTGGCGGGGATCCCGAGTTTCGCCGCCGCCGCGGCGCGCCGGGCCGCATCCTCCTCGGAATGCTCGAGGGGCAGGACGATGTCGACGGTTTCAATCAATGGCGGCATGGAGCTATTAGTCAGAGGTCAGAGGCGAAGCTCTCTTTCTGGCCTCTGGTCTCTAAGGATGATGGCATGCATGTTAGAGCGAGTGAGGCCCTCTCACCCGCCGATCGGGCGTTTGTTGCCCGCGTCATCCACGCTGACGAAGGTCACCCGGGTGGTGAAGATGGGATGCGGGCCGGCCTTTTCATCGATGACGGCCACGGCGTAGCGGACGCTGGTGGTGCCGACGCGCTCGCGGCTGCAGGTGATGCCCAGGATCGCGCCCTCGCGCACGCTGTGATGGAACTCCACGGTGTCCATCGCCACGGTGACAAACTGGCAGTGCGGGTAGTCGAGGCTGGCGGCGATCCAGGACGCCTCGTCGATCCACGCCAGCAGACGCCCGCCGAACAGAAACCCGTAGTGGTTCAAGTCGCCGGGCAGGACAAGACGGTGGGTTTCCATGGTTTCACCAGCGGCGGCGCTTGCTTTCCCGGTAGAGGCCGGCGTCCAGCGAATAGGCGCCGGCACCGGTTAGGATCAGGGCGATCATCGGAATCAGATAGAGCAGGCCCAGTTCCTTGGACTCGACCAGGGTGGGCAGGGAGACGAACCATGGCGCAGCGGCATAGAACCCGAACACCGCCACCACCAGGCTGAAACCCAGCACGAAGGCGGCCGGGCGGGTGGCCAGGCCGAGGATGATGAAAATCGAGGCCCCGACCTCGGCACCAATGCAGGCCAGCAGGCTCAACTGCGGCGACAGGTAGCGGAGGGGAAAGAAGTCTGGCACATAGAACAGGTCCTTGTGGGCCGCGTAGCCGGCGATTTTAGGGATCCCGTGGCCGAAGATCATCATCAGCCCGATCATCACCCGCAGCACAAAAACCCCCTGCGATGCCGTCGCATCCCGGGTGCCGCAGTCAAACAAGAATTTTTTCATCAGGCGGAGGCGGTGGGTGGTTTGGCAGAGATGGTGATGCGTTTCAGGCGGTCGTCACCTTCCGGCGAGTGGCTCGCGATGGCCGGATCGGCGGCGAGGATGTGATAGACCAGCCGCCGGTAGTAGGCGTTGAGCGGGCGGAGTTGATAGGGCGTGCCGGTGAGCTTGACCCGTTCCGCGATCTCCTTGATCTCAGTGGCCATCTGGTCCTCGCGCATCGAGCGGAAATGTTCGCAGTCCACCTGGACGCGCTCGGCCTTGGGGAATTGCCGCCGCAGGATGCGGTTGACGAGGTATTGCAGGTCGTCGAGGCGCTCGCCGTCACGGCCGAGGATCACCTTGCTTTCGGTCGAGTGGATTTGCAGGCACAGTCCGTCATGGGTTTCCTGCACCTCGACCGAGGCTGCTAGGCCGAGATGTCCGAGCATGGTATCGAGGATTTTTGTGGCTGTTTCCACCGGGGTCATGGGGCCGATGCTAATCGGATCTCCGGCCGGGTCAATCACCGCCAAGGGCTTTGTGCGGGAAATCGCACGGGACCTCGGCACGTAGGCGTGCTGGTGACAGCACGCTGGGACGCGTTCTCACGAACGCGCCTACGATGCGGCCCCGGGACGATTTCCTGCTGGCCATCGGGCGGGCCGCCCGCCACAAAGACCCCGGCATGAGCCCCACACCCGCAGAGAGCCACAAAGTATTCGGCACCATGCCGGACGGTCGCGAAGTCAAAATCTTCACCCTGACCAACGGTCACGGGTTGAAAGCCCGGGTTATGGAATACGGCGCGATCCTGGTGTCGATGGAGACCCCGGACGCGGCCGGCCAGCTGGCCGACCTGACCCACGGCTATGACACGCTGGAGGGCTGGCTGGCTAACACCTTTTACTTCGGTGCCACCATCGGCCGCTTCGGCAACCGGATCAAGGACGGGAAATTCACCCTCGACGGCAAGACCCACTCGCTGGCCAACAACAATGAGCCCGGCGGGATCCCGTGCGCCCTGCACGGCGGCTTGCGGGGATTCGACAAGGTGCTGTGGGCTGGCGCGCCGACCGCCGCCAACGGCGTGGCATTCCGCTATGTCTCGGCGGACGGCGAGGAAGGCTATCCCGGCAAGCTAACGGTCACGGTCACCTACACCCTCACCGAGGCCAACGAGCTGATCTGGGAGGCCAGCGCCACCACCGACGCCCCGACCCTCGTCAATCTCGTCCACCATACCTACTGGAACCTGTCGGGCGACCCGACAACGTCGACCAACGATCACGAGTTGATGCTGGCGGCACCGGCCTTCCTGCCGACCGATGCCGGGCTGATCCCGACGGGGGTCATCGCGCCGGTGGCGGGCACGCCGCTGGATTTCACCCTGCCCGCGGTGATCGGCGCGCGGGTGGAGGCGGATTTCGAGCCACTCCACTTCGGTGGCGGCTACGACCATTGCTGGGTGCTGGACGCGGGCCCGGGGGTGCGCCTCGCCGCGCGGGTCAAGGATCCGAAGTCCGGGCGGGTGTTGGAATTGTCCACCGACCAGCCGGCGATCCAGTTTTACGGGGCGAATTTCCTCGATGGCACGTCCGCGGGCAAGCAAGGCGTTGCCTATGGCCGGCGCTCCGCGCTGTGTTTGGAGACCGAGGGCTTTCCGGATTCGCCCAACCAGCCGGCGTTTCCGTCGGCGGTGCTGCGCCCCGGCCAGACCTACCGCCACGTGATGATCCACAAGTTTTCCGCAGAATGATCTTTCCACGGCCGTGCGGGGTGGCCTAAATCCACCCGTCCCGCTGGAGAAACCCTAACCCAAATCTATTAGAAACCACGCCATGGAAGAATTCAAACTCGCCGGAATCGATTATGCCATCCTGCTCATTTACGTCGGCTTTGTGCTGGGCATCGGCTTTGCGCTCAAGCGCTACATGAAAACCTCGGCGGACTTTCTGACGTCCGGCCGCTCGATTCCGGCCTGGGTCACCGGGCTGGCCTTCCTGTCCGCCAACCTGGGCGCGCTGGAGTTGGTCGGCATGACCGCCAGCGGCGCCAAATACGGCATCGCCACCTGCCACTTCTACTGGGTCGGGGCGATCCCCGCGATGATCTTCCTGGCGGTGTTCATGATGCCGTTTTACTACGGCTCCAAGGCCCGCTCGGTGCCGGAGTATCTCAAGATGCGCTTCGACGAGCGGACCCGCTGCCTGAACTCGATTTCGTTCGCGGTGATGACGGTGTTCGCCTCGGGCATCTCGATGAACGCGCTCTCGAAGCTCCTCCATCAGCTGTTGGGCTGGAACTATGACGTTAGCCTGTGGATTTGCTCGGCGATCGTGCTGGCCTACGTCCTCAAGGGCGGGCTGACATCCGCCATTTACACCGAAGTGCTGCAGTTCTTCATGATCGTGCTCGGGTTCTCGCCCATCGTCTATCTGGGCCTCAAGGATATCGGTGGCTGGGAGAGTTTGAAGAAGATCCTGGGCGGCGTCGCCCAGAACCCCGGCGTGATCGAGCTGAACACCAACACCTTCCATGCCGACGCCTGGACCAGCGCCTGGACCCCGCTGCTTGGCGGGGCGAGCCAGAACCCGATGGGCGTCGACTTGTTTGCGATGATGTTCGGCTTGGGCTTCGTGCTGTCGTTCGGTTACTGGTGCACCAATTTCCTGGTGGTCCAACGGGCGATGGCCGCCAAAAACATGAGCGCCGCCCGCCGGACCCCGCTCATCGCCGCGATCCCCAAAATGATTTTCCCGATTCTGGTGATCCTGCCTGGCATGATCGCCGCCGGCCTGGCGTTCACCGCCAAGGACGGCTACCGGCTGCCGCCCAAACCGCTGGCCGCCGCCGAATACTCTAAAGCGCTGCCGGCGGTGCATGCCGCGCTCACCATGGACGCCGCCGCCGCCGTGGCCAGCGTCACCAAGGCCACCGGCATGAAGATGAACCCGGACAAGGTGGCCGCCCTGGTCAAGGAGTCCGCCACTTTGGATGAAGCCAAGATCAAGGACCGCCTGCAGGATGCCGTCGTCGAAAACGACTACGACGGGGTGATCCTGTCGCTGGTGAAAAAATACTGCCCGCCGGGGTTGCTCGGGCTGGCCCTCACCGGCCTGCTGGCGTCGTTCATGTCGGGCATGGCGGGCAACGTCACCGCCTTCAACACAGTCTGGACCTACGACCTCTATCAGGCCTACATCGCCAAGAACAAGAGCGACGACCACTACATGTGGATGGGCCGCGCGATCACCGTGGTCGGCATCCTGCTGAGCATCGTGTGCGCCTATCTGGTGAGCCGCTGGTCGAACGCCATGGACATCATCCAGTTGGTGTTCGGCTTTGTGAACGCGCCGTTGTTCGCCACCTTCCTGCTCGGCATGTTCTGGAAGCGCACCACCAGCCACGGCGCGTTCTTCGGCCTGCTCGGCGGGATCAGCACCTCGGCCCTGTTCCACGCGCTCACCCTGGCTAAGGGCAACCTGCCCGGGGTCAAAGGCGGCTACCTCAGCGTGCTCGAAACCTATCCGAGCGACATGGCCCAGAACTTCTGGCTGGCCAGTTATGCCTTCATCGCCTGCTTCGCCATCACCCTGGGGATTTCGCTGGTCACCTCCCGCACCAAGACCGACGAGGAGCTCGCCGGGCTGGTGTATTCGCTCACCCCCAAAATCGTCGACCAGGAGGAATCCTGGTGGCTGCGCCCCTCCGTCATCGGCATCATCCTGCTGCTTTGCTGCGTGGTTCTGAACGTGATCTTCTGGTAACCCTCAACTCCAACCATCCACACTCATGGGACTCGACCTTCGCCTGCCAATCGGACTCTACTTCACCATCCTCGGCGTGATGTTAGGGGGCTACGGCATCTTCACCAATAATGCCGCGATGTATCAGCGCTCGCTGAACATGAACATCAACCTGATCTGGGGAGTCGTGCTGCTGGTCTTCGGCCTGGGCATGCTCATCCCCTCGCTCATCGACCGGAAGAAAAACGCCGGCAAGTAACCCGGCGGCATGAAAATCACCTGCTACACCGGCGGCCAAACCCAGACCAACGGCTACCTGGTCGAGACCCCCGACGGCAATTTCCTCGTCGACGCGCCGGAAGGCGTCGCCGCCTGGCTGGCTGAAAAAGGCGCGCGCGTCGATGACGTGCTGCTGACCCACCAGCACTACGACCACGTGCTGGACGCCGCCGCGATCCAGGCGCGTGGCGCGCGCTTGCATGCGTTTGCGCCCTATTCCACCGAACTCACGCTCGAAGCCTACGCCCGCGCCTGGGGGATGCCGATCACCGTCGCGCCCTATCGGATCGACGCGCTGTTGGCCGTCGACCAGCCGTTGCAGCTGGCCGGCCAGGTGATGGAACTGGCGCACATCCCCGGCCACGCGCTCGACGCGGTGACATTCTATCTGGCGGACAGCGGGCTGCTGTTTTCCGGCGACACCCTGTTTGCCGGGTCCATCGGCCGCACCGACCTGCCCGGCGGCAGCACCCGCCAGCTCGTCGAGGGCATCGGCCGCCATCTGCTGGTCCTGCCGCCCGCCACCCGGGTCCTCTCCGGCCACGGCCCCGCCACCACCGTCGGCCGCGAGGCGCAGGCCAATCCCTATCTGAAGTGATCCCGCGGCGCCGGGTGTGGGCAGGCGAGCCACTGAAGAAATCCCGCACCATATTCCTCGGGAGGATAACGGGCGGATTTGGGGACAGGTTGGGTTGATTCAGAGTCCGCCTGAAGGCGGGACTACCTACGCTGGAAGCGACGTTTCTTGGGGAGGTATGTCGTACCGCCTTCAGGCGGACTCTTCAGCCCGTGACGTGAGCGCCATTCCGTAATCGGTCACTCGCCGAGCGGCGGCGGCGTATCGGGGGGTGACTCTTGAACGATCCATCCGAATTCATGCTTGAAGTCTTCAAAGCAGGTCGGGCAAACCCAATGGGAATCATCGTCGGTTGCATATGCCTCTTGTGCCTGGTTGTGGTCCTTCTCAAGTTGGAATTTGGTCCCGCAGAATTCGCAATGGTCATGATCCCATTTCGGATTGCTAGGATGCTGTCTGTAGCTCCGATGGATCAGCGTGACGCCTTTGAGAAATGTCTCTTGCCCCTGCCGTCTCCAGTCGTCGATTGGATTCATGATCATTTCTTCACCAACGATTCGCTCTGCCGCCAGGCAGATGGGACGATTTGAGGTTAGACCAGTCCAACAGCTATTCCGAGGACAGCGATCGGCGCTCGTTCATCACCGTCATTACAACGCCTGACGCGAGCGCGCCAAGCCAATTAGTTGCTAGATGCGGTTTGGGGTGGAGGGTTCCGGGGCGGGCGGTCGTTGCGGGACGTGGCGGCAGACCCGGCTTCTTGGCCACAGCGGCCCCGGCCGGGTGGGGGGTGGATGGACCGCCGCCGCCCTGCGGGCTGGAGCGGGCGGTGCTGGCTCCGGCGAGTCTGGAGACTCGCGGTCCGGGCTGGTAAAATTGCGGATTGCCTGTGGGGGGCAGGCCGCCGACAGTGAGCCGACCCACGATGCTGCTTCCGGTATTCAACGATTTGCTCAAGCCCCAATGGCGGACGGTGCTTGAGGAGCTCAAGCGCAGCGGCGGCCTGCCGGTCAGCGAGCTGGCGCGCCAGTCCGGCGGCAGCTACATGGCCGTCAAAACCCACTGCGAAGCGCTGACCAAAGCCGGCTATCTGCTGCGCACGCGGCTGCCGCGCACCGAGGTCGGGCGCCCGGAGATTTTCTACAGTCTGGCGGCCAAGGCGGACCGGTTGTTCCCGCAGGCCGGGGTGGATTTCACGCTCGACCTGCTCGACGAGCTCAAGCGGGCGCAGGGCGCCAGCGCGCCGGAAAAGCTGTTATACCAGTATTTCCAGCACCGCCTTGAGCGGCTGGGCCACCCTCAGGATCCGCCCCCGGCGCTGGCCGCCAGGGTGGCCAAACTCGTGGCGCTGCGGGCGAAGGACGGCTGCGTCTGCCATGGTGAAGAGGACGCCGCGGGCCTGCGGTTGGTGGAATTGCACAATCCGCTGCAGCGCCTGTTTGAGGTTTACCCGCGGGCCGTCGCCATGGAGCACCGAATGCTCGAGCAATGGTTGGACGCGCGCCTCGTGCGCCGCGAACTCCCCGGCGGACGCGAGGCCCCGCCGCGCGTGGTCTTCGAGATTTCCGAATCTGCACCATTGTCAAAATCGCCTGAATGATCGCGCCACCAACCGCGTCGAAGTTGTTGCAACCACCTGTCGCCATGAAATCCTTATCCTTGGTTCCACTCACCGCGCTTGCCATCCTCATGGCCAGCGCTTGCAATAAGCAGTCCCCCGAGGCCGCCCAAAAGATCGCCGAACTGGAACGCAAATCCAATGACGCCGTCCAGCGCCAGCAGGACCTCGAACAACAACTCGCCGATCAGAAACTCGCCGCCGAACGCGACGCGATCGAGCGCGAGCGCATGCAACTCGATGAGGCGCGTGCCGACCTGGGCCGGCAACAGGGCGATGCCGCGACCGCCGAGGCCGACAAACTCCGCCAGCGCGAGGTGGCCCTCGCCGCCCGCGAAGGGAAGCTTGAACAGCTCCAATCCACCCTCGACGACAAGCAGAACGAGATCGACCGGAATGCCCCGCAGCTCAGCGAGCGCGAGCGCGACCTCGCTGGCAGCGACGGCCTCGAGTTCCAGAATGAGAGCGCCCCGCCGCCTGCGGTCGGCGACTATGGGATGTTTTACGATTCGCTCGCGGCCTACGGGTCATGGTTTGAGACTCCGGACTACGGCTATGTCTGGCAGCCGGTGATCGTGCGCGATGCGTCCTGGCGGCCGTATTTGCGCGGTCGCTGGGTCTGCAGTGACCGCGGCTGGACCTGGCTGTCCGACGAGCCCTTCGGCTGGGCAACCTATCACTACGGCCGTTGGGCGCTGATGCGTGGTCATGGCTGGGTCTGGGCGCCGGGCAGCGAATGGGCGCCGTCCTGGGTTTCGTGGCGGTATGGCGAGGGTCATGTCGGTTGGGCCCCTCTGCCCCCGGAAACCCTGGCTTATCGGGAGTCCCGCTGGGATTCCTCGGTGGATGCGACGTTCGGCATCGGCGCCCTGTGGTTCAACTTTGTCGAAACCCGCCACTTCGGCGGCCCGGCCAACCGCTATTGTTTGCCGGTTAACCAGAACAACCGGTTCATCCAACAAACCATCAACATCACCAACATCCATGTCCGCGACCACCAGGTCATCAGCGGCGGCCCCAGGTATAACGAGGTGAGCGCCAGCATCGGCCGCCCGCTGCCATTCTACCGCCTGGACATGGACCGCCACGGCAAGCCCGGCCGCGACGCGCTCGCGATGCGCCCGCAGATCCAAGGCGACCGGTTGCGGGTGGCCGCACCGAACATGGATGCCGCCTGGAATGCGGGCCTGAAACCCAACAAGGTGAAAACCCGCCTGGAAGCGGGTGCGGTGGACCGCCCGGAAGCCCTGCGCCCGGAAATCACCGACCGATTCCGCCAAAGCCGCGAGGCCAACCGCAACCAGGCGGAACAATCGATCCAGGAGCTCGGGGGCCGCGAAAACTTCAACCAACACCGCAAGGAGCAGCTGGAGGCCAACCGCCGCCAGACCGAACAAGTGGCCCGTCAGCAACAGCAGGACACCGCCAAAGCCCAAGGCGAGCGGGCCCGCCATCAACAGCGGGACGATGCGAACACTCAGCTCGATCAGGTGCGCAAACAGCAGCAACAGCAAGCGGCTCAAACCCAAGCCGAGCAGGCGGCCCGTCAGCAACAGCAGGACACCGCCAAAGCCCAAGGCGAGCGGGCCCGCCAT
>JBAXBG010000117.1:0-11656 GCA_037142115.1 Verrucomicrobiota bacterium | reverse complement strand
GGTATTCAGGCGGTGAACAAAACGAGCCGAACGCCATCGGTTACGCGACCAGCCCGGACGGTTTGACCTGGAAGAAGCATGAGGGCAACCCGATCTTTTGCGTCGAACCCAAGAACCCGTGGGAGAAGCATAAGGTCACCGCCTGTCAGGTCGAGAAGCGCGGCGACTGGTATGTGATGTTTTACATCGGCTTCCAGGATGAGCCCACGGCGCGCATCTGCCTCGCCCGCAGCAAGGATGGCATCACCAACTGGCAGCGCCATCCCGCCAACCCGATCATCTTTCCTGGCAAGGACAAATGGGATCACGACGCGTGCTACAAACCGTATGCCATCTACGACGGCGCGAAATGGCTGCTCTGGTATAATGGCCGCCACGGTTCGCTCGAACAAATCGGTGTGGTGGAACACCGCGGCGAGGACCTGGGATTCTAAAGACATATGAACCTCCCACCGATTAATAAGGCTTCCGCTCACATCGGATTCACTTTAGCCGCCATTTTCCTGGCACTCGCGCCGATTCATGCGGATGTGCGGCTGCCGTCCGTCTTGGACGACCACATGGTTCTGCAGCAGAATTGCGAGGTCACGCTCTGGGGCTGGGCTTTCGAGGGGGAAGTCGTGGTCATCGAGACCTCTTGGGGCGTGAAGACGCAGGCCGTCGCCAATGCGCAGGGCGAGTGGCGGGTTCAGGTGAAGACACCCGCCGCCCGGCCAATCGATCAAGGCCTTCACCCCGAAGACATCACATTTACCGCGGCCCAGGCGAACCGGGTTCAGATCAAGGATGTCCTCATCGGTGAGGTCTGGCTGTGTTCCGGTCAATCGAACATGACGATGATGTTAGGGCCCGATTATCCAAAGGGAAACAATAGCTGGTTCGGGGAGAAGTATTGGAAGGCTGAATCGGGCCGCTCGGATCGTCCCGCCCTCCGCGTTTTCAATGTCGAAAAACTCGGGCGCGCAGCGCCGCGGGATGATTGCAAGGGCCTGCTTCTGGATCACACGATTCTCCCCAAAGATGCCCGGGGGCTTATGCCTGATGTCCGCACCGGCTGGCAACTATCCACCCCAGAAACCGCGCAATATTTCAGTGCGATCGCCTATTATTTTGCCGTCCGGCTCCAGGAAAAGTTGAATGTTCCCGTGGGACTGGTCACCAGCGCTTATGGCGGTTCTAAGATCCAGGCGTGGATTAGCCAGGAAGCGCTCCAGCAACTGCCCGCTTATGCCAAAACCACCCCCAAAGTGAATCGCCTGGGTGCCAACTCTTTGTTCAACGGCATGATCGCGCCGCTGACCCCGATGACCTTTCGCGGAGTGCTTTGGTATCAGGGCGAATCCAATGTCGGGGATTCCGCCGCCGACTACGCCACACTGCTCAAAACCCTCATTGCGGACTGGCGAGGGCGTTTCGGACAGAACCTTCCCTTCGGAATTGTCCAGTTAGCCAATTACGGTAATCCCTGGAGCGACACCAAGGCGGCGCTGGTGCGCGAGGCGCAGGCAGTGGTGGCGGCGGAAGTGCCGAACACGGGAATGGCGGTGGCGATTGATTTGGGCACGGATTGCATTCACACGCCGGACAAACGGGATGTGGCCAACCGTCTGGCCCTCTGGGCCCGGGCAACAACCTACGGGGAAACCAATCTGGTTTATCTGTCGCCGCGTTATCAATCGCATAAGGTGGCAGGTGCCAGCATCCGGGTTCGCCTGGCTACGGGCGGTGCCGCATTGATGTCAGCCAAGCTGAATGCGGATGGCGAGACCGTTCCTACGCCTCAGGAGCCGCTCCGGGGATTTCAAATCGCCGGTGCCGGTGAAAAATGGGTCGCTGCGGATGCGGTGATTGACGGCGATGACGTGGTGGTCTCCTCAGCCGACGTTTCCTCGCCCATGTCGGTGCGCTATGCCTGGGCGACGAATCCCCAGGGCTGCAATCTTTACAACACAGCAGGCTTGCCTGCGGCTCCTTTCGGAACAGATGCCAAAATTAAACCAATGTCAAAATGAAACAATTCCTCCTTTTTACAACCCTGCTGGCGGTTGCTCCTCTATACGCCATCGAATCCGGTAATCATCCGAGTTATCCGGAGAATGAGCGTCTCCTTCAGTCGCCCGGCCGCACGACTTATCTCATAAATCCAGCGCAGGGCAATGACACTAATCCAGTCGGTAAGCCGTGGAAAACCTTTGGGAAACTGAACGCGATGCGCCTGGCCGCAGGGGACAAAGTGGTGATTTCTCCGGGTGTCCAGGACGAGACCCTCAAGCCATCGGGCGAGGGGACTGCCGAGAAGCCGATCATCATTCAGTTTCTGCCCGGGGTTCACACCATCGCGATGAAAAACGTGATTCGGGTGCCGATGTTTGTGTCCAATTCACAGGATTCCACTGATCCAAAACCCATTGGGATTTTGATTCAAAACGTGAAGCACTTAAGGATGGAAGGCGGCGGCGTTGAGGGGCCGGGCAAGACGATGATCCTCTACGACGGGCGCATGGTGCAGCTTTTCAACGATCATTCCGAGGACATCACTTTTACCGGCCTGGCGTTCGATTTGAAGCGCCCGACCGTTTCGGAGTTTCGCGTGCTGGAAGCCGACCCTAGCCATGCAGTGATCCAAGTGGCCGAGCAATCCGACTACCTCATCAAAGACGGTAAATTCACCTGGGCCGGCGACTGGGGCCCCGGGAAAGCCTGCCAGGAGGCGGTTCCCGCCGAGGGACGGGCTTGGCGGCAAGGCGCTCCCTTCGGTTGGGACTCGACCGGGCAAACCGAGGCCAGGGCGACCGACTTGGGCGGGCGCAAGGTCCGCCTCGAATACACAACCGGGGCACCCGGTTTGACCGCCGCCCACCAATATCACTTCCGCGATACACGGCGTGTGATGGTGGGCATTCATAATGCCCGCTGTTCCCGGATCACTTTTCGCGACTGCGATGTTTACGCATTGACCGGCATGGGCTTTGTCAGCCAGTTCACCGACACGATCACCTACCAGCGGGTCAATGTCGCGCCTCCAAAAGACACGATTCGCACCTGCCCGGCCTGGGCCGACATCTTTCAGTTCTCCAACTGCAAGGGCGACATCCTCGTCGATTCCTGCCGGCTCTCCGGCATGCAGGATGATGCGGTCAACTGCCACGGAACGTATCTCCGGATCGTTGAAAAAGTCGGGGCCAACCAACTGCTGGTGCGCTTTGTCCACCCGCAAACCTACGGCTTCGCGCCCTTTGCCCCCGGCGATGAGATCGCGGTCATGAGCCCGGTCACCATGCGCGAGTATCCCGGGAACCCCCGCCCGCGCGTCACCGCCGTGGAACGGAAATCCGATAAAGATTGGCTGATCGGCCTCGACGGACCGATGCCGCGCTGCGAGCCGAACGATGTGCTCGATAACCTCACATGGAACCCGAACATCACCGTCCGCAACAACCGCGTCAGCATGGACCCGGTGCGGGGGTTTCTCTTCGGCACGCGGGGCAAAATCGTGGTGGAAGGAAATACGTTTGGAAACTGCGCGATGCCGGGAATCCTGGTGGAGGGCGACGCGTCGAGCTGGATGGAATCCAGCCCGGTGCGCGATCTGTTGATTCAGAGGAATCGCTTCGTGGGCTGCGGTATCAAGATTCAGGCCAATATCAAAGTCAAACAGTCCGAAGCGCCAGTGCATGAGAACATCCGGATTCTGGATAATTCATTTGAGGGTGGCTGCCCCATCTCCGCTGAGTGCGTGAAAGGGTTGGAGGTGCGGGGAAATACATCCGACAAGAGCGCATTGAAGGTTTCAACTCATCCGTCCTGCTCCGGGGTGAAAGTTGAAAATAATTAGAACATCAAACAATAAATTAGTTAAATCAATTCGTCCACTCCAACACCTTATGCATATCAATTCATCCTCACTCATCAGGACCGCGCGTTTTGCCTGCGTGGCCGCCCTGTGTCCACTCGCCACGGGCCAGGCGCAAGACTCGCCCGGCATGTCTAACGATATCAAGCCAGCCGCGGTGCTCGCCGTGATGGAGCGGGTGGCCGACTGGCAGCTGGCCAATCCGAGCGTTTACCCGGCGACCGACTGGACCCAAGGTGCGGGTGATACGGGCATGATGGCGTTGGCCGGGATTTCGGGAAATCGGAAATATCGCGATGCGATGGTGCAAATGGCGGACCAGAACGGCTGGAAGCCGGGGCCCAGGGCCTACCACGCCGATGACCAGTGCGTGGCCCAAACCTATGCCGAACTCTATCTGCAATTGCGTGAATCGAAGATGATCGCACCCACGCAAGCGAGCTTTGACGAAGTGCTAACCAACCCGCACGAGGGCACGCTGGAGTTCAAGACCCCGGGCAACCAGGACCGCTGGTCATGGTGCGACTCGTTGTTCATGGCGCCACCGGCCTGGATCCGTTTGTATGCCGTCACCGGCGACGCGCGCTATCTGGACCTTGCCGTTGCCCATTGGTGGCGCACCTCGGATTATTTATACGATACCACCGAGCACTTGTATTTCCGCGACAGCACCTACTTCGAGCCGCGCGAGGCCAACGGCCGCAAGATCTTCTGGGGCCGGGGCAACGGCTGGGTGATGGGCGGGCTCGTCCGGATGCTGCAATACCTGCCGTCCAACCATCCGGCGCGGCCGCGCTTCCTCCAACAGTTCCGGCAGATGACCGCAAAAATCCTCACCTGCCAGCAACCCGACGGCCTGTGGCGCGCGAGTTTGCTGGATCCCGCCAGCTATCCGCTGCGGGAAACCAGCGCCTCGGGATTCTATACTTACGCCCTGGCTTGGGGGGTGAACCAGGGGCTGCTGGAACGCGCCACCTACGGGGCCGCGGTGCGCAAGGCATGGCCCGCCTTGGTGGCGTGCGTGCAAGCCGACGGCAAGCTGACCCACGTGCAGCCGATCGGCGCCGACCCGAAGAACTTCGCGGAGAGCACGACCGAGGTTTACGGAGTCGGGGCGCTGCTGCTGGCCGGCACGGAAATTTACCGCATGGCGGTGATGGAGCAATCCAAACCGCGGGTCGTCACTGTGACCAACCCGGCGAAGTTCCGCCGCAGCTGCGAAATGGTGGCTGTCGACCTAACGAAAAAAGAACCATCCCCGGTGATCATGGAGAGTCTGACCTCGCGGATCCTCAACTCCCAGCGACTCGGCAAGCAATTGCTCTTCCAAGTTGACCTCGCGGCCGGCGAGTCACGCGAGTTTCTGCTGCTGGACGCCGGGCGACTGGCCGCGGTGCCGCCCGCCGATGTTCGGGCTCACGCCCGCTTCGTGCCCGAGCGCCTGGACGATTTCGCCTGGGAAAACGACCGCATTGCGCATCGGGTGTATGGCCCGGCAATCATGAACGACCCCAAGGAACACCTCGTGAGCAGCGGGGTGGATGTGTGGGTGAAATCGGTCCGCTACCCGGTCATCGACAAGTGGTATCAATCCAAGCAGTATCACATGGATTCGGGCGAGGGCCTCGACAACTATCATGTCGGCACGGCGCGCGGCTGCGGCGGCCTGGGCACCTGGGATGGAAAGAAACTGTGGGTTTCCGCCAACTTCAAATCCTGGAAGGTCATCGCCGATGGCCCGCTGCGCGCGGTGTTTGAACTCAGCTTTGACGAGTGGGATGCCGGTGGCCGCAAACTGACGCAAACCCAACAAATATCGCTCGACGCCGGCTCGAACTTCAGCCGGGTGGAAAGCCGGTTTGCCAGCACTGCGGCCGGTCCGCTGGTCGTCGGGGTCGGAATCTCGCGACGCCCGGGCGACGGCAAACTCACCCAAAATACCAAGGGCGGCTGGATGAGCTACTGGGAGCCTGAACTCGAGCCCAACGGCAGCATCGCCTGCGCCGTGGTCGTTCCTAACGGGAAATTGAGCGGCTTCGCCGAGGCGGATGGGAACTTCCTCGCGCTGGGCAAGGCCGCCCCGGACAAGCCATTCGTTCATTTCCTGGGTGCCGGCTGGAGCAAGAGCGGCGATTTTTCCGATGCCGCGGCGTGGGAAAGTTATGTGCGTGACTTCGTCCTGCGCCTGAAATCCCCTCTCATCGTCGCAGTGAAATAGCGCCCTCAAACCATTGACCTCCCGAGCCCTCGTCGGTGTTCTCCTTCTCCTCACACACATTTTTTCTCGAATGAAGTTTCT
Organism: Verrucomicrobiota bacterium; assembly: GCA_037142115.1. Taxonomy (GTDB): domain Bacteria; phylum Verrucomicrobiota; class Verrucomicrobiia; order Verrucomicrobiales; family Akkermansiaceae; genus Luteolibacter. The sequence continues at coordinate 5,504 of JBAXBG010000117.1, read as the reverse complement.
CCTCTCCATTCTCCTCACTCTGGCGAGCGCCAGCCTATCCTTCGCCGCCAGCCCCGCCCCGTTTACCGATGGCGAGCGGGTTGTTTTCCTCGGCGACAGCATCACCCGCGGCGGCGGTTGGCACTCGGCGGTGGCCCTCTACTACGCCACCCGGTTTCCCAATCAGCGCAACACCTGGATCAATGCCGGGATCAGCGGCGACACGGCCGCAGGCGCCTTGGAACGGCTCGAGTGGGATGTACTCAGCCACAAGCCCGACACGGTGGTGATCATGTTCGGCATGAACGAGGCCAGCCGCCCCGACCTGCCGGGGCTCATCGGCAGCGATGAGCGGGTGGAGCTTTACCGCAAGAATGTCGAAGCCCTGCTGGGGCGATTGAAACAGGAAAAGGTGGTGCTCTGCGCTCCGAGTCCTTATGATTCCGGGGTCAAGCTGGAGGCCGCAGCCAAGCCGGAGGTCAGCGCAGCACTGGCCCGTATTTCAAAGGTGGCCCGTGAACTGGCCGACAAACACGGCGCGGGGTTCGTGGATTTCTTCACCCCGATGAGCAAGATCGGCGCTGATTTTCAGAAAACCAACCCGACTTTTACGATCATCGGCAAGGACCGGGTCCATCCCGGCGAGATGGGCAGCACGGTGATGGCCTCGATCTTTCTGCAGGCCCAGGGCGTTCCGAACCTTGTCTCGGAGACCGTGATCGACGCGGGATCCGGCCAGCTGGTTTCTTCCAGGAACGCAGAGGTCGCGCAACTCAAGGCGGGTGCGGGCGAAGTCAGCTTTGCACTGGTTGAGAAAGCGCTGCCGATTCCGTTCGAGGGCGAAGCACGCAAGGCGCTCTATCTTTCGGGGGAAAACGAGCTGGAGAAGGCGCTGGCAACGATGAAAAATCCCGCCGGGGCCCACACGGGAGATGGCTGGCATTCCCAGCCGATTCAGGAGGCCTTGAACCGGCAGATTCTTCAGGTCAGCAACCTGCCCAAGGGAGAATACGAATTGCTCATCGACGACGTGGTCGCGGGCCGCTGGTGGGATAAAGATCTCTCCAAGGGAATCAACCTGGCCGGGGTCCGCGCAACGCCCCAATACCAGCAGGCGCTCAAGGTCAGCCAGCTCCAATCCAAGCGCCACCAGCTGGGGGCCGCCCAGCGAGGGGTGGCGTTCACCAAGCTCTATACCCTCACTCCAGCCGGGGTGAACCTGGATGACAAGGCTGCGGTGCAGGCCGTGCTCGAGAAGCTCATCAATGATCCCAAGGCCGGGGAGAATCCCGCGCTCGGAGCCGGTGGGTTCGCCCAGGGAATGGCCAAAACCTATTTCAAGACCCTGGAAAAGGAGGCGGAAACGGCCGCCACTCTTGCGGCGGACACCGGGGAGATCTATCGGCTCAATCAGCCGACGCCCCATCGCTATCGGCTGCGCCCCGTGGGACATCCGGTTTCCGTCGAGCAACGCCAGGCGGCGCTCGCTTCCCGGCGCAACCCGGCGCAGATGGAGAAGACCGCGCGCGAATTTTTGGATCTTCTGGTGCTGGATGGCCCCGGCCTGCTGCGCTCCAATCTGAAAACGCGCAAGGGCTTTCAGGCCGTTGCCGACCTGGCCAACGCCAACAAGTCGGTGGAGGCGCTCAATGCCTGGCGCGACTATTATTTCTCCAAGCTGCGCAACCCGGCGCAATACGGTCTTTCGGAGGAATCGTGCGACCCGTATGCGGGGCTGATCTCCGAGGCAGAGCGGCAGACGGTGCTCGCCAAGGCGGAGGAGATCATGCAGGGCAAGCTGGCTGCCGATGCGGCTCCCATGGCGCCGGGCGCGGTTTGGCTGCCGCCGAGCCGACCGGGTTTCAACAGCGGGACCAACCCGTGGCGGCCGGCCACATTCCAGCCGCTGGCAATAGCCTTTATGCTGACCGGCGAGCGGCGGTTCCTGGATAAATGGATCGACTACATCGATGACTGGTCCATGCATGAAACGGCCGACGCGGCCGTGCGCCCGACCGATCTGCCCGATAACACAAACGCCTATTCCCTCCAGGTCCAGCTTCTCTACAAGACGCTGGCCGGAATTGCCCGTTCCCCGCAGGGAGGCGCCGATTTCCCGGCCGACACCCTGGCCCGGATCCTGAGCAAGCTGATCCGGGTCTATCCCACTGCGGCCCTGATTTATTTTGAAAGCAATCCGCAGAACTGGACCTCCCTCACAATGGTTGGGCTCATGCAAGGGGCTTTGCTCATGGATGAGTTCAAAGCGGCCGAATATCTCTTCAACCGGGCCCGCGCCCGGCAGGAGAATTACTCGGTGACCCAGGGGCTGCCCGACGGGGCGGAGACCGAGCACTCCCTTTGGTATAACCGTCACGGCTTCGACAGCTGCAGCGAGGCGCTCGAGTTGGCGTCCGCCTGGCGCGGCAGCGACATCTACAACCGGCGCGGCAGCGACATTTACAAACGGCTTTCCTGGGCGAAGGTTTTGGCCGACCCGAGCTGGGATCGGCGCCAGCGCGACCTGCTTGTGGCCCGGAGCCGTTACCTGCTGCAGATGATGACCCAGCTGAGCCAGAACCCGGTCGGCAACCGGAATGACCAGCGCGTGTTCCCTGGCGTGAGAACCGGGGAGGAGTTCGATCTCTTTTCCATGGCGCCGGACCTCGGCCGCATTGTCGAAACGCTGCACGGCAATACGGCCATCGGATTGCCCTCGTTCACCCTGTCGGCCTTCCCTTACAGCGGCAGCTGGATGATGCGCACCGGCTGGGGACGGGAGGATGGCTACGCCCACTTCTTCTCCTCGACATTTCCCGCAGCTGGGCACGCCCTGATCGGGCTCAAGGGCAACAACGGGTTTTATCTCTCACTGGCCGGACAGGATCTGCTCACGGCCGGCAACTTCGGCAATTACTCCTACGACCGGTCCCCGGTTCGCGTGGATGGCTGGGAGCAGTTCAAGCATGCGGGAGTTGCCCACAGTTCGGGCCTCAAGCATCACAAGGGATTCGGCATTGCCTACATCGATCCGCAGCCCGCGAATTGGCGCTCCCATTCCAGCGGGCAATTCGATTTCGCCGAGGGTGTTTACAGCGGGCCCTATGGGGAGTTTGTCGATGATCACCATGACATGGGTGCCTTCAGCGCCGAGTTTCTGGCCGAGCGCGCCCGTGGCGTCATCACCGGGATCAGCCATCAGCGCCAAGTCTTTTTCATCAAGGATCCCGGGCTGTGGGTTGTGGTTGACCGGCTCAAGAGCGCCGAGCCGCACCAATACTCGCTGGACTGGCAGCTGCCCGTCGTGCCGATCCGCCAGTTCGAGGGCAAACCGGCTCCGCGCTTTAGCGGAAAATCGTTCACGCCCGAGACCATTGCGATCGATGCGAATGGCCGCCAGAGCGTGACCACCGCCGGCGCGGAGATGCCCAACGTGGCGATCCTCCATTTCGGGCCGCGGATGGAGTTCAGCACGCAAAGAAACGACGGGGAGGCGATCAAGGAGGACTACACGCTGCGCTTCAAGCTCTATGATTTCCTCCGGGTCAGCGGCAGCTGGAAGAGCCCGGGCAATGACCTGGTCATCTCGCTCATCGAGGCGGTGCCGACCGGAGCCAGCCCGCAGATCGTCTCGACCGAGCCGCTGGGCGACGGGAAGACCACCCGCGGATTCAAGGCCACCTTTGCCAATGGGAAGAGCCTGTCTTTTATGGCCGCGCTCGAGGGGGATGCGGAGATGAAGGTGGCGGACGTTTCGGCGAAAGCCGAGGCGCTGCTGGTGAGCTCTCATGCGGGCGGCCTTGCGCTCGGCTGCGAGAAGTTCCAAGGGAAGAAGCCGGCCGCGACCGACTTCGAGTTTGCGCTCGACAAGGGGAAAGCGCGTCCGGGGGCAGCCATCCTCACCCCGATTACCCCGGTGAAAATCGAGCCGGCCTGCAACGTCATCAGCGGTCCGCAGCCGGTGAGCTTGAGCTGCGCGACCGGGGGGGTGGAGATCCGTTACACGTTGGATGGGACCGAACCCGGTCTGCAGTCGGCGCTCTATGCCGGACCGTTTACGATCGACAACACCGTGGCGGTGAAGGCCCGCGCCTTCAGGAAAGGACTCGAGCGTCTGCCCGAAAACCTGGTCGGCACCCATGCCACCGTGACCGCCTCGGCCTATTTCACGCTCCAGAAACCGGCGGAAGCCGTGGCCCCGCTCGGAGAGCCCAAGGCCACGCCCGGGTTGAAGGCGGAGTATTGCGAAGGGGATTGGCGCGACATGATCTTCTTCCCGCACCGGGTTCAACCGCAGAAGACTCTCACGGTCAAAAATCTCTTCGAACGATGCGCTCCCAATGCGGAGAAAGCCTTCGGCTGGACCTATTCCGGCTACCTCGCGGTGCCTGAGGACGGAATCTACACCTTCCACGCTCCGCAGGAGTTGATCCTCTCCAAAGCCGAGCCGGGATACGCCCTGCGGCTCTTTGTCGGCCAGGAATCCTCCGGCAACCGTCCGACCGGCAGCCTCAACGAGTGGTATCCGGCCACCACCCGGCACGGCTACGGCACCTGGAGCGTGGCGCTCAAAAAAGGCCTGCAGCCCTTCAAGGCGATCTATGTCGATTACCGCACCGATGCCGCCGAGCGCTTCAATCACCCGGGGATGAGGGAAAACACCATCTGGGGCGGGACGGTTCCCGAACTGCTCGTCTCCGGCCCGGCCCTGCAGAAACAGCCGATCCCCCAGGAGTGGTTCTTCCAGCGCTGAGGGGAAAGCAGAAGAGCAACGCCCCCTCAACGGCATTCACCCCGAATGCCATTTTCCAGCGATCTAACAAAATCAACCGAGCAATCATCATGACACGATATGTCCTTGGAGGGCGGTGGGAGGGCGGCATTCCTATGAACAAGAATTACCTGTTGTCACCGAGCCCGTCCGATGAAGAATGGCAATCAACCACTCAAACCATGATGAACACCCGCCTGATGCCCTCGCCGCGCGAGGCCGCGACCCTCGACACCGCCGCCCTGCGCTCCTCCTTCCTGCTCGACGACCTGTTTGTCCCTGGCGCGCTCGGACTCGTATATACCGATCTGGACCGGGCAGTGGTTGGCAGTGCCATCCCCACAACCCAGCCGCTGGAACTCGGCGCCGACGACGCGCTCAAGGCGGACTATTTCTGCCAACGCCGCGAACTGGGCATCCTCAACCTCGGCGAGACCGGCAGCGTCGTGGTCGATGGCACGACCTATCAACTTGGCCGCCACGACTGGGCCAACCCCAACAAACGCGGCCGCTGTGGGTTGCCAACCACCAGGTCGTGCTCTCGCCGCCGTGGTCGATCCATTGCGGGTGCGGCACGGCAAGCTATCGCTTCGTGTGGGCCAGGGGTAAGCGGTCAACCGGCGGGCTCTAGGCAAGCGCCAGCATAAGAAGCATACATAACTCTCCCACCCCGCTTCATTTCAACGACGCACCGGGACACAGGCCCGCGATCACCTCCTCGCAGTCGAGTGCGCCCGCCAAGAAGGCGAGCTTC
>JBAXBG010000116.1:0-11720 GCA_037142115.1 Verrucomicrobiota bacterium | reverse complement strand
GAACGGGCGACCTGTCTCTTGTGTGCTCTTTGATCCTTGAAAGGAAAATGAGAACCACTGATTGCACTGATTAATCTGATGTGGAATGAGTTACAACTTAGCGCCCGCTCACTCAAAAGGTGAGCGAGCTGACTGTTATTTCGGCATGGCTCTTTTCAGTGAAACCAGTGAAAAATCAGTGAAATCAGTGGTTTGAAAAAGCCGCCATGCCGTTTCCCATTTTCCCTTATAGGTTGATGGGAGAACAGGCTTCCAGCCTGTGAGGGAAGGCAGTGCGTCCCGCCTGCCCGCCCATGCAACGACAGGCTGGAAGCCCGTCGGTCATGACAGGCAGGATGCCTGTCCTCCTGCTAACTTGACAACATTGGGCGGACCTCCCGGTTCTTCACCCACACCCAGCGAGAGCACGCCTCGTCCACCCCTGCCCACAAGGACCGCAACGCCCCGGATCCCACGCTAATCCGTTAGTTGGCAGCGGCTCCGGCGGGCGGCGGCAGCAGCGGGCGCAGGGCGTCGCCCCAGATCGCGTAGCCGGCTTCGTGAGGGTGGCAGAAATCAGGCATCAGTTCGGCCGGCAGGGTGCCATCGGGTTGCAGGAATTTGGGCGCGAGGTCGATGAGCTCGAGGTGGTTGGCCGCGGCGAACGCGACCAGCAGGCGGTTGATTTCGGCGATCGCCTGGCGGCGCGGATGATCGGCTTTCTGCTCGCGGGGAAACACCTGCATCAGCAGGATTTTCACCCCCGGCACCTTGGAGCGCACCCGCCCGCAAATGGCCGCGATGCCCTCGACGATTTCCGCCGGGGTGTTCTGACGGGCGGCGGCGGTCGCGCTGGTGTTGTTCGTGCCGATGTGGATGACCACGGCGCGCGGGTGCAGGCCGTCGAGCTCGCCGTGGTCGAGGCGCCACAGGACGTTCTGGGTGCGGTCCCAGCCGAAGCCGAGGTTGAGCACCCGATAGGGCGCGAACACCGCGGCGAACGCCTTGCGGCCGTTGACTTGCTTGGCCGCCGGCTGGCCGCCCCAGAAGTGCGTGATCGAGTCGCCTATCAGGACAATCTCCGGATTGATCGCATCCTTGGAGCGCAGCACATCGGCGTGGCGCGCCCACCAGTCATACGAGTCATTTTCCAGCTTGGGGGTCGGCACGATGGCGGTGTTGGCGGGCCGGTCGGTGTCGCGCGAGGCGTCGCCCATGAGCCCGGCGAGCAGCGGCTCCATCGCCTGCGCCCACAGCTTGGCCCCGGCGGGGTTCGGGTGCAGCCAGTCGGGCATGAGTTCCTGGTTGATCGAACCGTCGAGGTTGAGAAACAGATGGTTCACATCGCAGAAAAACACCCGCTTGTTGTCGGCAAGGCGCGTCGCCAACTCCGAGGCCTGGTCGAGCGCGGCGCGGTGGGACGTCGGCCCGGGACCGCCGTAGGCACCGGGGAAGGCGCGCAGCAGCAGGATCTTGGCCGCCGGGCACTTCGCCTGGATCGCCGCGACCACCGCCTGGATCCCGCCGGCGATTTGCACCCCGGTGTGGTGGGTCGGATAGTTTTTGGCGTCGGCGTTGTTAGTGCCGATCATCAGGGTGATGACTTTGGGCGACTGGCCGTCGAGCTCGCCGTGCTGGATGTTCCAAATGAGGTTTTCGGTGCGGGCCCCGCTGTAGCCGAGGTTGAGGGCGTTGCGCGGCGCGAAGAACTGGTTCCACACCGGCTGATACTCGGGCTTCTCAAAGTTGTGGGTGATCGAATCCCCCATCAGGATCAGATCGTATTTGGCACCCGCGAGCGCCGCGCACTTTTGCGCGTGGCGCTCGGCGCAGCCGTTCTGGGGCGCCGGCACCGTGGCGGGGTTGGTCGCCGGCGGCGCAGCTAGCAGGAAATCCGCCAGCAGGCCGGGCCAGTTTTTCGCAGCGCCGGGCAGGTTCGGGGTGACGCCGAACCCGTGGCCGCCATCCTTGAGGATTTCCAGGCGGACCGAACCGCCGGTTTCCTTCCACACCGCCGCATACTCCTGGCAACCGGCCACCCAGCCGGCGTTGTCGTTGGCCGCAATCAGCGCCAACAAGCGCCCCGTCGGCCTGACCGGCGGCTGGATCGCGCACACCCGCGTGCCCGGCACGGTTTGCTCGAGGTAGGCCGGATAGATCAGAATCACGTCGTCGGGCTGCTCCTCGGCTGACAGATTCGCCGTCAGCCGGGCCGCCAGGTGGCCCCCGGCCGAGTAGCCCATCACGCCCAGGCGACCGGCGTGCAGGCCCAACGCGGGCTTGCCGGACTTGAGCAGGCGCCAGGCAACCAGCGCGTCGCCCAGCGCGCGGTCGCGGGTGGTCGGCCCGGCGGAGACGGTGTATTCGAGCAGCGCCACGTCATAGCCATTGGCATTGAGCAGCGCCGCCGTGGCCACCCCCTCGTGCCCGACGGCCAGGAAGTTGTATCCCCCGCCCGGCAACAGCAGAATGACGCCCTTGCGGACCGGCGAATCGCTGCGGATCAGCCGCAGCAGCGGCTTGCCCACCTGGTGAATAAACCCATCCGCTCCTAGCGGATTGTCCGCTGCCGCCGCCTGGCCGTCGAGCGTGAACAACGCCTCGCCGGCCGGCGCGGCCGCGGCCGCCGCCCCTCCCAGGGCCGCCGCCAGCAGAAAACTCGTGAGGGATAACGCGCGCAGGTTAGAAAATCGGATCATGGTGGGCTGGGATCTGCCTTCCACGCTAACCGCCCACCCCGCTCCACCAAGAAATATTTTCCAGGCCGCCGCGGGCATGGACCGCGAGTCTCCAGACTCGCTAGCAACAGCACGGCCAACGACAGCGCGAGTCTCCCCACTAACTTGAATTTCACCATTGATTCTCAACGGGTTGAAAAATGGGTTTCCGATCAAACCGGTGCGCTCCCTGCCAAGTTGGTGCGGTGTTTGTCCGCCCATCGGCGGTGCGAGTCTCCAGACTCGCTAGCAACAGCACGGCCAACGACAGCGCGGTGATGCGCGAGTCTGGAGACTCGCGGTCCACTGCCCTCCCGGATAGCGGTTTATTGCGCCGCGGTGGCTGGAATGAGTTGCCACGCCCGCCAAGCCCGTCTTGGATTCACTTGCACATGGCCGACACCCCGCCGACTCCATCCTCCTCGCACGCGATCGTCTTCGCCCGGCGGAGCGCCAGCACGGTTTTCCTGTGGGGCCTGGTCTCCGCCGTGTTTTTCAGCCGCTCGTCGTGGGCCTACCTCGGGCTGCTCGGGCTGCTCTCGATCATCGCCACCGTTGAATACTTCCGCCTGCTGCGCGCCGCAGGGGTGCGGGGGTTCCCGCGCTTCGGGATTCTGTTAGCCACCGGCTATTGCGGCACCCTGCACGCGTTCTTCCTGCACGGCCAGGCGCCGCCGGCGGACCTCGAGGCGGTGGCGGTGGTGGTCGCGGTGGCGGGTGCCTTCGCGCTGCAACTCCGGCAGCCGATCCGCGGGGTGGAATCGCTGCTGGCGGTGGCGGCCACCGTCCTGGGCCTCGTCTACATCGCGGTGCTGTTCAACTTTGCGGCGCGCCTGATCTTCCTGGTTCCCGGCGGGAGCGCCACGCCCGGCACGATCGGCGAGCCCGGCGCCTATCTGTTACTTTGGCTGCTGGCGGTGACCAAGTTCACCGACATGGGGGCTTACATCACCGGCTCGCTGATCGGGCGCCACAAGATGATTCCCCACGTCAGCCCCGGCAAAACCTGGGAGGGTTTCGGCGGCGCGCTGCTGTTCGCGCAGCTCGCCGGCTGCGGGCTTTATGCCGCCTTCCCGGCGCCGCTTGCCGTGTTAGGCAGCGCGCGCCATGTCATCGCGCTGGGGCTCCTGCTGGCGGTGCTCGCGGTCATCGGCGACCTGGCGGAAAGCGTGCTCAAGCGCGCGCTGGGGGCCAAGGATTCCGGGCGCATGTTGCCGGGCATCGGCGGCGCGCTCGACCTCATCGACAGCATCTGTTTCACCGCCCCGGCGCTCTATTTCTATCTGAAATGGTTCCTGCTTCCCACCGCATGAGCGCCCCCCGCCAGCGCCGCGTCGTCTTGTTAGGGTCCACCGGCTCGATCGGAACCTCGACCCTCAAGGTCGCCCGCGACCTGCCCGAGCGGATTCAAATCGTCGCCCTCGCCGCGGCCGGCAACATCGTCAAACTCGCCGCCCAGGCGCGCGCCACCGGCGTGCGCCACGTCGCGCTGTATGACGCGTCCCAGGAGGCGGCGCTGCGCGCGCTGCTGCCGGAGGGCGTGAAAATCCACCTTGGGGCGGAGGGCTTGGATGAGCTCGCCACGCTGGCCGAGGCGGACATTGTGCTGGTGGCCATCGTTGGCACCGCCGGGCTGCATCCGGCGCTTGCGGCGATTGAAGCCGGCAAGGATCTGGCGATCGCCTCCAAGGAAATCCTGGTCATGGCCGGCGAGGTCATCACCGCCGCCGCCCGCCGCCGGGGGGTGAAACTCCTGCCCGTGGACAGCGAACACAACGCGATCTTCCAGTGCCTCGACGGCCACCGCGGCGGCGAGGCCGAGGTGACACGCCTCATTCTGACGGCCTCGGGCGGTCCGTTCCGCACCCTGCCCGCCGCGCAGCTTGCCGCCGTCACGCCGCAGCAAGCGCTCCAGCACCCGACCTGGAACATGGGGCCGAAAATCACCATCGATTGCGCCACCCTGTTCAACAAGGGTCTGGAAATGATCGAAGCCCGCTGGCTGTTTGATATCGGCATGGAGCGCATCGACGTCGTGATTCACCCGCAGAGTATCGTTCACTCGATGGTCGAATTCACCGACGGCTCGGTGCTTGCCCAACTCAGCCGCACCGACATGTGCTTCCCAATCCAATACGCGCTCACCTGGCCCGGGCGCGTCCGCGGCAGCCTGCAGCCATTGGATTTCCCGGCTCTGGCGAAACTCGAATTTGAAGCCCCGCGGCGGGCGGATTTTCCGGCACTCGACCTCGCCCGGCGGGCCGGACTCACCGGCGGCACGTTGCCCGCGGTGTTCAATGCGGCCAACGAAGTTGCGGTCGCCGCGTTCCGGGCCGCGCAACTCCCCTTCCCCGGCATCTGGCACTGCGTGGCCGCGGTCATGGACGCCCATCAGGTCCAGCCCTCATCGACGCTGCAAGCCGTGGTCGCCGCCGACCACTGGGCGCGCGAAGCGGCGGCGGCTTTCTGCGCGGCCCCCACTGACCCGCATGGCGCTAATTTAACCGCCTAAAGGCGGTACTACATACCTCCCTGAGAAACGTCGCTTCCAGCGTAAGTAGTCCCGCCTTCAGGCGGACTTTGAATCCACCCGGTCCGTCCCAAATGAGTCTAAAGCTAGCGCCATTCCCCCCGGCCCCGCTCCATCCATTCGGCAAAATTGATCGCGTTTCGTAGTTCCTATCTCGGATTTTCGACTTATCCTCCGCGCATGAACCGCCTCAGCCACCTCAGCGCCGCGATGTCCTTGCTGCTCGCCGCCGCAGCCCCGGCAGCGCCCGCCGATGCGCAGCGGCTCGAGAAAAAATGGCAGCTCACGCTCGAGCAATGGTCGTTGGAAACCCGAGTCGCCACCACCGCCGAAGCGCGCGCCAAAGTTTGGAATGCGCGGCCCGATGTCACCCCCATCGCCCGCCAAATGTGGGAGATCATTGGCCCCTCCCTCGCAGAGGAGTGGTCGCTCGAACCCGCCGCGTGGTTCCTGCAAGCCACCACCAACCTGCTCGCGACCCGGCCCGACGGTTCGACGGCCCCCACCTTCGCCAAGGAAACCGACGCCATCCGCAAAGCGCTCGAAGCCCATCACCTCAAGAGCCCGAAACTGATCCCGGTGTGCATGGCCCTGGCCGCGACCCGGGACGCCCGCTCGCTCGCAGTCTTGGAGAAAATCCAGGCCGGCAACCCGGACCCAAAAACCCAGGGTGTGGCCGCGCTCGGGGCGGCCATGATTCTCAAGACCCTCGGCGACGATCCCGAACTCACCCGCAAGCGCCTGACCGATCTGCGTCAAGCCATCATCCAGAGCGCCGACGTCGATCTGGGCGGCACCACGGTGGCCAAGCTCGCCGAAGACGAACTCTATATCATCCGGTATCTGGCCAAAGGACGCGTCGCCCCCGACCTCAGCGGCATCGATTCCGCAGGCCTGCCGCTCCAACTTTCCAATCTCAAGAACCAAGTCATCGTGCTCCTGTTTTGGAACAGCACCTGCCAGGATGTCGAACGGGTCGTGCAAATCACCCGCGACTTGGTCACCAAATTCCAGGGACGTCCGTTAGTCGTTCTTGGCGTGTGCAACGACCCGCTGCCCAAACTGCGCGCCTTGGAAGCCGACAGCACCGTCACCTGGCGGAATCTCTCCGATCCGGCCAACAAGCTCGCCGCCGACTACCGCATCGGGGCCTGGCCGCTGGTCTATGTGCTCGATGGCGAACGCAAAATCCACTACGTCGGCCCCCCGGGCTCTTTCGCCGACCTCACCGCCGAGGCGCTCCTCTCCGAGATCAAACCCGCAGCCAAAGAATAGTCGCCGTTTGGGTGACAGCGCGATGGAACGTCTAAACGTCTAAACGTCAAAGGTCGATGAAGCCATGAGCGAGGTGCCGTGCTGCTGTTCTCCGACTTTCAGACCTTCGACCTTCAGACTTTCGACGTCTTTCCTTGCGACCTTCGCCGTGCCGCCCCACGAATCCCGATGATCGATCCTCAGCCCAGGTGCCGACTGTGCGCAAGCCGCCTCACCCGCACGGCCGGACGCGGCATCATCGGCCTGGCGGCGTGCCTGCTCGCCGCCAGGACCTGGGCGGAGGCCTCCTCGCCACCGCCGCTCACCCGCATCGCCGACGTGCTGGCCTTGCCCAGCGAACAAGTATCGCGCGCCTTGCCCGTGCATGTCCGCGGCGTGGTCACCTGGCAGGGCCACGGGCTCTGCTTCACTCTCCAAGACGACACCGGCGGGATCTATGTCAGTGTCACCGAGTCAATCGCCGCCCACCTTTGGCAAGGCGATCAGGCGGTGCTGCATTCCATCCATGAAGGCTCGGAGGTCGAACTCGAGGGCCGCAGCAACCAGGGCGGCATGGCCCCGAATCTCTATCCCGTGGCGGTGCGCGTGCTCGGCACCAAGCCTCTGCCACAGGCCGCACCGATGGACCGGGCGCGCTTCTTTGAAGGGGTCGACTTGGGGCGGCGGATCGAAGTGCGCGCCGTGGTGCAGGGATTTCAACCCACCCCTGACGGATGGACCCTGCAGTTAGGCCCCAATCCCAGTTCGATCCTCGCCGACATCACCCGCGCAATGTGTGCGAATCCGGCTGAACTCGTCGATGCCGAGATTCGGATCTGCGGCGTGACCATGACCCGCTACAACACCCGCGGCGAAGCCATCACCCCCCGCCTCATCACCAACCTGCCGCAGGATTTGGTGATCGAGAAGCCAGCCCCGCCCCCCGAGACGGTGCCGCAGGTCTCGCTCGGCTACCTCCAACCGTATCACCCCGACCCCCGCGGACCGCACCGGGTGCGAGTCCAAGGCACCGTCACCTTCTCCCTGCCGGGGCAAGTTCTCTATCTCCAGGACGGGGTGCATTCGGTGCGGGTCGAAACCAAAGCGCAGACGCCCTTGCAAGCCGGTGACCAGATTGAGGCCGCCGGCTTTGTCGACATGACCCGCGAAATCGGCATGCTCCGCGATGCCACCGTGAACCGACTCGGCGGCGGCAAACCGCCCGCCGCTATCGTGATCAACCCGGAAGAAATCATGGCCATCAACCAGCAAGCCGTCGAAACCGGCCACATGGCGCAACCGCACGATTTCGACGGCCATCTGATCTGCTTTCGCGCCCGCCTGCTGGCGGTCCAGGCCGACCCCGGCAACCCGCAGCGCCGGCTTCTGCTCGAGCGACCGGGGGCCCGCGCCAATGGCACCAGCAACCTGGTCCTGCAAGCCAATCTCCAAAGTGGCCCCACCAGTGAACTCGACACCTTGCAACCCGGCAGCGAGGTCGAAGTCACCGGACTGGTGCAGCTCGCCTACGGCCAGCACAAGAACTACCGCTTCCGCCGGGTGCCTGCCCAACTCGACCTGATCCTGCGCAGTGCCCAGGACGTGGTGGTCATCCAGGCGCCGTCGTGGTGGACCGCACAGCGGCTGGTGGGTTTGTTAGGGGGGATGATCCTGGTGCTGGCGGCCGCGATCGGCTGGAGCCTGCTGCTCGAGCGCAAGGTTCGGCGCAAAACCCTGCTGCTGACCAAGGAGATGCGCGCCCGCCGCGATGCCGCGGTCGAGTTCCAGGCGACCTTGCGCGAACGCAATCTGCTCGCCGCCAATCTGCACGACACCCTGCTCCAAACCATGGGCGGCCTCGGGTTCCAGCTCGAAGCCTGCGAAGCCGAAGCCGAGTCGCCCGCAGCCCATGACCACCCACCTGTCCACCTCGCCTTTGCCCGCCGCATGCTCGATCACGCGGTCGATGAATTGCGCAACTCGGTCTGGACGCTGCGCAGCCTGCCGCTCGACGGGATGTCGCTGCCCGAGGCCCTGACCTCGATCGCCAGCCGCATGGGCGCGGGCCGCGAAACCCGGATCGTGGTGCTGGCCGATGCCATCCTGGCCCGCGTGCCCGATTTCGTCGCCGGCAACCTGCTGCTGGTGGCTCAGGAAGCTCTGCACAACGCCCTCAAACACGCCGCGCCGCACACGGTCACCCTGGAAGTCCAGACCCTCGACCATCCACCGCGCATCTCGCTCACCGTGCGCGACGACGGCACCGGTTTCAGTCCCGGCACCCAACTGAGCTCCGCCGACGGCCACTTCGGCCTGCTCGGGATGCGCGAACGCATCGACCGACTGGCCGGCACCTTCCGGATCCAAAGCGCGCCGGGCCATGGAACCATCCTCCACGCCGAGGTGCCGCTCCACGCCTACGATGACGAATTGGCCGATCGGCCAATCGACAGCGCACCGCCCGTCGTATAGACCTCGTGAGTCTTACCTCACCGCGTCTCCTTTCCACCGCTCACTCACTCTCCTCTGGCCGTGCATCATCCCATCCGTCTCATGCTGGTTGACGATCACGCGGTGCTGCGTGCCGGCTTGGCCAACCTGCTGAATTTCGAGCCCGGTCTGACGGTGGTGGCCGAGACCGACGACGGCGACTCGGCCCTCCTCTTGTGGCGCGAGCACCGGCCCGACGTCACGCTGCTCGACCTCAGTCTGACCGGCCGCGACGGCATTGAAACGCTGCGCCGACTGCGCGCCGAGTTCCCCGAGGCGCGCGTCCTCATGCTCACCTCGTCCGAGGCCCAGGAAGATGTCCGGTATTCGTTGCAAGCCGGGGCCTGCGGCTACATCACCAAAAACGTCCGCCGGGCCGAACTCGTCGAGGCGATCCGCAACGTCCACGCCGGCGGCCAGTCGATCGGCGAGCACGTCGCGCGCCTGCTCGCCGTCGATGCCTCCCACAAAACGCTCTCGCCCCGCGAACTGGAAGTCCTCGGACTCGTCCGCCAAGGATGCACCAATGCCGAGGTCGGCAGGATGTTGGGAATCTCGGAGCGCACCGCCAAGGCCCACGTCGCCGCCCTGCTGGCCAAGCTGCAAGCCTCCGACCGCGCCGAGGCCGTCGCCCGTGGCTTCGAGCGCGGCTTGCTCAAGGTCTGAGCGTCGCCACTCAAAATTCAAGCGCTTGTTGGCCGCATGAACTGTGGGCTTGTGGGGGATAGGCGTCCCGCCTGTCTTGGCCGACGGGCTTCCAGCCTGTCGAATTCACTCGGCGGACAGTCAGGACGCCTATTCTCCAATCGAATAGCGCCTATTGGCCGATCGGCCAATAGACAGATTCTGAAAAATCGCCATCTTTCACAAGATTCATTGCCGGATCCCCTTCAAATCGGATCGGTCCGCGATTTATTTCCCCCATCAACCCAAGCCCTGCGACCAACCCATCCAGCAACCTGCCGCCTCTACTCTTGCGTCCACAATCCATCATCTAAAACCCACGATCCAACACGTCCCATGAAAACCAAGTCCAATCCGTTCCTTCGCCTCTCCGCCATCGCCCTGCTCGGGTTCACCTTCGTCATGTCCAGCGCGCAAGCGACCCCGCTCTACTGGGACAGCAACGGCACCACCGCCGGGGCCGGGACGACACCGACGGGCACCTGGGGGACCAGCAATTTCTGGAGCACCGACTCCACCGGTGTCGCCAACGCCTTCCAAACCACCACCACCGCCAGCGACGACCTCCAATTGGTGGCAGGACCCGCCCCCGGCACCAGCGGCAGTTCGAACTTCAGCGTCACGGTCAGCGGCACCCAGGCGGCCAACAAAATCACCTTCCTGTGCCCCACCGGCAGTCCGACCCTCACCGGCGGCACGATCAATCTCGGCGCGGGCGGCATCACGGTGCCGCGCTATTACACCGGCACGACGGACAATGCCAACCGCCCGGACATTGTCAGCACCCTGAATCTCACGGCCGACCAGACGTGGACGATTGACAACCTCACCAACAATTCCTCGCTGCTCATCGATGGCAACATCACCGGCACCGGCAATATCACCGAATACACCAGCCAAGGCAACGGTGCCGCGCGATTGTCGTTCCAACAAGGCTCGTCCGCGGGTTGGACGGGGGCGCTGACGGTCAATGGCGGGGGGGTGTATTTCGGCAATTCCCAGCAGATGGTCACGCGGCTCAACAGCTCGACCTTGACCTTGAAAAACGGGGGAACGACGGCCACCGGGGTTAGCGTAGGTCTTGACCTCGGGAGTGTCACCAACTTCACCAACAACATCGCCTTTTCGAATACCGGCAGCAATGGCTATGCCTTCGGCCAAGGCCTCGGCGGCGGCTTCTCCGGTGCAGCGGTGCTGCTCTCGGGCACGATCTCGGGCGTCACCAACGGCGGACAGGTGCTGTTCTCAACCGGCACGAATGTGGACTTTTCCGGCGTCGGGCAACAGGGGCAATGGCGGATCTCCGGCAACAACACCGGCTGGACCAGCACCCGCACTGGCGACGCGGTGTATATCCGGAGCGGCTACCTCTATCTCGATAGCGCCAACGCGATCGGAACGAACAACTCTCTGTCCGTGCAAGTCGGCCAGGGCAACGGCGGGGGCCAATGCGCCGCGGGCTTGTTCGCCTCCAATGGCATCACCGTCACGAGTCGGATTCAAACGACCACCAATGCCAAGGCCGGGGCGCTCACCGGCGAAGCCTACGTCGGTCTCGACGGGACCGGTGCCGCCACGTTTTCCAGTGCCATCGCGCTGCAAAACGTCAACCTGCTCCCCGGCGCCTCAGGCAACAACCTGCACCTCCGGGCACAGACGGGCGGCACGGTGACCTTCAGCGGCAATTTCTCTGACAGCGCCGCCGTCACGACCTGGAGCGATCCGGTCATCGTCGATGGCACCGGCACCGTGGTCATGACCGGATCGTCGCTTTACTACGGCAACACCATCGTCAATGCGGGCACCCTGAAACTCGATTTCTCGGCCCGCGCGGGTGCCACCAATGTGATCAACTCGACGGCCAACCGGTCCGCCCTGGTGTTGGGCGGCGGCACCTTGAATCTGACTGGCAAGGCCTCCACCACCAACAGCCAGCAGTTCAATGGCACGACCCTCAACGCGGGAAGCTCGGGCATCTCACTCACAGCCAATGCGACGGCCAACCCGCTGCTGCTCACTCTGGGCACGCTCACCCGCAATGCCGCCGCCGCCGTGGACTTCACGCT
>JBAXBG010000115.1:0-11723 GCA_037142115.1 Verrucomicrobiota bacterium | reverse complement strand
CAACGTCGTCCCTGAACCCGGCACCGCCCTGCTCGGCGGCCTGGGTGCCCTGGCCCTGCTGCGCCGCCGGAGAAGAGCCGGTGTTTCGGTTGCGGCTTCGCCGCTCGGTGCTGCGGTGCTTCGGTGAGAGAGAAAGGATCGGCCGCCACGCACCGTGTTTTTCGCTCTGCTCATGCTGAAACACTGAAACCCACGGCGGACAGGAACGCGTTCTCACGGGTGCCGAATCCCATTCCATGAAAGCCCATTTCCTCCGCGTCGGCCTGTTTGCCGTGGCCGTGGCCGTGCCGCAGGCCAGGGCCGCGGCCGGCACCTGGACCCAGCTGAGCTCGTCCGGGCTGTGGAGCAATGCGGCCAACTGGGCGGGCGGCAGCGTGGCCGACGGCAGCGGAGCCACGGCGGATTTCGGCACGCTCAACCTGGCGGTGGCCAATACCGTGAAAATGGATGGCCCGCACACGCTCACGGCGCTCATTTTTACCGACACCGCCACGCCGTATTTCGCCTGGACCTTGGATAACAATAGCAACGTGGCCAACATCCTCACCCTGGCGGGTAGCTCGCCGAGTGTCACGGTCGGGGCGAATTCCTCGCTCAGCCTCAGCGCGATCGTCGCCGGCACCAGCGCTTGGACCAAGCTCGGCACGGGAGTCCTCACGCTTTCCGGCACCAACACCTTCAGCGGCGGCGTCACGGTCGCTGCCGGGACGCTGAAGATCAACACCGTGACTTCGCCGCTTGGCATCGGGCCGATCCGCGTCACCAGCGGCGCGGTCCTCGACCTGGCCGGCAATCCCACGTATGCCTCGAATGCCCTGACCCTCAATGGCACCGGCCTCAGCAGCGGCGGCGCACTGTGCAACAGCTCGTCGTCAACGCCGGTCAGCTACTCGGGCCTGGTGACGCTGGCCAGCGCCAGCAGCATCGTCGCCACCTCCAATCTCGTGCTTGCCAATCCGGGCACCATCACCGGCGCGGGACTCGCGCTGACCTTGGGTGGCACGGCCACCGGCAGCGCCATCGCCAGTGCCATCGGCACCACCAGCGGCACGGTGATCAAGACCGGCACCGGCAATTGGGCGCTCGCCGGCACCAACACCTACAGCGGCGGCACCACCATCAGTGCCGGCGCGCTCAGCTTTCTAAACACCGCGACCCAGCCGTCAGCGGGCACCACCACGGTGGCCGCCGGAGCCAGCCTCGGCCTCGGCGTCGCCGCCTCCGGCAATTTCTTTACCGCTGCCGATGTCGACAGCCTGTTCGCCGGCAGCCTGCCCCGGGTGGCCAACGACGCGGCGTCGCTGGTCGGACTCGACACCACGGCGGGCGATTTCACCTACGCCACCAGCGTGGCCGCCACCACCCGCGGCCTGAAAAAACTCGGGCCTAACACCTTGACCCTGGCCGGGGCTAACAACTTTGGCGGGGTGACCTCCGTCACCAACGGGCTGCTGAAAGTGACCGGATCCACCGCGGCGGGCAGCGCCGTGAGCGTCGCGGGCGGGGCGCTCGGGGGCACCGGCACGGTCGGTGGGCCGGTCGCCCTCAGCGCGACCGGCGGCATCAGCCTGGCCAACGGGACGCTCGGCACGCTGGCGCTGGGCGGCACGCTCGCCATCACCGGGGCAGCCGGGGCTAACAATCTGACCTTCGATCTGGGCGCGGCGGGCGGCGGCACCGACCAGCTCACCGTTGCCGGGGTCACCAGCGTCACCACCGCGGGCGCGGCGGTCATCGGCTTCAACCAGATTGGCGGCGCGGCCACTCCAATCACGGCCGGCACCTACACCTTGATTCAAGGGACCACCTCGATGGCTGCGCTCGGCCAGTTTGCCCTGGCCACGGCCAACGCGTTTGGCCAGACCTTCACCCTCGGGGTTTCCGGCACCAACCTGCAGGTCACCACCGCCACCGCCACCGCCGGCCCGGCCGCCGCGTTCTGGAAGGGTGGCGCCGACGCCTGGAGCACGCTCGCCAACTGGAACACCACCGCCACCGGCGGCGTTGGCACCGCTGCCGTGCCGGGCTGCAAGACCAACGTCACCTTCGCCACCACCACCCCGGCCGCCGCCAATCTAACAACCAACACGCTGGATGCCGACTTCGACCTCAACAGCCTGACTTTCAATGCCCTGGCCGGCGGGGTGACCCTTGGCGGCAGCAAGATGCTGACCCTCGAGGCCACCACCGCCAACGGCAACCCCATGGGCAATGGCATCACCTCCAGCGGCACCAACACCATCACCGCCAAGGTCGGGCTGGCCGCCAGCCAGACCTGGACTGTGGCCGCCGGCGGCAATCTGACGGTCAAGGGCGCGATGAGCGATTTCGGCGGCGGCTGCACTCTCACCAAAGAGGGCGTCGGCACGCTCAGCCTCAGCGGCGCCAACACCTTCAGTGGTGTGCTTAAAGTCAACAAGGGCATCCTCGAGATACGCAACACCGCCGCCACCGCGGGCGGAATAGCGGGCAACATCATCGTCGCCAGCACCGGCAACACCAGCACCGGCGGATCCCTGCAACTCGCCGCCAACGGCAGCATCACCCTGACCGATAGAAACATTGTCATCCAGGGGGCGGGGGAGTCGGGTAGCAACCTGACCGCCGCCCTCTACGGCCTGCAGGGCATCGTCACCTGCAATGGCAGCATCACTCTGGACGGCAGCGGCACCTACCGGCTCTATGCGCGGGCGATGAACGTCCCTCTAACCGACTTTCGGATCAACGGCGCCCTCGCGCGCAGCGGATCCAACACCGGCGGGTTGGTGTTGCAGGTCGACGGCCAATCGCTCAACTACACGGTGGGCGGCCTGATGACCCTCAACGCCCCGCTCGACAACAACGGCGGCGCCGTCACCGTGACCGGCACCAATCTGGGGACGCTGCTGCTCAACTCCGGCGGCAACGACCTCGGCGATGTCACCCTCAACGGTGCCTACACCACCGGAGCCGCGCCCATGTTCACGACGGTCAGGCTGGGCACCAGCGATGCGCTCGCCACCAGCAAGAACCTCACCCTCACCAAGGGGGTCTTCGACCTGGCGGGCAACTGCCAGACGGTCAATGCCCTGAGCGGCGTGGCCGGCGTCGCACTGATCACCAACTCGGCGGCGGCCACCACCAGCACCCTGAGCGTCGGCAACGGCAATGGCAGCGGCACGACCTTCAGCGGGGTGATCGAAAACGGCTCGGGCACCCTCGCCCTGGTCAAGACCGGCAGCGGCAGCCAGATCCTCGCCGGGGCTAACACCTACGGCGGCGGCACCACCGTCAATGCCGGCACCTTGATCTTCACCCAGGCCACCGCGCTGGGCACGGGCGCGGTCGGCTTCGGCGGCAATGCATCGCTGCAGGCGGGTGCAGCCGCGACGCTTTCTAACGATATCGGGCTGGCCCCGGAGATTGCTGGCATTTTCGACACCCAGGCGTATGCCGTGACGCTGGCGGGCACCGTGAGCGGCGCGGGTGGCCTGACCAAGATCGGCACGGGCGCGCTCACCCTGACCGGCAGCAACAGCCACAGCGGCATCAGCAGCGTGAGCGCGGGCACGCTGGCGCTTGGCAGCGTCAACGCCCTGCTCAACAGCACGCTCGACACCGGCGCGAGCGGCAGCCAGGCGGTCGCCTTTGTCGTCGCCGGCACTAACACCTACAACCTTGGCGGCCTGCAAGGGTCTAACGCCCTGGCGCCGGGAGCCAACACGCTCAGCGTCGGGAGCAACGGCGGCGACACCCGTTTCGCGGGCGTCATCAGCGGCACCGGCGGCCTGACCAAGACCGGAGCTGGCACGCTCACCCTCAGCGGTGCCAACAGCTACAGCGGGGTGACCAATGTCACCCAGGGCACGCTGGCGCTCGGCGCGTCCAGCCTGGCGGCGGCGACCCACGTCTGGCTGGCCAGTGGCGCGGTGCTCAACCTCACCTCCGGGACCAGCCTCTCGATTGGCAAGTTCTACGTGGATGGCCAGTCCCAAACCAGCGGTGTTTACGGCGCACCGGGGTCGGGCGCGCAGTTCGAGCGGAGCGGTCTCGCCGGTCCCGGCACCCTCACCGTCACGGGTTCCACCAGCGACGCGAGCAAGGCGGAGTTTTTCCGGCTGTTGGATTTCACCAACGCCTCGCTCTATACTTACAATTCAGGGCTGACTGCGGTCAAAACGGAACTGGCCAAGACCACGCCCAACTACAGCGCGGCGATGGCCGGCTTGTGGAGCGCGCTGCCGGCCCGCAGTTACTCGGGCGGGCTGTCGCGCGTGACGGCCGATTCCACCCAGTTCGCGCAGGATTTTTTCAACTGGATCGACCTCGACCACCCGGGGCTGGAAACCACGCGCGGCGAGGTGCTGGCGGGGAACTATCCGGCGGCGCTGGACGCGTGGCGCGACTACACGGTGGCCAAGTTCCGGCGGCTGGGGCTGCCCCAGCTGTATCAGCAAACCTACAAGTCCCACCCGCGGCAGCAGAGCATCGCCGCGCTGTTGCTCGGAGAAACCACCTATGCGAACTACCTGGCGGCGGCCAGCGGCGGCGGTATCGACTTTTACGAAATCTACGGCATGTCCGGCGCGCCCGGGACGATTGGCCCGATCAACTGGCTGGCCCAGCCCGCCACCACCGACACCTCGCTGGACACCAAATACAGTTATTCCAACTTCACCTTCGCCAGCCCGCTGGTTTACCGCTACTGGAACGGGGGAATCATCGCCGGCGGCACCAACACCAATCTCACTCTAACCGGCTCCGGCACCCAGGTGACCGCCGCGTTCATCGCGCCGCACGGCTTGGCCACCGGGCAGATGATCAACATCACCAACGCCGCGCCCGCCGCCTACAACGGCCTGTTCCGGGTGACCGTGCTCGACCCGCTGCGCGTCTCCTACACCACCCTGGCGACGATCACCAGTTCACCCGCCACCAGTTGGAGCCGGACGGCGACCTACGCGCGCGAACCGGCCGCCCTCCAGAAATGGTTTGAGATTCTGGGCGACTTTTCAACCCGCCAGAAGAGCCTGGTTTCGGCACTGCAATTGAATGACAACATTCCCAACCGCACCACCTACCGCACGCTCTACAGCAGCGTGGATTGGGGGGTGACGTCGGGCAATGTCCTGAGCCAGGGGACCCGCATGAAGGAGTTGCTCTCCGTCATCGCCCTGTATTGCAAACTGCTGCCGGAGGTGACCCCGGTGTGGCGTGACTGGGCCACCGTCATCCAGGATCCGATCACCACCCCGCTCGCGCCGGGGGCGAGCCAATTGATCCCCGCGGAGGCGCTGGCGCGCATCGCCCTCTCGCTCATGGCGGACACGCCGGAGGCGCTGATGCTGCGCTATTTCAAGGCCAGTGCGACGCCCAACCAGCGTTACAATGGTCTCAACGCCCTCTATCTGAACGCGCGTTGCTGGGAGGAGTTCAAGGCCGCGCCGGAGTTGTTGGCCCAGACCGATGCCGGGATCACGGATTTCTGCAACGGGATGTTCTATCCGGAGGGTGCGATGATCGAGCGCTCGCCCAACTACAACGAGGGCGACGCGGTTGCCATGCGCCAGATCATCACCTTCAGCGCGGGCGTGGCCACGCCGGGAGTCACCCTGTTGCAGACCAAGCTCGCGCAATACGACCGCGCCACCGCCTTCATGCAAACCCCGTTGGGCGGCCTGCCGCGCATGGCGAGCTACACCCCGGGCAACCCGCCCGCTCTGTGGCAAAGCGCGGCGACCGTCAGCTCCTGGCGCACCACCTTCCTGCAAAGCTCGTTTGCGGGATCCACCGAACCGACGGCAGCCGCGATCTACAAAGGGCTGCTCGACAGCGGGCAGGCCACCCCGGGGGCCAGCTCCATGGCTTTTCCCTATGCCGGCTACTACCTGATGCGCAACGGGTGGAGCAGCAAGTCGCATTTCCTCTACTTTGCCAACACCCCGCCGGGCAACGGCCACCGCCAGCTCGACCAGAACGGCATCCAGCTCAGCGCCTTCGGCCGGGAACTGGTCACCATCGCCGGGCCGCCGCCGTATGACCCGACCTTCGTCGACGCCAGCCAGGCCGCCGACTACGCCGGGTTCGCCGCCTATCAGGGGGAAAACTCCAGCTGGAAGTGCAACTCGGTGCTGGTCGATGGACGGTCGCAAAACGAAGGCAATACTTACAATCCGGTGGTCACCACCACCCCCATGCCCAACCCGTGGTTCACCTCGGCGGATTTTGATTACGTCGAGGGAACCTACAGCGCGGGTTACGGCGGCAGCGGCGTCTACAATCCGCTGTTAGCCAATGGCGACGCGGGCGCCGCGCTCACCGGCATCAGCCACCAGCGCGGCGTCCTGTTTCTGCGCCAGGCCGGGGTGTGGCTGGTGACCGACAAGCTGATCGCCGCCGGCACCACCAGCCACAGCTACCGGCAGGTGTGGAATTTCCCGGCGCGCAGCGGCACCGACGCGCTGGCGGGCTTCCTGCCCGGTGAAATCACCGCCGACGCCGCGCTCCAGACGATCCGCACCTCGTCCGCCACCGGCCCCAATCTCGCTCTCTATCATCTGGGGCCGGGCCCCGTCACCTACTCCACCTCCACCGGCTCGCGCGCCCCCTATCTGGGATGGTGGGGCCCGGGGATCGGCGGCCTGCGCCTGGCCACACCTAACATCCATGCGCTTTGGCAGGGCAGCGGCACCCAATTGCTGGTGACCGCCATCGTGCCCGGCGCCGCCGGCACCTCCGGCCCGGTGGCCGGCGGATTCACGCCCGGCCCGCTGGCTGGCAGCGGCGTGGTGGACACGACCTTCAGGCTGGTCAATGGCGAGTGCGTGCGTTTCGTCCAGGCGCTGCAACCCCAGACGGTTCTGATAGGAAACCGCAGCGTCACGGCCACCACCGTGCTCATCGTGACCGCGCCCGATCTGACCCGGCGCGGCATCGTCATTGGAGCCGCTGGCATGGCGCCGCTGCCCGCCGCGTTCGCCTTCACCGCCGGACCGCAAAGCTTCAGCGTCACGGCACCCATCACCACGCCTGCCGCCTTCACATGGGCGGCGGGCGGCAGTTTCACCGTCCCCGCGACGGCCGATCCCGCCGCGGCGAATGTGGCCGCTCTATCAGTCCAGGCGACGCCCCTGAGCACGCGCTCATTCCAGCGCGCCGGCAACGTGCCGACCCTCAGTTGGGCGAGTGACCCGGGGGCGCTCTATCAGGTCGAGTGGTCCGATAACCTGCGCGATTGGACTCAGGGTCCGGTCCTATCGGCCATTGGTGCCACCAGCTGCTATTCCGATCCGGCGGCCAATGCGGCGGCGCGCTTTTACCGGGTGCGGCGGATTCCCTGAGAGCATGGACGGCGCAGCGCCTGCTGCCTGGCGATGACTAGATTGGCCTTGCCCGGAATCCGGTAAAGGTCACGGAGGTGGGCCAGGAACACGGCATCCGTTTTTCCCTCGCCGAAGAGCAGGATGGACTTGCTGCGGGCCATCTTCAGAACACTGCGGGTTGCGGAATCGCGCCGTAGTATCCGGCATTGTAGCGGGCGAAGAAGTTTTCCTCGCGCCGGACGCCGGGAATGTCCGACAGGCGTTTGGCGTGGCTGACGCAATTGGCGTCCTTCTCGACCAACACAATCTGCTCCTTGGCCAGGCGGTTGAGGATCTCCACGTGGTGGCAGGTGAACAGGAGTTGGGCCTTTTTCGGGTTCAGCTCGAGGTCCGCGAATAGATCGAGCAGGGTCGGGATCAAGTGCGGGTGCATGTCGGACTCCATCTCGTCGATCACGGCGATGCCGCCGTCGGTGAGGACCGGGAAAAACCGGCGCAGCACCAGGAACAAGCGCTTGGTCCCGGAGGACTCCAGAGCCAGTGGAAACTCCACCTCGGCACCTTCCACCCGGTGGCGCACGAAGGGGAAGGGCACATCCTCCTCCCGCTGTTTGTTCGCATCGAACAAGGTGGTTTTCTTGATGGTGAAACCCGAAATCCCGAGATCCGCGGCAATCAGGCGTTCTTCGAGATTTTCCGCCAGGTGCGGGTTGGAGTCGAAGTAGGCCGCCGCCTCGATCAGCGATTGGAGTTCGTTGTCGCTCACCCCATCCTTCTTGCCGCTGCGGTTGACGTTGGTCTCGACCACCCCGAAGGCCCGGTCGATCCTGGCAATCTCCTCCGATCCGGTCAGCAGGCCGGCGGCAAACATCGAGGCGTTCGGACGGTCCTTGATCAGGCGGCTGATGGCCACCCGGTCCACATCGAAATCCCGGGCCGTGACTTTGCCCTCCGCATCCCGGGCCATCAGGGTGCGGAAATGGCCGGTCTCCAGATGGAATTGCGACAATTTCTCGCTCACCACCGTGCTCGGCAACAGTTCGCACTCGTAGCGGTAGAGGCTGCCGTTGCCTTCAAACTCGACCTTGAAACTCACCGGGTTGGCCTGGCTCAGATGGAAAAACCCGTCCACAGGAATGGGATCTTTTTCGCCGAGGTGCTGGTAGGAATGGCGCAGGAAGAAACTCAAGAACACCAGCCCCTTGAGCAGGTTGGTCTTGCCGGACGCGTTCGCCCCGAAGACACCCATCAGCAGCGACACCTGGTCGTTCGACACGGACAGAGCGAAACTGTGGTCCGTGTTCACACTCGCGCTGACCGCAAACGAAATCGCGACCGTCTCACGGTAGGAGCAGAAGTTTCCAAACTCGAAGTGGCGGATCATGGCGAGGGAAGTAACACCCATAAAACGTAAAAATGAAAGACTTTTGCGTAAATTTCTGCAAAATCAGCAAATCTCACACGTTCAATGACTGGATCGGCTGGCGCTCAGGTGTGGACTGGACTGCGGCGAGCCATCGCCGCTTTGCCTGGCTGACAGACATCCCGCCGCCGCCCGTCGTCCCGGGGGGGCAAACCCGGTCCTGCGGGGAGTGGCCGTGGCGTGGAATCGTTGCCCTCTCCCAAAGCGGTGAGGCGCTGGCGCTTTCACCTTCAGTCCAAGGCCGCCGTCCCTTATGTCGATCTTGCCGGTGACGGCGGCGGAGATGAGGGAGCTGCGCCGCTCATCGAGCAACTCGATAGCCCGCTCGGCCTTGGTCTTCAAGCGGTCGAGTTAGGCGCGCGTTCTATCGGAACTGACAGGACAATGCACGCAACATCTCGAAGGTGTTGCAATAGCTCACTCCGAAGTGGTCGCAAACATTCGGCACCGGGACCCTGGCCTTGGCATCATCGCTACGGGATTCATGGGTCACCAGCATGTACCCACCATGTTTGGCCATGGCCACTAACCAGCCGTCGGCATCGCTGGCGAATTTGTTTTTGGCCGCAATATGGTAATCCCGCGATTGCACCCATTGCATCATCGGGGCATAGGCCGCAATCACTCCGCCCGCCGAATCGTCCAGGAAAAAATCCGCCGGCAATACCCGTCCCACCCAGTCCGCCAGCACGTCACCGCCCCGTTGAAGCTCAGTGAATACTCGGTGGGTGCTGAAGATCCTGCCCGCCGCATGGCCGGTTTGCACCGCCCTCCAAAAGCCGGGGCAAAGATCGAATGCGTAGTAGGATCGGTGCGCCGCGATCAGCACGTTGGCATCCAGCAGATATATAGGACCCGCCTCCGTCATACTGCGAATCCGAGCTCCTTTCCAAACCTGTCATAGCTGGTGCCGCTGAGGCCGGTGAGCTGATAGGCATCCCGATACTGCAAGCTGCCACCTTTGGCGGCGCTGTAAACCGCCGCCGGGAAACGCCTGCCCAGACGGCTGCCCAGCGTGAGATAAAAATTCCCGCCGCCAGAGCTGTGGGCACGCCGCTCGGCGGCCGCTTCCCTGTAGGTCTTGTAATAATCGAAATACTGCCGTCTGGAAATCAGCTCCAGATCCAAGGCCCGCCGCGCCACGACCACCGGACTGACCTTGAACAAGCGCGCCAAGCGCTCGAAAGGCTTCTCCCCGTTTCTCACGTCTTGCCAAGCGGGGGCCATTTCCTCCGCGGGCACCAGAAACTCAGCGGCCACATGGTTACAGAAAACCTCCACCACGTTTTCGGACGGCATCAGCTCCTTGAAATCAGTTAGCCCTCCCTGTCCCAGCCAGAGGTGCGCCAATTCGTGAACCAAGGTGAACATCTGGGCGGCTTTCGCATCCGCTCCATTGATGAAGATCACCGGCGCATAGGTGTCGCAAAGCACAAACCCCCGGAATTCATCCACATTCAGAGGGCGGTGGGTGTTATTTTCCACCACTCCGTTGATCATCACCAGCACGCCAAGGCCTTCGATTTTCTGAACCAGCAGGCGCAGGGCTTCCTCCCACGTGTCCAGTCTGCGGCTCCAGCGAGCCTCCAGCCCCAGGGTATTGCGAATTTCCAAGGCCACCTCCCGGGGAACATCCCGCACCGTGCGCGTGCCGACGAAATCGAGAGGGGATTCTCCCTGTTCGATGAGAAACCCGCGCATCCAATCCTGCCGCAGCTGCACCGCGTGGATCGTATCGAGCAGATGGGGCGAGGGCCGCGCCACCCGCCGGTCCGCCACCGTCCGAAAGTCCGGGATCGGCAGCGGTTCATCCGGGGGAGTCGTGAGGAAAAAATAGCCGAGCGGCGCGTAGGTGCGTGCCGCCAGTTTTTCCAACTGCTTCATGGTAGGATGTGCATCCCCCGCCTCCCACTTGGGAAATGCCGGAAAAGCCGCAGTCAATTCCTCCACGCTCCACCCGGAGCGCTCGCGCGCCCAGCGGATGAGCTCGGGAAGGATGGGGACTCGAACGGACATTCGAGGAGCAGGGTAATTGATCCTCTGGCAACCTCAAGCCTTCAGCGCATCAATCTGTCAGAGGGTAGTGCTCAGGTGTGGACTGCGGCGAGCCATCGCCGCTTTGCCTGGCTGACAGACATCCCGCCGCCGCCCGTCGTCCCGGGGGGGCAAACCCGGTCCTGCGGGGAGTGGCCGTGGCGTGGAATCGTTGCCCTCTCCCAAAGCGGTGAGGCGCTGGCGCTTTCACCGCAATCCAAGGCCGCCGTCTCGGGGCACGCGCCTTGGACTGCGGCGAGCCATCGCCGCTTTGCCGTCGATAAAATGCATCCACCGGGTGATTTCGGGATCGTCAGCCCGTCACTCTTCGATTAGATTCATCCTCCCATGGATGAGCCTGGAAAAATCCGTTGGCCGCACGCGCCGCCACATTTTCTAGTCGGCACCGGAACTTTCATGGTGACCGCCTCCACCTACGGGAGAACCCGCCATTTCGGCTCGCGCAGGCGGTTGCGCTTTCTCACGGAATCCCTGTTACAAACCTGCGGCGACTTCGGTTGGAGCCTGGAAGCTTGGGCGGTCATGGCCAACCACTATCATTGGATCGGCAAGTCGCCATCATCCGGGGCCGAATCGCTCGGAGAATGGCTCGGCTCGGTCCACCGTCGATCCGCGCGCTTTGTCAACGAACTGGACGCCACTCCCGGGAGAAAGGTTTGGCACAATTACTGGGAGACGCGCCTGACTTTTGAAAAGTCTTATCTCGCCCGTCTGCACTACGTCATTCAAAATCCGGTGAAGCATGGTTTGGTCGCAGTGGCCGCCGACTATCCCTGGTGTTCCGCCGCGTGGTTTTCACAAAATGCCAGTCCGGCGTTTCAGAAGACCGTGAGTGCGTTCAAAATCGACCGATTGAGTATTGAGGATGATTTCTGAAGGGCCGCACGCCTTGGACTGCGGCGGGCACCGCCGCTTTGCCTCCTGGCCAACCGAGCGCCGCGCGC
>JBAXBG010000114.1:0-11742 GCA_037142115.1 Verrucomicrobiota bacterium | reverse complement strand
CGCGACATTCCTGTCGCGTCTTGAGTAAGGAGCCGCGACATTCCTGTCGCGTCTTCAATAAGGAGCCGCGACATTCCTGTCGCGTCTTGAGTAAGGAGCCGCGACATTCCTGTCGCGTCTTTATTGTATAGAAGAGGGGGACAGAAATGTCCCCCCTCCTTATACCACCGCCAGCGCCCTGGGTCCTTGCCACAGGGTGAACGTTCCGGCGCGAAGATTTGCCGGGTTGCGGCGGATGTAGCGCACGGCATTCGCGAAGTGCCCGCCGTCCCGGATCAGCGTGTCCCGATAGTTTTTCTGCCAGATGCTGCCTCGGCCGATCCGGTGGGCCGAGGTGCCTTTCCAGGTTTTCATCAGTGATTCGATCGGGATTTTAGGGGTGAAGAGCAGGTGCAGGTGATTGGGCATGATCACCCATGCATGATGCTCCACACGTTCGCCCTGGAACCGCATGAGCACGTTTTGCACAATCTCGCGCAGATGGGGCGCATCCAACAGACAGGATCCAGCCCCGTCATCCAGCCAGGCTTCCAGCTTGCTGGTGAAACGCTGGTGATATTCGCGTTCCTGACGCGGCGACCACGGTTGCGGATGATGGTCTAACCAGATGTCGCGATCTTCCTTCCACTGGCGCAGTTTGGCGGCCGGCATCGCGTCGCCGAGACGGAATGTGACGAACTGCATGACTTCACCTTGCTGCCAATGTGGCAGTTTGGACCCGTGTTTCTGGATCTCGTTCGACTCATTGAGAAAATCCGACATGGGATGATCGGGGGGATTTTTGTCGTGCCTGCAGAGCACAGGACGGGAGGATCATGCTGTCGTATCTGCGCGCGAACTGGAAGCATAAAGAGGAAGATGGGGGACAAGAATGTCCCCCCTCCCTGCGCAAGCGGATGAGCCGCGACATTCCTGTCGCGTCTTCAATAAGGAGCCGCGACATTCTTGTCGCGTCTTCAAATAAGGAGCCGCGACATTCTTGTCGCGTCTTCAAATAAGGAGCCGCGACATTCTTGTCGCGTCTTCATTGTATAGAAGAGGGGGACAAGAATGTCCCCCCTCCGTGCGCAAGCGGATGGATTCCGCCCTTCCTTGGGGGCCTGCCCGCTCGCTCATTCCAGGTGGATGATGCCGTGGCGCAGTGCGCAGACCACGGCGCCGGTGCGGTCCTGGACGCCGAGTTTGCCGAACAACGCCTTGAGTCGGGACTTGATGGCATCTTCGCTGAGATCGAGAACGCCAGCGATCTCCTTGTTGCTGCGGCCCTTGACCAGGAAATCGAGCACGGCCAGCTCGCGTTGGGTGAGTTCCGGGCGATCCATGCGCTCGCGCAAGCGTTCCTCGACTTGCGACGGCAGGATGACCTTGCCGGCATGAACGTCGCGGATCGTGCCCAGAATGTCTTCCTTGGGCATTTCCTTGGTTAGATAGGATCGCGCGCCGGACTGAATCGCACGGTAGATGTCCTCGTCGCCGTCGTAGGTCGTGTTGACGATGATGTTGGCGTTCGGAAACTCGGCGCGGATGGCGAGTGTTGCTTCCACCCCGCCGAGCTCTGGCATCCGCAGGTCCATGAGCACAATGTCGGGATGATGGACGCGGAACATCTCCACGGCCTCCCTGCCATTGCAGCACTCGCCGGTGACTTCCATGTCGCGGGTGCTGGCGATCAGGGCACGCAGACCGGCTCGCAGCGAGGGGTGGTCGTCGACAATGAGAATGCGGATGCGGCTGGGTTTCATGGCTGGCTCAGGCGGGGTCTTGATTGAGGCTTGCGGACTGTGAGTGATGCAGGATGAGTTCCACCCGGGTGCCCTCGTTTGGGGCGCTGTTGACAGTTAGTTCGGCATGGATTTCGTGGGCGCGCTCGCGCAGTCCGATCCACCCGAAATGGGTTTCTCCCGGGGGGGTGTGGTCCGGATCGAAGCCGCAGCCGTCGTCGGAAATGCACAGCTGCAGTTCTCCGGGCAGGAACGCGAGGCGGACATCGACGCGAGTGGCCCGGGCGTGTTTCACCGCATTGGTGATCGCTTCCTGGCCGATGCGCAGCAGGTTGTTTTCGGTGAGGGGAGGCAGGCGATAGGGGGGTCCGCTGAGGTCGAAGCGACCCTTGATGCCCTGGATGTCCGTGAGTTGGTCGCGCACGTCCATCAGCGCAGTGGCCAGGTCGCCGGTTTCGAGTGCCTGCGAGCGCATTTCCCAGATCGAGTTGCGAGTCTCAGTCAGGCCGCCCAGGGTGAGCCTGCGGGCTTCGGCGAGGTTCCTGGCTCCTTCGGAATCCGGTGGCAGATAATCTTTGACCAGTTCAAGGTGGAGTGATGTTGCTCCCAGGGACTGTGCGAGCGTGTCATGAATTTCGCGTGCGATCCGGCTGCGCTCGTTCAAAATGGCGGCGAACTCGGCCTCGGCCCGGCGGCGACCAAGGGCAGCTTGGCGGAGGCGGTGGCGGGCGAGTGCGACCACCGTGCCAATTCCCATCACCAAGGCCAGGCTGGTGAGTCCTAGCAGCCAGGTGATCCGGGCGGCGGTCCACCACGGGGGAGGGGCGATGACCACCAGATCGGCTGGCGAGCGGGCGAGCAACTCGAAAGCCCCCGGCTGTTGGGGGCCGAAGTCCCGGTAGCGATCTTCGCGGTGCTGAACGCTGAATGCCCTGAAGGAATGGGAATCGAAGGTGCTGGGGGAATCCGCGGGAGTCAAATCCGTGACGAGACAAATCCCGGTGGCCCGCAACCGGGCCCCGAGCGGCCAGCTGGTTAGAGGGTCGATGCCGGGGAGGCGTTCGATTCGCACATCAAACTCGGTCGGCCCTTGACGGAGGGTGATCCTGACCCCTGTGGCGTTGGGTTTCTGGCTGGTCACCCGCCCGTCCAAACAAACGAGTTGCTCATCGTGATCCAGGGCCTCGACCGGCTTGGTCAGTTTCCGCGCGGCCGGTGGCGCGGTATATGCCAGGCGGGTCACGGTCACATCCTCGAGCACCGGCGAATACTTGCCCGGAGCGGCAAAGCCCAGCGCCTCGACGGTTTCACCCGGAACCAGGGGCATGTCATTGCTGGTGATGACCCGCAAGCCGCGGTCCTCGCACTGCATCCAGAAGCTCTCGCCCGGCACACAGTGGGTCACCACCCCGCGCACCCGCACCCGGTGGGTGTTGCTGTCATCCTGCCAAAAGGCCATCAGCCGATTCATCGGCCGTAGCGGGGATTCTGTGGGTGCGGGCTTCAAGACCGTGACCGCGACCCCGGCCGGCACAATCAGGTGCGGCCCTAACCACTGGCGCGATTTGTCGAATCGTCCGGAACACAGCCCCGAAACTTCCACCTCGGCATCCACCGGCGGCGGTGCCGACGCCGGAGTACGCATCGCTCCGGTCAGCCGGCTATTGCCGGACACCAACTCGAAGCGCCACGATTCCGGGCCGGATTGCACCGGGTCGGCCCGCCGGATCACCCCGCGAACCCGCACCCATTGGCCGACCAGTCGCCCGGATGCCAGCGCGTCCAGCGAGATCGACAGCGGCTCGGGAATCGGCGCCGTGCCGGTGCACGCGACCGACTCCGCCCACACATAGGGAGCGAAGAGACCCGCCACCGTGCGCCCTTGGATTTCCACTACCTGGCCGCGCTTGAGTGATCCGCAGGTGGACGCCTTTCCCCCGATAAAGAGACAGGCGCTGGAATCAGCGATATATAACGATGCTTTCCCGGCGGCATTGCTCGCGTCAATCATCACGACCCCCCGCAGCCGCGCCGGCAAACCCTGGCGCGCGGCGGCTTCGTCGAGCCCGCGGACGCCCGCGGCGTCGGTCAGCACCTGCCGGGTGGCGGGCGGGGCAGGGGGAGTTTCGGCCAGCAGCGTTCCGGGGCCCAGCGCGACTGCGAGGAGCGCAAGCCATCGGGCAACCATCGGGCGCGTCATGGCTGTTCGATAGCAGTGGGATCATTCCGAGGCAAGGACCCATCACGGAGCGAGCTGGCATTTCACCCGAAAGAGGCGCTGACAGCGCGGGCCAACCGCTTACACTGGCAGCCACCACCCATCTCACTCACCCCATGAAACGACGCGAATTCATCCAATCCAGTTCGGCGGCGCTCACTGCCGGCGCAGTGCTGGGAGTCATACCGGGCACCGCCCTGGCCGCCACTCCCGACGACCGGTTGCTGCGGCATCGTTTCGGAGTGAACTATGTGCCCGCGCGCAACTGGTATTTCTGTTGGAATGACTGGCAGCCCGAGGCGCTTGCCCGCGACTTGGACCGGATCGCCGAAATCGGCGCCGATCACATCCGCATCATGCTCATCTGGCCGTGGTTTCAGCCCAACCCGCGCTTCGTCAGCCCGGCGCACCTCGACCGGCTCGAGGAACTCATGGTGCTGGCCGCCGCGCGCAAGCTCGATGTGCTGGTGACGATCTTCACCGGCTGGTTGAGCGGGTATCACTTCAATCCGCCGTATCTGGAAACCGAGCCGTTTTACACCTCGGCGAAGTGGCAACCGGTTAGGGCGTTGTATCTGGCGGAAGTTAGCAAACGGCTGATGCCCCATTCCAACTTTCTGGGCTATGACATCGGCAACGAGATCAATGACAACTGGTCGTGCCCGCCGGCGCAGGGGGACGTCTGGATGGCCGGGGTGTTCCAACAGATGCACGCGTTGTGCCCGGGGCGCATTCACGTCAATGGCGTGGATCAAAAGCCGTGGTTCAATGTGGATACCTTTTCCCCGCAGGCGCTGATGGCGCAGCAGGACATCGTCAGCCTGCACTGCTGGCCCTACTGGACGGGGGCCGGTAAATACGGCAAGCATCTCGACAAACCCTACACCCAGTTGCCTGGAGCCATGGCGGCACTCGCGCGCAGTTACGGCAACGCCCCGCGCAAGCCCATCTGGCTGGAGGAGTTTGGCGCGTGCAGCGCCGAGATGCCCGAGGCCGACGTGCCCAAGTGGATGGAACTGGCCATCACCGGCGGCGTCGCACAAGGCATCAGCTGGTTCACCTGGTGGGCCAGTCATGACGTGAATCGGCGGTTTGAATTCAACGAGTTTGAATACACCTTGGGCTTGATGACGGTGGACAATCGGATCAAGGAGCAGGGCCGCATGTTCCAACGCATGGCTGATACCTATCGCGGCAAACCCGTGGTCATCCCCGACAAGCCGCTTCCCAGCCCGCCCACTCAGCGCACCGACGAAGCCACCTGGCAGTGGCTGCTCGAGTGGATGCGCTGAAGGATCTGCGCACACGTTGATGAACCACCCGATCAACCGATCCCACGTCATGATTCACCACCACCCGCGTCGATTTTCCTTCATTCTAACCGGACTGTTTCTGCTCGCCATGGCCGGCCTGAGTGCTGTTGCGGCGGATTCTCTGCGCGAGAGCGTGAAGCTGACCTCCGGCTGGCGATTCATACCGAATGACTGGCCCGACGCGCTGCGCGCGGACAGCTCCACCTGGGAGGGCGTGGAGCTGCCGCACACTTGGAACGCGGTGGATGGCGTCAATGGCGGCTTGGACGCCAATCATCGGGGATACCGTCGCGCACCGGCATGGTATGCATTGCAACTGCCCGCGCTGGACTTGGCGCACGGCAGGCGAGTCTATCTCAAATTCAACGGCGCGAGCGTGGTGGCCGACGTCTATCTGAATGGCGGGCATTTGGGCCAGCACCGCGGCGCGTTCGGCGCGTTTGCCTTTGAGATCACCAACCGCCTGAATCGCACCGGAGCGGATGAACTGCGGGTGCGGGTGGACAATGGCTGGGTCGCCGATGTGGCACCCCTGGCGGGGGATTTCACGCTTTTCGGCGGAATCTATCGACCCGTGGAGTTGATCGTCACCCCTCCGGTGTGCATCAATCCGCTGGACCACGCGTCGCCCGGGGTCGCCCTGATTCAAAAATCCGTGACCCGCGACCGTGCCGAGATTGAGGTCAGGGTGGCGGTTTCACGGCCGGCCAGCGGCGCGCAGTACGCGACCCTGCGGGCGTCACTGCTGGATGCTGCCGGCAAATTGGTTCTCCGGGAAGACCGGGCGGTGACTTGGGCGGGTGAGGCCGGCACGGCGCAAATCCCGCTGGTCGTGGATGTGCCGCATCTTTGGAACGGCGTGAAGGACCCCTATCTCTACTCCGTGGCCAGCGAGTTGATGGTCAACGGGCGGGTGGTGGACCGGGTCATTCAGCCGCTGGGTTTGAGGTTCTGCCGCGTGGATCCGCAACTGGGGTTTTTCCTCAATGGCGCGCCCTATCTACTGCGGGGCGTCGGGTGCCACCAGGATCGCGCGGGCAAGGGTTGGGCAGTGAGCGAGGCCGACGAGCGCGATGACCTCGCGATCATCCGGGAGATGGGGGCCAATGCCGTGCGCCTGGCTCACTACCCCCACTCGGCGACGTTCCTGGACGGGTGCGACCGGGCGGGGTTGTTAGTCTGGGCGGAGATTCCTTTGGTCAATAAGGTGCGCAACACACCGGAATTTTACGCCAATGCCGAGCAGCAGTTGGTGGAATTGATTCGCCAGCAGCGCAACCATCCGGCGGTCGTGATGTGGGGATTGTTCAACGAACTCTATCATCAAGGCCCCTCCGACCCCTGCGAGGACCTGGTGGCACGCCTGCAAGCCGTCGCCAAACGGGAGGATCCCACGCGCCTCACCACCGCGGCGAGCAACCAGCGCGACCGCAAGCAGATCAACGGCACCCCTGACCTGATCGCCTGCAACACCTATCCCGGCTGGTATGATGATGGCGGTCCGGGGATGAGTTCATCCGTGACGAGCTGGCTGGACGCCACGGATCACCGCGGCCTGGGCGTGAGTGAATACGGCGCCGGCGCCAGCATCTTCCAACACGAGGATTGGCCGCCGGCCAAACCCAATCCGACCGGCGCCTGGCATCCCGAAGAATACCAGGCCCTCTGTCATGAGCAGCAGTATCGCCAGCTCCTCCAATATACCGCCGTCTGGGGCGCCTTCGTCTGGAACGCGTTTGATTTTGCCTCGGCCGACCGGACCGAGGGCGACCGCCATGGCATCAACGACAAGGGGTTGGTGACCTATGACCGGCAAACGCGCAAAGACGCCTTCTACTTCTACAAGGCCAACTGGAATCCCGATCCGATGGTCCACCTCACCAGCCGCCGCTTTGCCCAGCGCAAGAACGGCCGGAATCTGGCGATCCACGCCTACTCAAACTGCGACCGGGTCGAGTTGTGGATCAATGGCGAGTCCAAGGGACAAATCCCGCCGGATGACCTTAAAGTGGCGGTTTGGACCGCGGTGGACCTCTCGCCCGGCCCGAACCGCGTCGAACTGCTCGGGTTTTGTGGCGACCTCGCAGTCACCGACGGCTGCGTGTGGACGGTGGATCATTCTGAGTAACTCCATGTTCCTCGTCCCAGGGCAGGCGTGCATTTCACCCGAAAGAGGCGATGACAGCGCGGGCAAACCGTTTACACTGCGGTCCATCACGCACCCATTGGAAAACAACCGGTCGCGCCATGCGACGCGACTCATCCCGGGTGGCTTGCCAGCAGCTTTCCAAATGCAATCTCCCTCCTTCCCCTTTATGATCCTATCCCGGCTTTTCGTTCTTGCCAGCTGGCTGTTGCCGGGCGCTCTCCAGGTTTTTGCAACGCCTGAAACGCCGCCCGGGACCGCGCAATATGCCTTCGCCCCCATGCCCTTGGGTTATTCTGCTAGGAATCCGATGGCCGGCTGGCGCGGCCGCCGGGAAGTTCCCATCAGGGGGAAATCAGCGCCCAATGTTTTCACCGTGGATCCCGGCTATGAGTCGGTCAAAAAATGGTATATCGGCTGGAATGAAATCGAGACCTGCGAGAGCGACGGGGTGCAAAAAATCCGCGAGGTCACCGACGAGCTGTGGAAGGACCTGCCCGCGCGCAATGAAACCGTCATCCCCCGCCTGGTTCTGGTAGATGCCAGAGGGTCCTATGTCCCGGCCGATTTGCCGGCCTTCAAGTCTGAAAAGGCCAACTGGCGCGAGTCGGCGTGGTATACCGACGCCGTGGTCAAGGCACGCATCCAGCGGTTGATCGCGCGCCTCGGCGAGGTGTGGGACAACGACCCGCGGGTGGCTTGTGTGGAGATGGGCATCCAGGGCAAATATGCCGAACACTGGGGCCTGGCACAAATGCCGGAGTTCGCCGTCTGGATGAGCGAGCAGTTCACCCAGGCATTCCACCATAAAAAGATCTTGTTCCGCAATGTGGGAGAGCCGACCTGGGGCCAGGACACCGCGGTTTTGAAACAAATCTCGCGCGATTTCCCGTTCGGGTTCTATCAGGACTCGTTCGGCTTTGACAAATACGAATCGGAATTGGCCGCCATCGCCGCCCTCGACCATGCGAACCGATGGAAATACGCCGTGATGAGCGGCGAGATCCGCACCTGGTGCAACCCGATCATGACCACCGATGGCAGGGACAACCTGCGCGGGCGGGCCTTGGCGACTTTGCTGGACTGGACCCGGGTCGCCCATTCCAGTTCGATGGGTTGGGATCACAATTTTCCCAACCCGGCGGGCTCCGCCGGCGGCGAGGCCATGCGCAGGGCGCTGGGCTACCACTTTGTCATCACCCGCTACCAGCAGCCGCTGCGCGCCGAGCCGGGAGGATTGCTGGATGTGTCGTTTAGCGTGAAAAACACCGGTTCTGCTCCGTTCTACTACCCGTGGCCGGTGCAGGTCGCGCTGGTCGACGAGCGCACCCGCCAAACCGTGTTCGCCCAAACCCTGCCCGACGACATCCGCCAATGGCTGCCCGGCTCCAATTGGGACTCCCCGACCCAAGCCTACCGCCAACCGCCGCCGGTCAGCCAGGTCAGCGCCCGGCTCAAGCTGCCGGCCGGATTGCCGGTGGGCGCCTATCTGCTCACCCTGGCCATTCTGAATCCCGAGGGCGGCAACCTGCCCGCGGTGCGCTTCGAGATCCAGAACTACTGGGCGGGCGGCCTGCACCCGATGGGGCGGTTGGGCGTCGGCATGAATGCCGCCACGCCGGCGGTGGACCCCGCCACCTTCTTCACCCTGGCCATTGACCCGGCCGTGCATTATCTGATAGGAAGGCCTGCGGCAGCTGATGCGCTCGGTCTAGCAAAATAAGCGGGCGCGAATCCATCACTTCCATTCGATTCATGTGATCCATGTCCACTTCCCGCTTTTTTCAGATGATTCAAGTTCAGTCGCGTGGCGTTGGCTTGCTGTTGGCCATGGTGCTGATCTGCGGGCCGCTGTCTGCCAGTCCGGCGGGTGCGGCGGACAAGTCCTATTTCCTCCGCTATGACCAACCGGCCGCGCTGGACCTGAAAGGCTGGGAGTTCCAGTCGCTGCCATTGGGCAACGGGTATTTCGGGGTGAGCGTGTTTGGCGGCGTCGCGGACGAGCTGTGGCAGTTCACCGAAAAAAGCCTGTGGGTCATGGCGCCCAAGGGGATCAGCGGCAAAGACTACCCGCGCCCCGGCCTGTCGAGCTTGTGCGAACTGCGGCTGACGATGCCGCCGCCGGCCGGGGCGGCCGCGCCCAGCCACTATCAACGTGACCTCAACCTCAATCAGGCCGTCGCCTCCGTCAGCTACGAACAAGCCGGCGTCACGTTCCGCCGCGAAATGCTGACCAGTTTCCCGGGGAAATGTTTTGCCGCGCGCCTGACGGCCACCAAGCCGGGCCGGATTTCATTCAGCCTGCATGCCGCGCATGCCTACCTGTGCGAATTTCGCAGCGGCCAAGTCCGGGTCGAAGGCAATCGCCTGATCATGACCGGTGCCACCGCACCCTATCAACTCAACTACGAGGTGCAAATTCAGGTCGAGACCCAGGGCGGTGTTGTGCGGGCCGCAGCCAGCGGCGAGACCGGCGAGCTGACCGTGGAAGGAGCCGACGAGGCCGTCGTTTACGTGACCCTGGGCACCAATTACCGGCTGGAACCGCAGGTGTTTTCCGCGGCCGTGAATGCGAGCAAGCTGGGCGGTTTTGCGGTGCCCTCCGCTCGGATCGCTGCCGACCTGCAGGCGGCGGTGGCGCTGGGGTGGAAGCAGTTGCGCGCGCGCCATCTGGCCGACTATCAAGCGTTGTTCGGCCGGGTGCGGCTCGATTTGGGCGGCAAGCCCGCCGCCAGCACGACGGATGTCCTTTTGGCCGCGGCCGATAAACCCGCTGCCGACGCCCGCTATCTGGAGGAGCTGTATTTTCAGTTCGGCCGTTACCTGCTCATCGCCTCGTCGCGCGCCGGCACCCTGCCGGCCAATCTCCAGGGGACATGGAACATGAAACAGTGCGCCCCGTGGACCGGCGGCTACTGGGCCAATATCAATATCCAGATGAATTACTGGCCCGCCTTTGTCACCAATCTGGAAGAGACATTTTCGCCCTACTACGAATATTTCAAGGCGGCCTTCCCCGCCCAGCAGGCGATCGCCGCGAAGGAACTCAAAAAACGTAATCTCAACCAATTCCCCGGCTCCGGCTGGACCGCCGGCACGGGCAATTCTGCCTATCAGGTCGGCGCCCCCGGCGGCACCTCGGGCGATGGCACCGGGCCATTCATCAACCTCCTGCTGTGGGACTGGTATGCATTCACCGGCGATCGCGCGGCTTTGGAAAAAGCCTGGCCATTTTTGTTGGAAGGCAGTCGTTACCTCGCCCAAGCGGTGCGGGAGCAACCCGACGGAACCCTGTTGTGCTCACCATCGTATTCACCGGAACAGATGATGGGCGGCCCCGACGGCAAAAACATCTATATCGAAAAACCGGGCTGCGCCTACGACCAGCAATTGGTGGTGGAGAACTACCGGCTCACCCTGAAGGCCGCGCAGATTCTGGGGAAACAGGATCCGCTGCTGGCGGTGCTCAGCGCGCAGCTGCCGAAACTCTCGCCCGTGTTGGTAGGCACCTCCGGCCAAATCAAGGAATTCCGCCAGGAAAACGCCTACGGCGAGATCGGCGATCCCCACCACCGCCACATCAGCCAGCTCATCGGCCTGTTTCCCGGCACCGTGATCAGCGACCGGCCGGAATGGATCGACGCCGCCCGCGTCTCGCTGACCCAACGGGGCGACAAGAGCACCGGCTGGGCGATGGCCCACCGGCTCAATGCCTGGGCCCGGGTCAAGGATGGTGACCACGCCCACACCCTGCTGCTGACGCTGCTGGCCAAGGGGACGATGCCGAACCTTTGGGATACCCATCCGCCCTTCCAGATCGACGGCAACTTTGGCGGCACCGCAGGCATCGCCGAGATGTTGCTCCAATCCCACACCGGCGTGATCGAGCTGCTGCCCGCCTTGCCCGCCGCCTGGCCTAACGGATCAGTCCGGGGCCTGCGCGCCCGCGGCGGGTTTGCCGTCGATATCGCCTGGACCAACGGCCGCGTCACCCACTACCGCCTGACTTCCGCCGAACCGCGCGAGGTCGCGGTGCGGGTCAACGGCGCGACCACCACGGTGCGATCAAACAAACTCTCATTGACTCCCGCCAAATCCGCCACGCGGTGAGTGCGACGCTTTCCCCATGATTCCGATGAAACAACTCCTGCTCACCGGCCACAGAGATCCTGAACTCGGAGGAAATCCCATCAGCGATGGCGGAGCCACTCGGTCTTGTGCTGCGGCCTCAAGGAGGGGCGATATCCGATCGCCCATGCCATGTGGGGCTGACGACAAAGCCATTTACTCGTTTCACTGTCATCCCACAGGCTGCGCATGAAGCCGCCTGAGCCTTGATTTCGC
>JBAXBG010000113.1:0-11957 GCA_037142115.1 Verrucomicrobiota bacterium | reverse complement strand
ATCAGGACAACCTCGGCGGGGAATATTCCAAAACCGGCGCCAGCCAGTTCGCCACGACCGCCAGCTCGTTCTCCGGCCTGGCCGCCGGCGGTAGCAACTCGTTCACCGTCACGTTCTTCACCGGCACCACCGGCAGTTTCTCCGGCACCCTCGCCCTGGCCGGCCTCAGCGAGCAAGCGGGCCTGTCCGACGCCTCGCTCTCGACCATCAACCTCACGCTTGCCGGGTCCGCCATCCCCGAAACCACGGCCGCGCTGCTCGGCGGCTTGGGGATGCTCACCCTGCTGCGCCGCCGCCGCTGAAGAGCCGGTGTTTCGGTTGCGGCTTCGCCGTCCGGTGCTTCGGCAATGCGGTGAAGATGCCGTAATGAGCTACTTCGCCGGGGCGGGCTTGTCCTCCTTGGCGGGCACGAACACCAGCCCGCCGCCGTTGATGCAGAAGCGCTTGTTGGTGGGGGTTTTGAAGCCCTCGCCCTCGAACACGTGACCGAGGTGGCCGCCGCATTTCGCGCAGGTGACTTCCACGCGCGTGGCACCGAGACTGGTATCCTTGCGCAGCACCACGTTGTCCGCCTTGGCCGGATCGTAAAACGACGGCCAGCCGCAGCCGGAATCAAATTTTTCATTCGAGGAAAACAACAAGGCCCCGCACCCGGCGCAGTGATAGGTCCCCTGCCCCTGGTGCTTGAATTCCTTGTAAACCGCACCGTTAGGCGGCTCGGTGCCCGCCTCGCGCAGGATCCGGTATGGCCCGGGAGCCAACAACTTCTTCCATTCGGCATCGGTCTTGACGATTTTGCCAGCAGGCTCGGCCGGCATTTCGGGGCGGGTCTCCATGATGGACTTCTTCTCGTCGCGGGCGGAGCACCCCGCAAGCGATAAAACACCCCAAACGACGATTAGAATACGATGCGTTTTCATAAGAATTAGCGGCCCAGGCGGTATTGAAACTCACCGGGCGAGGCAATGTTGCATGGATCGCGGCCCAGTCAACGCCTGCGGATCAGCAAGCAGGCACCGCAGCGCTTTCCCATGAGGAGCTTTGGTTTGAGCCGCAGTGACTCGCTTGCCAGCGATGCCGGGCGACCCGGCTGGCCTGGATTCGGGTCACTTTGCGGCGGCGTGCCCCTGCCGCAACAGGCGGGACGCCCGTTTTCCATGACAGCCGGGACGGCTATCCTCCTTCAGTTCACGCGTATTGTCGGCGGGATGCGGCGCGGCGTAACACCCGCCAAACGCCAGACTGGCACCGATCTAAGCCGCGCCTAGCACACTGCGCTGGTGCCCCCCCGCCTCTCAATTCACCCGCCCCGATTATTGGTGCGGTCGCATCCATAATCGGGAAGCGCGGTGGTGAACGGCGACGAGGCTCACCCGAGCCTCAGACGAGCTGCTCGCGGAGCACGGCCATGGCGTAGTCGCGGTTGAGGCGGGCGATGTGGTCGACGCTGATTTCCTTCGGGCAGGCGGCCTCGCACTCGTATTGGTTGGTGCAGTTGCCGAAGCCCTCGGCATCCATCTGGCGGACCATGGCCAGGACGCGCTTGTCGCGTTCCGGTTGGCCCTGGGGCAAATGGCCGAGGTGGGACACCTTGGCCGCCACAAACAACATGGCCGAGGCGTTTTTGCACGAGGCCACGCAGGCCCCGCAGCCGATGCAGGCGGCGGCGTCAAAGGAAGTATCGGAATCGCCCTTGGCGATGGGAATGCTGTTGGCGTCGATCGCCGAACCGGTGCGGACGTCGACATAGCCACCCGCGGCGATGATCCGGTCGAACGCCTCGCGGTCCACCATCAGGTCGCGGATCACCTTGAACGGGTTGGCCCGGAACGGCTCGACAAAAATCGTGTCGTTGTCGGCGAACTTGCGCATGTGCAGCTGGCAAGTGGTGACGCCGCGGTCCTTGCCGTGGGGAATGCCGTTGATAGTCAGCGAGCAGGTCCCGCAAATTCCTTCGCGACAGTCGTGGTCGAAGTGGATCGGCTCCTCGCCCTTGATCACCAACCGCTCGTTGACGATGTCGAGCATTTCCAGGAACGACGCCTCTTCAGGGATGTCCCTGGCATCGTAGGTTTCGATTTTGCCCTGGGCGCTCGGCCCGGACTGCCGCCATACTTTGAGTGTTAGATTCATGGGAATTCGATACGGGAAGTGGAAAGCAACTCATCCGCGGGGATCGCCGCGCTTGTGCTCGGCCCCAGACTAACGAGCAGATTGGCGCGGGCTAGGAGAAAAATCCGGATTTGTGGTCCATTTCTCCAAATTGCCGCGCATGGATTGACGGCTGTGGACGGGCGCCGGGCGCAACCGCCAAATCGCGGATGGAGCCAGCCACCGGCGCGGAAATGATTGTATGTCCGGTCAGTCACCATTGGCTTGCCAGCCTGACCAAGGCAGGCGAGGCTGGTAGCGCATGCTGAAACTCCCCACCCTATTGACCCTCGTCGCAGCCGCGGCGCTTGCCCACGGTGCCACCCGCGAGTCCTTCGACGGCGCATGGAAATTCGCCCGCTTTGGCGCCATGCCCGACGGGTCCCAGCAGGCGGAACCGGCCACACCCGCGCAAGCGGCCGGTTTCGACGATGCCGCGTGGCGCACGCTCAATCTGCCCCACGACTGGGCAATCGAAGGACCGTTCCGCACGGATTTGGAAAACGAGACCGGCAAACTGCCGTGGGCGGGCATCGGCTGGTATCGCAAAACCCTCGATTTGCCAGCCGCCGACCAGGGCAAGGCGGTGTTCCTGGATTTCGACGGGGCGATGGCACAGCCCAAAATCTTCGTCAACGGCCAACTTGCCGGCGAGTGGGCGTACGGCTACAGCTCGTTCCGCATCGACCTCACCCCGTGGGTGAAATTCGGCACCGCCAACCTGATCGCCGTGCGCCTCGACAACCCGCCCAGCTCATCGCGCTGGTATCCGGGTGGCGGCATCTATCGGCACGTCTGGCTGGTCAAAACCAACCCCGTGCATCTCGCCAACCACGGGGTCTTTGCCCGCATGGAACAGGTCACCCCAGCCGCCGCCACGGTGGTGGTCAGCGCGGAAATCGAGGGCACGGACCACCCGGCCGATTTCACCCTCAGCCAGGAACTGCTGGATGCAGCCGGCCGCCGCGTGGCCGGCGCGGACCCGCAAGCGCCGGGCGCGACCACCCGTCTGACGGTGCCGACCCCCACGCTGTGGGACACGGCCAACCCGTATCTCTACACGCTGCGCACCAACCTGCGGCAAGGAGACCA
Source organism: Verrucomicrobiota bacterium (assembly GCA_037142115.1). Lineage (GTDB taxonomy): Bacteria > Verrucomicrobiota > Verrucomicrobiia > Verrucomicrobiales > Akkermansiaceae > Luteolibacter. The sequence goes on along the minus strand of JBAXBG010000113.1, from coordinate 8,714 downwards.
TGTCGTGGATTCGCTCGACACCCGGCTGGGCATCCGCTCGGCCGACTGGAAACCCGATGGGTTCTATCTGAATGGCCGTCGCGTCCAGATCAAGGGCGTGTGCAATCACCACGACCTCGGGGCCATCGGCGCGGCATTCAACACCCGCGCCGCCGAACGCCAACTCGAACTGCTCAAGGTGATGGGCTGCAACTCGATCCGCACCTCGCACAACCCGCCCGCCCCGCAGTTGCTCGATCTCTGTGACCGCATGGGCATACTCGTCCTCGACGAATTGTTCGACGCCTGGAAGCTGGCCAAGAAGCCCAACGACTATCACCTGCGATTTGATGCCTGGCACGAGCGCGACGTCGCCAACTTCGTGCGCCGGGACCGCAACCACCCGTGCGTCATCGCCTGGAGCACCGGCAACGAAATCCCCGAACAGGGCAAGCCGGACATGCACTGGGTGTCCGCGGAGCTCAGCGGCCTGATCCGCCAGCATGACCCGACCCGCAGGATCACCGTGGGCTGCAACAATCTGGGACCGACCCTAACCGACTTTGCCAAAACCGTCGATGTCTTCGGCTTCAACTACCCGGTGCGCCAACCCCAGCTCGCCGCCAAACTGCACGCCAGCATGCCGACCCTGCCGATGGTCAGCACCGAGACCTCGTCCTGCGTCAGTTCGCGCGGGTGTTATTATTTTCCGGTGACCCTGGACAAGGCGGCCGGCTGCAGCGAGTTCCAGGTCAGTTCCTACGAGCTGTCCGCCCCGCCCTGGGCGAACCGCCCGGACCTCGACTTTGAACTGCTGGAGCGCAACCCGTTCATCGCCGGCGAATACGTCTGGACCGGCTTCGACTACTTCGGCGAACCGACGCCCTATAACCGGGATGTCACCAACGCGCTCAATTTCCAGAACCCGCAGGAGCGCGCGAAAGCACTGGCGGATCTGGGAAAAATCAGCAACCGCGTGCCCTCGCGCTCGTCTTACTTCGGCATCCTCGACCTCTGCGGGTTTCCCAAGGACCGCTACTTCCTCTATCAGGCGCACTGGCGCCCGGAGGTCCCGATGGCCCACCTCCTGCCGCACTGGAACTGGCCGGAACGCGTCGGCCAGGTTACTCCGGTCCACGTCTTCACCTCGGGCGACGAGGCGGAGCTCTTCCTCAATGGCAAATCGCTGGGCCGCAAGTCCAAGCAGCCCTACACCTACCGCCTCGTCTGGGAGGACGTCGTCTATCAGCCCGGCGAGCTCAAGGTGGTCGCCTGGAAAAACGGCCAACCGTGGGCCAGCGACGAGCGCTCGACCACCGGCGCGGCGGCGCGGCTGCTCGTCACGGTGGACCGCGCTGAGATCCGCGCCGACGGCGATGACCTCGCCTACGTCACCATCACCATCGCCGATGCCAAGGGCCGCCTGGTGCCACGCTCGATGAACCCGCTGACCTTCACGCTTGAGGGCGGGGCCGAGATCGCCGGCGTCTGCAATGGCGACGCCACCAGCCATGAGTCACTCCAAGGCCACAGCCTGCCCGCCTTCAACGGACTCTGCCAGGTCGTGCTGCGCGCCAAGCCCGGTCATCCCGGCACCGCCACCCTGCGCGTCACCGCCCCGGATCTGTCAGCCGCGGCGGTGACCCTCACGACCCGGTGAGCTGTGGGATGGAGCGCGGGCTTCAGCCCGCTCAGCCGGGGGCGGGCTGAAGCCCGCGCTCCGTAGTCCACTGGCCATGTGACTCGCAAGGTTTAGGCTTGCGCCAAACTACTTGAGTAAATCCGCGAGCTGCGCGGGCGTTAGATCAACCGTCGGAGCGAAGGCCTGGCCGGCCATGTAATGCAGCAGCGACGCCCGCAACTGGCGCGCTGCCGGCCGGCCTGACAAACCCGCCGCCAGGTCGGCGCTGCAAGCCACCAGCCTGCCGGTGCCGACCCGCGCCTCGAAGACGTAGCCCAGCTTGCGGTTGGTGACCCAGTCGTCGATGACCTGCACCAAGGGCTTGAGGTCGCGCAGCTCGGTGAGGATGAATGGCTGGGCGTTCTGTTGGAGCTCCCACCACTGCCAGTTGCTGTGGAAATCGGTGGGAAAGCCGGCCAACGCCGGATGCTTGGGATCGCACAAGATGCCGAGCGTGTGCGGTGGCTGCCAGGCGGTCCAGGCGGTATTCCAGAAGATCGGGGAAAACCCGGCGACCAAGGGCCGGGCGTCATCGTTGCGGACCCGGGCCGCCGCCGGCAGCCACAGCACATTTCCGCCCCGCGCCAGCGCGCCCTTGGCCACCTCAAGGTCCCGGGTGACCATGACCCCCGGCACCTCCTCCGCCACCCCGTCTGCCTGATAGACAAACACCTCCCATGAGTTGGCGAAATCCTGCCCGCGCGCGCCGACCGTCAAGGTGAGCTTGGCGGGTGCCTTGACTTGGCCGAGCGGCACCCGGATCGCGCCGAGCGGGTGCAAGGCGCCAGCGCGCAGGTCGCGCGGCGGCAACGCGCCGCCGGCCACGCGGCTGCCGTCCGCGGCGTTGATCTCCCAGGTCAGCGCCACCTGCGCCAGGTCGCGCGGCCCGAACTGGGCGAGTTCCAGCTCCGCAACCAAGGTTTCGGCGGTGGTGAAAACCATCTGTTTGAGGCGAGCCAACGGCACGACCGGGCCGCAAAACCGGCGGAATTGCGCCGGGCTGATGTAGCCTTTTTCCTCCCAGAACGCGTCGAGCACGCCGACCAGCGCGGTCCCCTGGCCGGGGAAGTCGTGCAGGTCGAGCAATTGGAACCCGCCGAAGCCCGGGGTGCGCAGCGCCGCCTCGATGTCGTGCTTGTAGGCCAGCGCCTGCAGCTTGCCGGAGGCCATGACAAAATCCTTGGCCTGGCCGAGCAGGCCCGCGCGGCGGGCGGTCTCCTGGAAGATCTCGAAGTTGCGCGCCTTGAAATAGCCGGTGTATTTCCCGATCTCCCCGAAATTCGGATAGACACACCACTGGCCGATCTCATGCGAGATGACCGGCGCGTCGGGATGCTTTCCCACAAATCCGCGCCAGTCGAAATCCGTGCGCGGCGGCTCGCCATTGAGGATGGATTTCAGCCCCTGGCCCCAGCCTTGGAGCCGCGGGTCCGGCGAGCTGTGGAAACCGCTGCCAGCCATGATCGGCCAACCGGAGCCGGTGGTGTAGAGCCGCCGCGGGTCTGCCAGCTTGCGCCGCGCCACCCACTGCTGCAGCCATCGCTTGTGGTTGGCCCCGGCCGGCTCGTTGCCGTAGGCCATCATCAGCAACGACGGGTGGTTGCCATAGGCCGCCAGCATCCGCCCGCTTTCCGCCTCGAGCCACGCGTCGAGCGGCCGCCCGCTGCCGATCTCCGCGCCTTGGTTGGCCCACGAGGACACCTCGACCTGATAGTAAAACCCGAGCTCGTCGGCGGCGGCGAACGCCGCCTCCGGCGGGCACCACGAGTGGAAGCGGATGTGGTTCAAGCCGTGGGCCTTGCAGATGCGCACGATGCGCCGCCACGACTCGACATCGGTCGGAGGGTGGCCGGTGAGCGGGAAGATGCAGCACTCCAGCGTGCCGCGCAGGAAAATCTCATGGCCATTGAGCGTGATCCGCCCGCCCTTGCTGCCGGGTTCGCGGATGCCGAAGGTCGTGCCGCGCTGGTCCAGCGCGCCCCCGGCGCCGGTGGTGAGGCTCACCGACGCCTGATAGAGTGTGGGCGAAAACTCGTTCCAGGGGCGCGGCGGCCCCTTGAGTTTGGCGGTCATCTCGACTTCAAACGAGCCATCGATCTTGCGCTGGATCACGCCGGACTCCACCACCACCCGCGAGTCCGGCTCGTTAGGCAACCTCAATTCGGCGTGCACGGACACCTCCGGCTGGCCAGCGTCGGCCGTGCCCGTGACCACCAGCCGCACCGTGCCATCCGCCGCGGCAAACACCTGAAGGTTGTCAAGGTGGGCCGCCGCCCGCTTGCGCAGCTCGATTTTGCCGACCACCCCGTTCCAGTTGCCCTGGGTGTGGTCGGTCACGCTGTGGCTCAGCGGGCCGACGTTGACCTCGCCGAGCCGGTTGTCGATCCGGAGTGTTAGATCGTGCCGGCCCGGCGCGAGCAGCCCGAGGTCGAACTCGTGCGGTGTGCCGAGCGAGTCGCCCGTGCCGCGCTCCTTGCCGTCGAGCCAAACCGTGCTGTGCCAGTGGACCCGCTCCAACAGCAGCACGGCATGGCTGCCCTGCCAGTTAGCCGGAATGTCGATCTCGCGCTGATACCAGGCCGGGCCGACGTAATGCCGCGGCGGCTGCAGGAAGAACGGGAACTTGAAATTCCCCGCCGCCTGCCATTCCTTGAACAGCTCCGGGTAGCGCCAGCCGTCGCCGGTCCATTGGGTTTGAAACGACGGGATTTCCCCGAACCCCTGCGCGGTGACAATCCCGGGCAGCCGGATCACCTCCGGCAACTTCCAGGTCTCGGCCCCGGCATGGATCCGCTGGTCCTGCGGATCGAGGGCAAAGCGCCACTCGCCCGTAAGATCCAGGTGATCTGCGGTTGCGATGGCCATGCTGCAACCCATTGCGACGACTAGTTGAAATGACGACTGAATGAGCGGAGGCTGCATGCGCAAGCGTGGTGAGTGAGTGAAAGAAGGTGGGATTGACAACCTCAGGCACCATGGATAGCATGGAGCCATGGAAAAACTTCAGGTTTTATTTCCGACGGGTTCGATGCGCAAGTTGCGGGAAATCGCGCGGCGTGAAGATCGGCCGATGAGTGAAATCGTGCGCAATGCGACAGTGGACTGGCTCGACAGCCAGCCGAGTGGGGACGCGTGGCAAGGTCCGGTTCCCACCTTTGATCTTGGGATCGAGGTTGCCGATCCAGTGCGGCTCAAAGAACTGATATATGTCCGTGAGGAGGAACCACGATGAACAGCATCGACACCAATCTGCTGGTGCACGCGCTGGACCGATCCTCGCCACTTCACGCCAAAGCGTTTCCGATCTATCAACGCTTCCTCACCGAACGCAACTCGTGGCTCATTGCCGACCAAACGCTGTTCGAGCTTTACCGGGCGCTGCGCAACCCTGCGGTATTCCGTCGCCCGCTCGCCACGGGGCAGGCGATGCAGCTGATCGAACAGATGCGCGCCCACGGCGCCGCCGCGCATTGTGCGTATGATGCCAAGCTGTGGCCGCGAGTCATGGAGCTGTTGCGGCGCTTTCCCGACCGCAAGGGAATCCTTGTATTCGACGCGACGGTAGCCGTAACTCTTCATGCCCGCGGGGTGGTCAAATTCTATACCCGCAACCTGAGAGATTTCCGGGAGTTTGGCTTGTTTGAAGTGATCGATCCGACGGCGGACGCGTGATCGCGGGGCTGCCTGGATGCTCCAACGCCCTGGCCAGGTCGGCGGCGCGCAGGTCGGCGTTGCTGAATTGATAGGTCAGCGCCAGCTCGGAGCGGGCCGCGGCGGCATCCCCCAGGCCGTGCAGGGCCAGGGCCAGCAGCAGGTGGTGGTGCGCGTTGCGGCGGGCCTGCAGGTCCTCGTCGAACACCAGCAGGTCCGGCAGCGAGGTGGCGAAATAGTCGATTTCCGCCTTGGCCAGCAGCCCGCGCTCGGCGAACTGGCGCAGATCCCCGAACAATTGGCGGGCCTCATCCTCGCGGCCCAACGCCCGCAGCGCCAGCCCGCGGAAATACGACAGCGGGCTGTGCGGCGTGACCGCCATCTCGGAAAAATCCCCGCACTCGGCGGCGGATTGCTCGAAATGGGCCGCGGCCTCCGCCGTCTCGCCCAGCGCGCGCAGCGCGGTGCCGATCCAATAATTCACATCCGCCCTGGCCTGGTGCAGGTGATAGGCTTCGCCGAGGTTGGCGGGCGTGTCCATCGCCCCGGTGAAATGGCCGAGCGCGCCGGCCGCGTCGCCGGCGGCGAGCGCCCGCCGGCCTGACAAGATCCGCGCGGTGGTGAACTGGCGCAGCACCGCCCCCTCGCCGCCCTCCCACGGGTGGAACCGCCGGCCGGTGAGCAGCTCGAGCGCCCGCTCCGGCTGATTGAACAAGTTATACAATCCCGCCAACGCCACGGTGCAGTCATCGCGCAGCAGCACCAGCGGGCGGTGGTCCTCCAGGAACTCCAACCGCTCCGCGAGGTCGTCGTTGAGCTTCGCGCGGAGCTGGTCGTATTCGCAGACCAGGCGCGGGTCCGAGGGGTCGAGGGCGAGTGCCTGCTGATAGAACGCGCGCGCCGCCGCGCCATCGCGGCGGGTGTTCCATACCGCCAGGCCGAGGTTGCGCGGCACGGTGGCAAAGGACGCGCCATCGCCCAGCGCGCGCTGCCAGGCGGTGATGGCGTCCTCGTGGCGTTTCAAATCATAGAGGTAATTGCCCAAGCCATAGGCCGCGAGCGGATCGCCGCCGGGTTGGGCCAGCGCCCATTCCAGCACCACCTGCTCATGCAGGCGCGACGGGAAAAAATAGTCCGGCGGCTGGGCGCGCGCGACGGTGAGCGCGGCCAAATCGTTGGTGAGCCATGCCAGGACATAACCCGTCATCTGCGAGCGCTGCAGCGGGTTGGGAACCGCCACCGCAGTCACCTCCCGCCGGTGGTGAAATTCCAACAAATCCACAGCCTCTTCGCGCAGACCCGCGTCGGCATAATCGAAAACCAGATCGAGAATGGTCTGGGCGTCGTTACGGCACAGCTCGCCGAAGCGGGCCAGCTGCGAGGCATCGCCCAATGCGCATTCCCAGCGCGCCCAGTGATCCAGCGGATCGGTTTTAAGCACGGCGGCCAGGATCCCGGCCGCGCCACTCCGCCCGCCCCGGCGCAGGATCGCGGCGGCCAGCACCGACGCCTGGTGGTGGTCCGGGTTGGTCGTGAGCGCCTGCTCCAAATGCGCGAGCGCGCCCTCCCAATCACCCTGCCTGCCGGCCAAACAGCCTAATTGATAGCGGGCCGCGCTTCGCCATTCGAAGCTCCAAGCCGCCTTGTGCAACGCGCTGGACGCCTCGTCGGAGCGCCCCAGCCACGCCAGCGTCACGCCGAGAAAATAGTGCGCCTCGCCCGTCACCGGATTGGGGTGGTGCCCGGTCACGCGCGCCACGGCTGCGCGGAGATGACCGGCCGCGGCCGCGAAGCGACCGGCCCGCAACGCGCGCTTGCCCAGCGCGGCGTGACAACGCGAGTCCCCCGCGTCGCGCCGCAGCGCCTCGTGCCAATACAACTCGGGCGAGCGGGTCGGATGGCGGTATTGTTCGAGATGCTCGCCGACGAAGTAGAGCTCGTCAGTGGATGCCACCTCTGCCGGCGGCAACGGCTCGACCGCCTGCGCCCGGCTGCGCACCTGCGCTGACGGGTCGACCGGCCGATAATCCAACAGCAATTCGCCCGCCGCCGATTCCAGCCGGGCGTGCAGCGCGGCGGGATTCTCCCCGGCCATGCGCGCCGACTTGGAAACCCAAGCCTCGCCAGGCGCCAGGTCGAGGGTTTGCTCCAGCAACACGCGGTCGTTCTCGGTGACGCGCAGTTTCATGCCGGTCAACGCCCGCGTCACATTGAGCCCCATGTCTAACACCTTGTCGGTGCCGACCACCAGCCGCAGCGCGGCGGCCCGGTTGGCCTGCTGGACCGGCCCGATCCCCTGGAGCGGCCACCAGAACTGCGAGAAGGTCTTGGTCTCGTAGGGCAGCAGATAGGAAAAGTCCGGCTGGTTGTCGGTGAACGCCCCCGCCATCAATTCAATATAAGGACCATTGGTGTCGGTGAGCTCCCGGTCCCACGCATGGCCGAAGCCATGGTTACCCCAGGTCCACTGCTTCTTGCCGGGCACGACGTGCCGGTCGGCCACGTGGACGAAGCCCCCGCCCGCATTGAAGTCATAGCCGCCGAAAAAATCGAAGTTCGTCTGGCAGACCATGTAGCTGGTGGGCACCGGGATGTTTTTATACCAGGTCAGGTCGTTGGACCCGGGGCGCGCGGCGTAATCCACGCCATAGTAGGGATTGCGGGCCTCGGGAAACGACGAGGTCGCGCGCACCGCGTGGTCGGCGACGTAATGCACATCCGGCGGGAAAAACGCCTGATAGCGATCATGCACCATGGCCGCCACGTTGGCCCACCACAGGAACGTGTGCGTCAGCGGCGTGCGGTTATAAAGGCGCACCCGCAGCTCGATGAGCGACGAGTCGGGCCGCAGCCGGATCCCGTGCATCCCCTTCAGGCGGTTGAGCGGGTCATGCTCGCTCAGCCACACCGTGCGCGCGCCGTCGGCCTCCTCCTCGATGAACACGTCGCAGGGCATGAAGGTGCCCGGCCGGTGGTGCTGCGGCCAGTTGAACTCCACCCCGCCCGAAATCCACGGCCCTGCCAGCCCGACCAGCGCCGGCTTGATCACATCCTGGCGGTAGAAAAAGTCGTAGTCGAGGTTGGTCTTGTCCTGGCCGATGAAGATCCGCCCGCCGAGCTCCGGCAGCATCACCAGCCGCACATACCCGTTCTCCAGGACCGCTGACTGATAGGTCGCCGCCACCGGCCGGTCGTGGACCTTGTCGATGAACGGCACCGGATAGACCTTGCCGCCCGAACCCTGATAGACCCGCTTCTCAAAGAACACCGGGTTTTTCTCCGGCACCCCCACCGGATAGGTGGCGATGACGCGCGGTTCGAGGCGGGCGGTGACGGACATGGCGGGGTAAAAGTTGAAAGTTGAAAGTTGAAAGTTGAAAGTTGAAAGTTGAAAGTTGAAAGT
>JBAXBG010000112.1:0-12120 GCA_037142115.1 Verrucomicrobiota bacterium | reverse complement strand
AAATGGCGTTTGACGTGTTTTCAAATTCGGCACGATATTGCCCCATAAGATGGCGCGGCAGCCAGGGGATTTCAGGCATTCCGGCGTCAGCACTCACGACTCAAGAATCCCGATCATGAACACATCATTGCTGCTTGGAATGCCCTTGGCCGCGGCGTTGTCGTTGCTCAGCCAGGCGAGCGTGTTGGACAACTTCGAAAGCTATGCACTTGGATCGCCCCTGCATGGCCAGGGCAGTTGGCAAGGGTGGGGCAACGACCCGGGAGCAACGGCATACATCTCCGACAACTACGCGTTCAGCGGCAGCCAGTCGCTGCAGGCAAGCGCGGGGGCCGATCAGGTCCGCACTTTCACTGACATCACCAGCGGCCAATGGACTTTTAAAATCAAGCAGTATATTCCGTCCGGCTCGACGGGGATTCCGTATATCGTCATGTATAACAAGTATCCGTCCGGGGATAATGACTTTTTCAGCATTCAGATCCAGTGCGACATGGACGCGGGCAAGGTGATTGACGATTATGGTGGTGGCGCGGAGATGGCCATGGTCAAGGATGCCTGGGTCGAATGGCGGTTTGAAATCGACCTCACGACCAATACCGTGACCACCTATTACAATAACAGCTTGTTCACCATCCATCCGTGGAAAGGTGGCGCGGGATTGCTTGAACTCGCGGCCGTCGATTTGTTTGCCAACTATTGCGATCCGATTTATTACGATGACCTCGACGTGGCGCCCTACGTCGCGGCCGCCCACGGCGTTAGTGACGCGTGGGCCGGAGATGTGTCAGGCGCTTGGACCGAGGTGACCAAGTGGATGTCGGGCACCCAGTATCCCGATGGCGTGGGCAATGTGGCCACCTTTGCCTTGGACCTGGCGAGCCAGCGCGTCATCACGGTGGACACCGCCATCACGTTGGGTGGAATCACCCTCAGCGATCCGGCGCTCAGCGGCGGACAGGCCGGCACTTCAGGCGGGGGCTTTGCCCTGGAATTGGGCACCCACGACATCACCATGGACGCCGGCACTCCAGGTCATGACGCGGCCGATTTGGCGGTGATTTGCGTGCCGTCAACCAATGTGGGGGTGGGCCACAGGATTGACACCACCACCGGCAAGTTGGTTCTAACGGATAACACGCGGTTTGAGGTGACCGGCAAAGTGGAGCTGAGCCTGGGAGAGTCCATTCTGTCGGGCGCGGGCAAGCTGATCAAGACCGGCAGCGGGCAACTGCTTCTTGCCGGTGATAACTCGGTCTATTCGGGCGATATCCGGGTTGAGGGCGGCACGCTCCAAGGCCGGGGCGGCGTCCATGCCTATGGCAGTGGCGCCATCACCCTGACCAACAACCCCGACACACGGTTGTCCCAGAACAATTATGGCGGCGGGGCCGCGGCCGCGCTGTCTAACGAACTTGTACTGGAGCAAACCGATCCGTCCAACGACTTCCTGCTTGATGTCATTCAGTCACCGGGAATGACCTGGGCCGGAAAGATTTCCAACACCGGGCCGCCGCTGCAGGTCAATCTGGCCGCCGGCAACGATCACGGCGGTTTGTCCTACAGTCTGTTCCAATACACGGGCGACAACGCCAGCCTGAGTTTTGCCTCCGGCAAGGGCTTTGTGACCGGCAACAACTATCTCGGCGTGGGCAATGCCAACGCCTTGGGAGCCGCCAACAGCGCGCGGGTCAGCATCGGGGTGGACCCTGCCAGCCAGGAAGGCTTGCTGGCCACCATCGCCACGACGATCGCCTCGCCGATTGAGGTGGCCGGCGGCGGCAATGCAAGCGCGGCGGTGGTCGGGGCTAACATCCCCGGCGGCACCGCCAGTTACAGCGGTCCGCTCACCCTGAACGCCTCCGGTAACGACAACGTCCGCCAGACATTTCTCCGCAGTGAGACCGGAGGCACGGTGGTCTTCACTGCCAGTTCAGTGATTGGCAATGCGGCCGGCAACGGCTCGTGTGGCCCGCTGACCAAGATCGGCGGCGGACGCATCGAACTCGATGGCAATAACTCCTATCTGGGAAACTCGGCCGTGCGCAGCGGCCTGCTAGTCCTGAACCATCCCAACGCCCTGGGAGCAACCACCAGCACGGTCAATCTGGGCGAGGCGACCCCGGTCATGGCCGAAGTCCGGGCGGCCACGACGGTGGGTGGCTCTCCCGAGTCGCTTGGCTCATGGACGACCGTCGGCGGCGGCACCTACCGCGGCGGGCCTGCCACTCTCGATGGTGTGACCTTGGACGTCAATGACCGGGTGCTGGTCAAGGATCGTGGGACCCAAAACGGGATCTATGTGGTTTCCTCACTCAACCCGAATGTCTGGGTGCGCGCCACGGATTTGGACAGCGATGCCGAATTGGTGTATGGCCAGCAAGTCAAGGTGACGGCAGGCCTCCTCAACTACACCCGGGTGTATTTCCAGGGCCAACGCGGAACCGGCGCGTATCCTGGCACGCTGACCCTCAACTCCAGTCCGCCTGACTACCACCTGGATATCGTCAATCCCGAAGTCGCCATCCTCAGCAGCGGGGTGGCCCTCAACCGCAATATCGCCGTGGTGGCTAACGGATCCAGCGCCAGGTCCGTCCTCGGCGGAGTCAACACCACGGGAACGGCCGTCTTTGGCGGCAATATTTCGCTGGCTCGCAACCTTACCGTTACTGCGGTGAGCGGCGGCAGCGTGGATTTCTCCGGGGCCATGACCGGTGCCTACGGCGTCACCCAGGAAGGCACTGGCAAGGTGATCTTCTCCTCGAACAAGGCCTATGCCGGCGCGACCGCCGTGATTGGCGGAGGCACCCTGGTGGTCAATGGCTCGCTGGCCTCCAGCGGGGTCACCCTGGGCCCCGGCTCCACCCTGCAAGGCACCGGCCATGTTTCTAACGACCTCGCTGTCGGCGGCACGCTGGCCCCGGGTAATTCCGCGCTCGGCACGTTGACCGCGGGTTCCGCCGCGTTCGCCGCGAGCAGTGTGCTGGCGGTGGAAGCGGACGGTGCCGGTTCGGGAGCGTCCGATCGATTGAGTGTGGTGGGCAATCTCAACATCGCGTACGCCTCGCTGCAACTGACCGTGCTGACCCCGCTGGATGATCCGGTCTATGTCATCGCCAGTTATGGATCCCTGACCGGCACCTTCGCCGGAGTGGTCGGCCTGCCTGCCGGTTATGGCGTGGTATATAACTATAATTCACTCAAACAGATCGCTCTCGTCCAAAACGCGTGGATCGACTACAGCGACTGGACCAACGGCTTCGTTGGCTTCACCAGCACCGCCTCCGCGGCGGATCCAGATGGTGACGGCCTGACCAACCAGCAGGAATACGCCTTCGGACTCAATCCCACGCTGGGTGCGTCTGTAAATCCGATCGGCGTGCCGTTCCAGTGGAGCACCGGCACGTTCTCCTACACCCGCCGCGTCCCGGCCCTCACGGGGCTTGGCTACGCGATTGAAACATCCTCCACCCTCGCGGCCGACAGCTGGGCCACCGATACGGGTGCGGTCCAGACCATCACCGGCACGGCGGACGGCGTGCAGACCGTGCAGGTCACGATCAGCCCCGCCCTGCGAGCGCGGCCGATGCTGTTCGTGCGGGTACGGGCCAACTGACGATGTGGCGCGGGCCTCACCCGACCGGACCGCGAGTCTCCAGACTCGCCCGAGCCGCGAGCGGCCAACGAACTGCCCGGGCCTCCAGGCGCTCGCGATCTAACGTTTCTTGCGCAGTCGTTTGCCGCTGAGGCGCGCGGCGATCAAATTCGGGCAGCGGCCGTTGAGCCGGAGTTGCTCGCAATTCGCCTCGATCTTGAGCGACTGGCGGAGCGGCTTGAACCCCAGGCGCCGCGTCACGCAATCGTTGAGCAGATCGATGTGGGCGTCCTCGAACTCCACCACCCGCCCGCAATCGATGCACACCAGGTGGTTGTGCGACGGCTTGGCCAGGAAGTTCGGATCGTAGGTCGTTTGGTTGTCGCCCAGGTCGATTTCGCGAAGCAGGTCCGCTTCAACCATCAGGCTCAGCGTGCGGTAGACCGTCGCGCGGGAAATGTCCGCCGGATTGTTCCTGACGCGTGTGAACAATTCCTCGGCCGTGAAATGTTCGTCTTGAGCAAACGCGGACCGGAGGATGATTTCGCGCTGCCCGGTGCGCCTCAATCCTTTGCGCCGGATGAACTCATCGAGCCGTTCCTGAATTCCCACTTCCATTGGCTCAGGCTAGGCTTCCCTGGCGCGCAAGGGAAGCCGAAACGCGGGGCGAAGCGGAAGGTGCGCGGGAGCCTCGGGAGGATTCTACCCGCGTGTCACCTTTCGTTGTGGAAAACTCTCAAACAACTCTCATCGAAATAGGGACGGACCCATTGTATACGAAAGACTCGTTGAGCCTTCCTATCTTGGCTCACGGACTTGCTGCCCCGGCGGTGCAGCGCCACCGGGGCAAGTGTGCGTCATGCCGCTGAAATCGGCCGGGCGCACAGTCTGTTACTCCCTGCGCTTGAGCAGCGGGAAGAGCACCACGTCGCGAATGGTGGGCGCGCCGGTGAGCATCATGACCAGGCGGTCGATGCCGATGCCGATGCCGCCGGCGGGAGGCATGCCGTGTTCAAGGGTCTCGATGAAATCGTAGTCGACTTTTTGTTCTTCCTCGCCGCCGGCCTGGTGTTCGAGGCGCTGGCGCTGGACGTCCGGGTCGTTGAGTTCCGAGTAGCCTGGGGAGATTTCCTGGCCGTTGATGATGAGTTCATAGACCTCGACGGTTTTGCCGCCGGGGGTGACTTTGGCCAGCGGCACGAGTTCGCTGGCGACGCGGGTGACGAAGCAGGGGTCGAAGGTGTGTTCCTCGACCTTTTTTTCGAACACCTGTTGGACGACCTCGAAGTCCTCCATTTGCGGGGAAATCTGCACGCCGAGCTCGTCGCATTTCGCGCGGCGTTGGGCCGGGGAGAGCTCGAAAAAGTCCGCGCCGGCCACGCCCATGATCAGGTCGTGATAGTTGGCGCGCCGCCACGGGCGGGTCAGGTCGATGGTGCGGGTGACCAGGCCCTCGTCATCCTTGTGCTCGATTTTCAGGCCGCCGCAGAACTTTTGGGCGAGGTGGCAGGTGAGTTCCTCGACGAGGTTGGCCATTTCCTCGAAGTCGGAGAACGCCCAGTAGGCCTCTAACATCGTGAACTCCGGGTTGTGGCGGCGCGAGATGCCCTCGTTGCGGAAGTTCCGGTTGAGCTCGAAAATCTTGGTGAAGCCGCCGACCAGCAGGCGCTTGAGGAACAACTCCGGGGCGATGCGCAGGGTCAGCGGCATGCCCAGCGCGTTGTGGAACGTTTCGAACGGGCGGGCCGCGGCGCCGCCGGGGATGTCCTGGAGCATCGGGGTTTCCACTTCGAGGAAGCCGCGCTCCTGGAGAAAGCGGCGGATTTCCGCCAACATCAGCGAACGCGTGACAAACAAGGTGGCGCTGTCCGGGTTGCCCATCAGATCCAAATGGCGCTTGCGGTATTTCGTCTCCCGGTCGGCCAGCCCGTGGAACTTGTCGGGCATCGGCCGCAGCGCCTTGGACAGCACGGTGAAATCCGCCACTTTCACCGTCGGCTCGCCGGTGCGGGTCAGGAAGGTTTCCCCCTCGATGCCGATCCAGTCGCCGCGGTCGAGGCACTTCCAGGCCGCCGCCTGCTCATCGGATAGATGCTTGATGCCGAGGTAGCCTTGGATCGATCCGAGCACGTCGCCGAGCTGGAAGAACACCGACTTGCCCATGTCGCGCAGGCCGATGATGCGGCCGGCGATTTTCACCTGCTGGCCTTCCGTGAAGGAGGCGCGGAGCTCGCCGGGCGTGGTGCTCACCGCAAAGCGCGATCCGTAGGGGTCGATGCCCAGCTCGCGCAGTTTGGCCAGCTTCTCGCGGCGGATCGCAATCAATTCAGCTTCAGAGGACTGGGGCGGCGGCGGGGTGGCGGCTTCGGACATGGCACGAATGGCTTAGACCGCGGCCTGCCTACCCGCAAGAGTCGATACCAACCCGTGCAATAATTTTCCTGCGGCAGTGAAAATCGGATCCAGACCACGGGGACCAACTGGCGGCAGTGACAAGTCCCCATGCGCTCCCGATTATGGCTGCGGTCGCATCATTAAGCGGGACAACATATTAGATTGAAAGGATCGGCCTGCGAGTGCGTACTGCCGTTATGCGTCACACCATCCTCCTGCTAGCCCTCTGTGCCTGGTTCACGGCCGCCTGCTCTGCGGTCTCGCCGCCCGCCCCATACGGGCCGGTTCCGAGCGCCGCCCAGGCCCGATGGCACGGCCTGGAAATGTATGCGTTCTGCCACTTCACCGTCAATACCTTCACCGACAAGGAATGGGGCTATGGCGATGAGGACCCGGCGATTTTCAACCCGAGCGCCTTCGACGCCGACCAAATCGTCGGCACGCTGGCGCGCTGCGGCTTCAAGGGAGTGATTCTGACCTGCAAGCACCACGACGGTTTCTGCCTGTGGCCGACCAAGACCACCGAGCACAACATTTCGCAATCGCCGTGGAAGGGTGGCAAGGGCGACATGGTGCGGGAATTCGCCGACGCCGCCAAACGTGCCGGGATCCCCTTCGGCGTTTATCTATCACCCTGGGACCGCAACAACGCCAACTACGCCACCCCGCGCTACACCGCGATCTATCGGGAGCAGCTGCGCGAACTGCTGACCCAATACGGCTCGCTCTTCGAGGTCTGGCACGACGGTGCCAACGGCGGCGACGGGTTCTACGGCGGCAAACGCGAAAAGCGCTCCATCGACGCCACCACTTACTACGAATGGCCCAAGGCCTGGGCCATGGTCCACAAGCTCCAGCCCGAGGCGGTCATCTTCTCCGACGCCGGCCCCGACCTGCGCTGGGTCGGCAACGAGCGCGGCCAGTCGCCCTATCCGAATTGGGCGACCTTCTCGCCGGTGGGACGCAAGGGTGGGGCGGCCTCGCCCGGCAATTGCCGCACCCAGGAAGGCTCGCCTGACGGCAAACTCTGGATGCCCGCCGAAACCGATGTCTCGATCCGCCCGGGTTGGTTCTGGCACGCCGCCGAAAACACCAAGGTTCGGACGCCCAAAAACCTGATGGACCTCTATTTCACTTCGGTGGGTCGCGGCACCTCGCTACTGCTCAACGTGCCGCCGGACCGCCGCGGCCTGATCCACGAAGCCGACGTCATCGCCCTCACCGGCTTCAAACAGGCGCTCGACCGGATGTTTGCCAACAACCTGGCCGCCGGAGCCAAGGTGACCGCCGACGTCACCCGCGGACCCGGCTTCGAGGCCGTGCAAGTGCTCGATGCCGACGCGCAATCCTACTGGGCCGCGCCCGACAAGGCCCGCGCCGCCACCCTCGAACTGACCCTGCCGGAGGCCCGAGCATTTTCGGTGATCCGGCTGCGCGAACCGGTGCGGCTTGGCCAGCGAATCCTCAAATTCAACGTGGACGTCCGCGAAGCCGGCGCGTGGCACGAGTGGATCGGCAACGGCTCGTCGGTCGGCCCGCAGGTCCTGCTGCGCGGCAAACCGGTCACCGCCGACGCGGTGCGCGTGCGCATCGTCGAAGCCGCAGCCTGCCCGTGCCTATCCGAAATATCGCTGTGGTTGGAACCCACCGATGTTTCCGACACCCTGGCGGCTGCTGATCCGAAGGCGCTGCCGCGCGACGGGTGGAAGGCGAGCGCCAGCGCTGCCGCGCCCGGCCAAGCGGCCTCCAACGCCATCGACGGCGACCCTAACACCCTCTGGGCCGCGCCCGCCACCGCGGCGGGTCCGCCCCAATCCCTGACGCTCGATCTCGGTGCCACCCATGAACTCGCCGCCGTCACCGTGCTGCCACGCCAGGACGGCAAGTCCGCCGCCATGATCGACCGCTACCGACTCGAGTGGTCAACGGACGGCAGCATCTGGTCGGCACCGTTGGAAGGAGAGTTCTCCAACCTGCGCGCCAACCCGGTGGAACAACGGATCAATCTGCCCGCCGGCACCCAGGCCCGCCACCTCCGCTTCACCGCCCTGCGGGTGTTGGAGGGGGCCTCGGTGAGCATCGCCGAGCTCGGGGTGGTCTTGAAGTGAGGGTAATTCCGTAGGCGCATTCGTAAGAATGCGTCGGGGTGAAAATCGTCCCATCCCGGCCACGGCGCGACTCTGGCATCCCGGGCGCAAAACGATCCTGCCATCCCGGGTCGCGGAGCGACGCCTGCTGGTAGCCGTAGGTTTCAACCCGCGGTCCGGCGCATCGAGAGGCATTTGCATCGCTCCGCCACGCCTGCGGCGGCGGGGGATGTGGCGGGAGAGAGACGTTGTCAGGCACCGCGCCGCGGGTTCTGGTAGGTGACTCCCCCAGATTCCCTTTGCAGAAGGCCGGCACGCCCGCCCAAAGCGGTGAAGCGCTCGCGCTTCACCGCAATCCATACCCTCACTTGACCACGGGGCGCAGGACGATGTTGCGGTAGTCGATGTTGGTGTGGTCGCCTTGCAGGAACAGCGGGCCGGGCCTGAACTCATCGCTGGTGAGGGCGCCGCCGGTGCAGCCAAGCACCGGCTGGTTGTCGATGATGTTCTGGCCGTTGAGGATCACGGTCAGGTGGCGGTCCACCAGCGTGATGTCCATCGTCTGCCATTCGCCGGGCGGCTTCTCCGCGGCGACGCGCGGGGTGATGCGGCTGTAGAGCGCGCCCATGTTATGCGGATCGAGCGGCTTGCCGAACGTCTCGGCGACCTGCACCTCGTAAATGCCGCGCAGGTAAATCCCACTGTTGCTGCCAGCCATGGTCCGCAGTTCGAGCTTGAGATTGAAATCCTCAAACTCGGCCTCGGTGCGCAAGTTGCCAAAATGCTTGCCCTTCTCCACCCGATTGATGAGCACTCCGTCCTGGACGCTCCAGCCGTTGTCGGACTCCGGCTTGACCAGCCGCCAGCCGGTTAGATCCTTGCCGTTGAAAATGGCCACCGGCGCGCCGAACTTCACCGCGGCGAGATTGGGCGCGGGCGGCACGGCCTTGATGCGCACGCCGACGAACGCGGCGTGGTCATACAGCTTGCCATCGGGCTTGGCCTTTTCGGTGACCAGGCTCAGGGTGTCGCCGGCGAGCGTGCCGGTGATCGTCTCGATGACGGGCACATCCTGTTCGTTACCGGAGGCGTCCTTCTGTTTGGCCTTGGACGTGCGGGTGATGACGAGTTGGTCGCCCACGACCTTGGTGCTGGCCACGGGCAGGACGCTGCCGCCGCCCCACAGCACGCTGCCTGCTAGAGCGCCGTCTTTTTGCTCAACGCCCAGCCAGCCGGCGGCCCCGCCTGGCAGGTTGAGCGCCCAGCGCCCGAGGTAGGGGTTTTCGGCGGCATGCAGCAGCATGCCGGTGCCAAACAAGCTGGCAACGGCGACGAGTGGACGGATTGAACGGTAGGTGGTCATGAGGGCATTCATACGGTGGCTGGTGGCAATTCTTTCGGGCGGAATGGCATTCAGTGGGCCGACGGCACGGTGGCCGCGAGATAATCCGTCACCTCCTTGGCCTTGGCGCGCAGGCTCTCTGGAGTGAAGTGAGTGCCTTGCAGCGACTTGATCCGGCCCTGCGCCAGCTGGTCTTCAAGCTGGCTGGCGAGCGCGCCGGCGGCCTTGGCGTAGGCCACCAACCACGGCTCCGCCTGCAGCCGGTAGGCTGTTCGCGGTCCCATTGGAAACTGGTATTGAGGATGCGCAGGCCGGGGCGCGCGCGCGTCATCTCCTGTTCCAGAAAGCGCGCCAGCCGGTCGCGCTGCTCGAACTTGCTCAGGCCATGGCAGCGCGGGCAGCTGACAGGGTCGCAAAACTCGCCCTCGGCATCCATCGTCAGATAGTGGAACAGGCTGATCTCGGGAAAATCACCCAAAAATCCCGCGATCACTTCCGCGAAAAACGCGCGCACCTGCGGGTGGCCGAAGCACAGGACTTTGCCCTGATAGGTGCCGCAGTCGGACAGCACCTCGGCCGGATAGCGGCTGAGCCAAGGATTGGCTGCGCGCGCCGGCGGAGTCGCCTAGCAGCAGCCCGCCGGCCCCCAGGCCGGAGTGCTGAAGAAAATGGCGGCGCTTGATCGATGGCAGGGTTGACCGGATACGCACCGGGGCGTGCGACTCTTACAGGCGCTCGCTTCACGGGTTCAAAAGTCCGCCTGAAGGCGGTACGACATACCTCCCCAAGAAACGTCGCTTCCAGCGTAGGTAGTCCCGCCTTCAGGCGGACTCTGAATCCGGCCTCATCCCTCCAGATACGGCTGGGCCAGCGCGGAGTAATCCAGGTCGCCCAGACCCGCGGCGCAAAGCTCGGCCATGCGTTGCGACACCGCCCGGATCGCCGGGGTTGGCACCCTGGCCTCGTCGGCCAGGGCGAGCATGTAGCGGGAGTCCTTGCTCATGTTAGAAAGCGAGAAGTGGGTTTCGAAGTTGCCGGCGACCATGGTCGGCAACTTCATCGCAGTGAGCGGCGAGGCGCTGACGTTGAGGGCCACGGCATCCATCAGGCACGCGGCGGGCACGCCGTGGCGGGTGGCGATGACCAGCGCCTCGGCCATGGCCTGCACGGCGCAGGCTGAGATCAGATTGGTGGCGAGCTTCACCACGGTGGCCGAGCCGACCAGGCCGCAGCGCAGGCGGGACTTGCTGGTGACTGCCAGATAGGCGTCGAGCAGGTCGGCCAGCGCCGGGTCTCCGCCCAGATAATAGACCAGCTGGCCGGAGCCCGCGGCCAGCTTGCTGCCGGTGAACGGCGCGTCCAGAAACCGGCAGCCGCGGGCCAGCGCCACCTGTTCCAACCAGCGGGTGGTGGCCAGATCCACCGTCGAATGGTTCAGCACGATTTGCCCCGCCACCAGCACCGGTTCGAGACGCGCGATGACGTCGCGCAGCGCGGGGGCGTCTTTCAGATAGATCGAGACGATCGCCGAGCCGGCCACGGCCGCCTCCGGCGTGGCGGCCTCCCCGGCGCACCCTTTGGGGGTGCGGTTCCAGCAGGCCACCGGCCAGCCCGCGTCGGAGAGGCGCGCCCGCACCCGCGAGCCGATGATGCCCAGTCCCAACACCGCGACTTGCATTGGCGCAGCTCCGCTCATTGTTTCCGTTGAAGTGCGAGTGCCACCAGCTTGGCCGCCTGTTGGCGAATCTCCTTCATGCCTTTCACGGTCGGTTGCTCGCCGTCCTTGAGCGTCATTTCCTCGCGCAGGCCGGCCAGCAGGTTGCGCATCGCCAGGTAGTTCACCCGCTCCGAAATCCGCGGCTCCAACCCCGCCACCGACTCGGTGTAGTAATCGGCGATGTCCTCGCGCATCACCTTGCGCGCCCGCTCCACCGAGAACTGCTTGTCAACCGCCACCGTCGAGACCTCCAGCGCGCGGATCCATCCGCCCAGCGAGATCAAATGCGCGAGGTCGGCGTCACGCAAGGTCACCAGCTCCTCCTCCACATCGCGCTGCGTGGCCGCCAGTTCCTGCTTCAACTGCGCCACGTTCTTCTTCTTGGCGCTGTCTAACAAGCTGGCGGCGTGGCGGTTGACGCGGTCGCCCGCCCCCAGCGCCTTGCCGTAGCGAGTCAGGTCCTTGGCCATGCTCTCGACCTTCTCTAACTGCTCGGCCTGCACCACCAGGAACCCGTCGGCGATCAGGAAGCCCAGTTCGATGGCCAGGTCGGCGCGGTCCATCGGCATGCGCGCCGGCATCTTGCGCTCGGTCTCGACCACCGGCAGCGGCATCAGGAACTGCAGGGTGTCAAACAGCTTGGCGATCGACGGCGCGGTGAATTCGTTGACCGCAAGCTCCTCGCGGACGTGCGGATCATCGAGCAGGTCGGCCGGGATGGCGGACCTGTCCCCGGCTTTCGTCTCCCCGGCCATGGCATCCGGCTTCGCTGCCTGCGCGGCGGTCAGCGGCGACGCCGACGCGGCGAGGAATCCTAACATGCATGCCAGACACCATTTCATGGCGTCACCCTGACAGCTCCGGCCGCGTTCGGCAACCGACAATCACCGCCGCTGCGGCATTTGTCAGCCGGGCGGGTGCAGGACAAAGAAGTTATCCTAGACATGAAGAGTCCGCCGTGGGCACTCAAGGAGGGGCGGAATCC
>JBAXBG010000111.1:0-12130 GCA_037142115.1 Verrucomicrobiota bacterium | reverse complement strand
GGAGCAGATCGACGGCGGCCAGATCCTGCGGGCTGAGCAGGTAGCGCACCTCGCCGAGGTCGCGGGTCTCTCCGTCGACGATGATTTCATAGGGCATGCGGCACGCCTGGGCACACTCGCCGCGGTTGGCGCTGCGCTGGCCGAGCGACTCGCTCGTCAGGCACTGGCCGGAATACGCGACGCACAGGGCGCCGTGGACAAAAACCTCCAACGGGGTATGGATGGCGGGCAAAAACCTGGCGATTTCCTTCACCGAGAGTTCGCGGGCGAGAATCGCGCGATCCACGGGAAACAACGACTCAATGAAAGTGAGTCCCTCCGGCGAGGTGATCGTCATCTGGGTCGAGGCATGGAGCGCAAGCTCGGGCGCGACCACGCTCGCGAGCTTGGCCAGCCCGAGATCCTGGACGATGATCGCGTCCACCCCGGCCGCGGCCAGCGTGCGCAACTGGGCCTCGGCCGCCTCCAGCTCGCGGGTGAAGATCAGGGTGTTCATCGTCACGTAGCCTTTCACCCCGTGCCGGTGCAGAAACTCCATCAATTCAATCAGGTCCGCATCGATGAAATTGTCCGCGCGCAACCGCGCGTTGAAGCGCGGCAAGCCGAAATAGATCGCATCCGCTCCGGCCGCCACCGCCGCACGGGCGCAGTCCCAGTTGCCTGCGGGTGCGAGCAGTTCATGGGTGGCGGCAGCAGTTCGGACGGTCATGCGCGGAATCAACCACGGGATCACCCGCAATGACAGGCGGGATTTGCGCCCGGATCTGTCCACCGGATCTGTCCACCGGATCTTGACAAACAACAGGTTGTCTGGTTTGTTCATGACGTGAGTGAGGAAATCGGCATTTTTGAAGCCAAGACGAAACTCTCCGAACTTTGCAGCAAGGTGGCGGAGACGGGGAAGGAGTATGTGATTACGCGGCGCGGTCGCCCCGTGGCTCGGATTGTCGCGCCGAGTTTGCCAATGCGGGCTGAAGAAGCCGGCTTGCTGTCGCGCATGGAGAAAACCACGCGCGAGTTCGGCGCGATTGCCTCGGAAGAACCCGACTTTCCCGCCGTGTGGGAGGACCGTTTGGGCTGCAAGCCAAGTCCGTTTGATGCGGATGAGAACCCAGTGCCGACCTCTGTGGAATGATCACTCATTTGCTAGACACCAGCGTTTGCTCGCAGCCCTTGAGGCGGACACCGGTTGCAACTGCGCTACAGCGCTGGGACCGCTTGGGCGTCGGCGCGGCCACCTCGGTGGTCTGTTTGGCTGAAATTGAGTGGGGCCTTCACAAGCTGGCCTCGGAGCGGCGATGGCAGGGATACCGCAACGATATTTTGCCCTCCTTGCAGGCGCTCCTGCCGGACCGGGCGGCATGGAGCCAGTTTGCTTCGATGAAAGCCAGGCAGCAAGCGCTGGGCCGTCCTGTGTCTGACCTGGATCTTCTGATCGCCGCCAGCGCGGTCTGCCATGATCTGATTCTTGCCACGCTCAATGCCCGTCATTTCTCCGCCATCGAGGGTCTGCGCTGGGAGGACTGGTCGGTTTAACTCCCCACACCTGATGGACGGATCGTTGTTATTATTAGGCATTTCCGGCCCGGAGCTCACGCCCGGGGAAGCGGCTTTGTTCCGCCGCCTCCAGCCTGCGGGCTACATCCTTTTTACCCGCAACATCGTCTCGCCGCAGCAAACCCGCCAACTCACCGACGACCTGCGCGGCTTGTCCACACTGTTGCCGATCCTGGCCATCGATCAGGAAGGCGGACGGGTCACGCGCACCAAGGAGATCGCGCCCGCCGCCCCGTCGGCCCCGGCGCTGGCCGCCCTGCGCGACATGGGGAAAATCGCCGATGCCGCAGTGCTCGCCGGCGATCTGCTGCGGCTGCTGGGGCTCAACCTGAATTTCGCCCCGGTGCTCGACCTCGATCATTTTCCTGACACCCAAAACGCGCTGCGCGGCCGCTGCTGGGGGCGCGATGCGCAACGGGTCATTGATTACGCCGGCCATTGGAACCGCTGGCTGCGCAAACGCTCGATCGCCGGCTGCGCCAAACACTTCCCGGCCGGCGGCCGCGCCCAGTCTGACCCGCACCACGAGCTTCCGTCCTGCCCGGCCACCCTCGCCGACCTGCTGCGCGAGGATGTGATCCCCTACACCGCCCTGATGCCCGAGCTCGACGCCGTCATGCTCGGCCACGTCGAGTTCCCTAACATCGACGCCGACTTCCCCGCCTCGCTCTCGCCGCGCATCGTCCGCCGCTTCCTGCGCGACCAGCTCGGCTTCGACCGGCACCTCGTCCTCACCGACGACCTCGACATGGGTGCCATCACCCGGCGCTACGGCCGCGGCGACGATGTGAAACTCGCCATCGAGGCCGGCAACGACCTGGCGATGATCTGCCACCGCACCGCCACCGCGGAGGACGCCGCCCGCGCGATCGCGCTACTGCCGCGCCGGATCACCGCCGAGGCTCGCGAGCGGGTCGAACGCTTCCGTGAGAAGAAACTCCACCCGCCGCTGGCCTGGTCGGACAAGAAGTGGGACGCCACCTGCGCCGGCCTCGCCAAGCTCGCGGTGGCGGTCCCCGAGCCGGCCGCGCATCTCCCTCACAGCCCGGTGGCGGATTATTGAACGACGAGTCCGGGTCGTCGAAACCCTGATCCATCAGGCCGCCGGCTGCACCTCGGCATGGATGCGCTTACCGAGTTCAAGCCGCGCACGCTGCATTTCGTAGTGGAGTTGGAGTCGCATCCAGAACCCCTCCTCCATGCCGAAGAAACGGGACAACCTGAGGTCGTATTCCGGCGTGCAGCGGCGACGGCCGGCCTTCATCTCCGAGAGGTGCGAGGCAAGGATGCCGGTGGCTGCCGCGATCGCCTTTTGGGTTGAGGGCCACTCGTTCAGGGTGTCACGAAGCGTTTCGGCAAAAGCGTTGGGAAGAGGCATGATTTTCATGACGGTTCAGTGGTAGTCGGTGATCTGGACTTGATGGGCATGGTTGTCTTTCCAGACGAAGACGACCCTCCATTGCTGATTGATCCGAATGCTATGAAAATTCCGCAGGTTTCCGGACAACCTCTCAAGGCGGTTGCTGGGTGGAACCCGTAGATGGCTCAACTCGGAAGCCGCATGAAGCTGATCGAGCTTCACTTTGGCGCGGGTCTGAATTTCGCCGGGCAGTTTCCGGGATGGTTCGAGGTTGAAAACCTTCCCGGTCTCGACATCGGCGAAACTCTTAATCACGCGGCCAAAATTACCCGAAATGAGAATCCCCGCAAGGAGAATTACCAGAAATGAGAATTTCACAGTCGCCAGTGACGGTCATGCGGAACCTGTGACCGACGCCGGCTACTTCGATCTGTCAGCACCCGGTCGCGCAGTGGCCTCACTTGGCCAGCAGCCAGCCGATGTGCGGGGTATACAGGTCGGGTTCCAGCAGGAACGAGTCGTGGCCCTTGTCCGAATGCACGATGATGTGCATGACGTCGACCTTGGCGGTTTCCAGGTGCTTGACCAGCTCCGCCTGTTCTTCCGGATAGAAGCAGAAATCCGAGTCGATGGAAAACACCAGCCAGCGCTGGCCCGCCAGCTGCGCCCGTTCAAACAGATCCGCGGGCGTGGACGCCTCGCCTTCCTGGGTGGCGTCGTAGCGCGACCACAGGTCGATGATGCGCAGATAGGTGTTGGCGTCGAAGCGGCGCACGAACTTTTTCCCCTGATGGAGCATGTAACTTTGGAACTGGTCGCGCACCCGATACCAGGCGAGCACGTCGTCGGATTGGACGACGTCCTGGCGGGCGCGGCGTTCGATGGAATCCAAGTGGACGAAGGTTTTGTGGGAGATCATGCGGGCCAGCGCCAGTCCGTAGAGCGGGGCCTCCGCGCCATAATAGTCGCCGGCATTGAAATACGGGTCGTTCTCGATGGCCAGGATCTGCTCGAAGAGGATCAGCCGGTTGAGCACGGTGGTCTTGAAGCCCGAGGCGATGGACACCACGTTGCGCACCCGCTCGGGCAAGCGCGTAGCGAAGGTCAGCGCGACGAGCCCGCCCACCGACGGGCCGACCACCGCGTGCAGTGCGCCGATGCCAAGGTGGTCGAGCAGGCGGGCGAACACCTCCACCTGGTCGACGGCGCTTACCGCGGGAAATGTCGATCCCCAGGGCTTGCCGGTGTCCGGGTTGGCGGAGGACGGGCCGGTGCTGCCATAACAACCTCCCAGATAGTTCGCGCACAGGATGAAATACTTGTCGGTGTCGAGCGCCTCGCCCGGGCCGATCATGCTTTCCCACCAGCCGTCGTGCAGTTCGGGCTGCCACAGCTCGCCCACGCCCTCGATGCCGGGGTTGAACCCGGCGGCGTGGTGGGATCCGGACAGCGCGTGAAACAGCAGGATCGCATTGGACCGGTCCGCATTGAGCTCGCCCCACGTCTCATAGGCAATCTGGACGCCCGGCAGTAACCCACCCTCCCACAACTTCAGTGGCTGCTCCGGGCTGCCGGTTTCAAAGAATTGGGTGCGGATCTCAGCGGGCATGGCCGCAGCGTAGTGGCCGGATCCCCGCTGCGCAAGCCGCCGTGCAAGCCTGCAGGATCTGCGGCAACCCAGACGTGACCGAATCCCGCAACGAGACCACAGCGAACCATCGATGTTTCGTGCCTGCTGGTTGCTGTTGGCCATGGTCTTCTGTTCCGGCCTGGCGTCCGTCTTACGGAGCGCCTCGTGCCATGGCAAACCCAACGCCGCAGCCAGTCGCCGGGCGAAATCCGGCACCAGATCCGGATGCCGGAGCGAGGGCACGCAAGTCACCCACGTCGGCGCGGGTTGTGGATTCCAGGTGCAATTTCGATTAGCGATGTCGACAGGAGAACCTGGTGCCGGTTCACTCCAACCGGGGTGATTGGTGCTTTTCATTAGGCCCTCCCCTGCCTGATAACGAACCATCCACGCCGCCGCAGCGTAGAATAGGTGAACCATCATGCCACATCCAGAGTCCTCAGCAGAGACGGACCTATAGTTCCTGTAGACGCCGTTCCCTACTGCCCAACACGTAAAGTGGTCGGTGATGCCCGAGTCAGCGATGGAATCGATTCGGAACTGGTCGATGTGAAGGATCTCGAAATCCGAATTGGAGGTGTCGAGTTCAGGATGCGTCGCAGCGAGGATTCCTTTCGTAATCCGAACTAGGCACCTGCAGATCATTGATGCATCGAAACCATGTAGCCGCGCATGGATATTGCCATCGGGGGTTCGCAGCGTGATAGGTTCAACGCAATCACGAAGTTTGTCGATATGCCTACTGATTCGCCGTGATGGCAGCGTACTCTCGACGACCCGCTCGAAAGCGGCCTTGCCCGTCGGGTGGGCGTTGATCAGACAGCTTGCGGCTACACGGAGGTATTCGTCCTCCTTAGAGGCGCCATTGTTGCAAGCGAAGCAGCAGGGAACGGTGTAGAGATTCGACGGGCGGGGCTTCGGAAACAGTCCCTTGGGGGGAATATGATCCTTCGTGAGGCCTTCCGTCGCACCGCACAGGTAGCACTTGTCTTTCGGATCGGGTGGCATTCCTAGAGTTCGCCCCGGAAGGCGCGTTGTTGGAGGGAGGAGAATAGAGACTCGGCGTCTTGAAGGAACGCGGTGGACTTTTGGATTTTGCCTTGGGTTTTGTTAACGATGGCGGCGAATTTGTTTTGGAGCGCGATGGGTGGCAATGGGATTGGAATCTCAAGCATCTTCACCTTGCCGATGTTCTTCATGGAGCCGCTGCTTCCGGTTGCCCGGAGGATGAGTTGCTTGCGGAAGTGTTCCGACCGGCCCAGGTGGAGCATGAACAGAGGATTGATCTTGGCAGGCTTTGACCAGACAAAGCGCCAGAGTTTGTCTGGCAACATGGCACGGCCAGTCGTGTTCCAGACATAGGCCACTGCACCGACGAGTTCAGCGGTGTTGGCTCGGCTAATGAGCAAATCGCCAGATTTGACGATATAGTCGGCGGGAATATTGAAATCCTCGCCAAACGACTTACTCTCGGCTTCGCGGTATTCGCCAGATGTAACGGCGCTAACTTTCAGAACCCGCATGCCATCGCGACGGTCGGTGTCGATGGGATTCACATTCTTCCCTCCGTCGAAAAATTCGACGCCCTCGCTCAATGGCACGACCGGCCACCCCTTCGGATGGGTCACGGGATCGCCGAACATGTCGAGGAAGACGGAGCGGAGGAAGTCGTCGGAGAGGCGGAGGGATTGTTGGAGCTTGCGGCGAATGACGTCGGCTTTGTCGAGGATCGCGGCGATGCGCTTTTGCTCGGCGAGGAGTGGGAGGGGGATTTGGAGATCACGGAGTTTGTCCAATGTTATCCCCTTCACGGTGGCACCGGAGCCAAGTGACTCAATCAGACGGGCGTTAGAAATGATGAACCAGAGGAGATAGCGTCGATCAAGGCTTTGGTTTGGATAAGCGACACGGAGATCCTGATTGATCGCAACATCGATAGTGTTGATTGCCGCCCTACCAAGAGCCATGCGAGTTGGAAGAATGACGTTACCTGCTGGAACCATCCGGGATGCACTGTTCGCAAGCCCTTCTTCTGTGATGTAATCGACCGTGGAGGAAAGTTCCGGCCCTGATACGTCTTTAACACTCGCCCAGGGAATGTCTCCGCCCCAATATTCTGAGTTCGCTTTCGACGGGGTTCCTCCACCTTCAAAGTTCACAACATCGCCAAGGTTGACGATTTTGATTTTCTTGGTGCTCGTCATTTCAGCATCCCCTCCAAATCAGAAATGTCCTTGAGAACCTCCTGGCCGAGCTTGTTCATGCGCTTGAGGAGGGTCTTGGATGGGTTGTTCTGATCGTTCTTCATTTCAATGGCTGTCATTCTGCATCTTAGGTTCCGAGTTCCGCGCTCACCTCGGCGAGCGCGAGGATTTCGCGTTTCAGTTCTGTGGCGAGTTCTGCTTCGGTGGGGAGGTAGAGACGGTATTTGGTGGCGAAGAGTTGTTGGCTTTCCTTGAGCACGGAGTAGCGGGCGATGGTTTCGTTTTTCTCGGAACAAAGAATGAGGCCGATGGTGGGGTTGTCGCCCTCGACCTTGTACAGATCTTCGTAGAGGCGGACGTAGCTGTCCATCTGGCCGACGTCCTGATGGGTGAGCTTGCCGATCTTGAGATCGATGAGGACGAAGCACTTGAGGATGAAATTGTAGAAAACGAGGTCCACGTAGAACTCATCGTCCTCGAAGACGAGGCGCTTCTGGCGGGCTACGAAGCTGAAGCCGCGACCGAGTTCGAGCAGGAATGTCTGCAGGTTGTCCATGATGGCTTGCTCAAGCTCAGATTCGTGGAGGCGCTGGCTGGCTGGGATTCCGAGGAATTCCAAAACCGTGGAAGATTTCAGAATGCTGGTGGGATCGAATTTGGAGGTGGCCTGCCGTTGTTCCAGGATCATCCCCGACCGGTCCTTGCTGGAGAGCAGTCGCTGGTAGTAAAAGCTATGGATTTGGCGTTCGAGTTCGCGTTTGGTCCATCCGGCGGTCGCTGCTTCGGTTTCGTAAAATTCGCGTGCTTCGGCGGTCTCGACGCGCATGATCAGGCGGTAGTGAGACCATGAAAGATTGGCCAAAAATGGCGATTCCAGAGGAAAATCATCTACTGCGGCGAGGGGTGACGCTTGGTGGGTCAATTCGCTCCCCAACGGGGAGCAAATCGTGGCGGGTAATGTGCTCCCCGCTGTGGAGCGAATCCGGATTGGGCGATCCGGGTAGGTTTGAAAGAACTGCCGGTAGGCCCGCAAACTGGGCTCGGAGAAGCCGTCGCCGTAGCGCTGGGTCAGGCGGAGTGACAAGCTGCCAAGGATGGCGTGGCCGTATTTCGCACGGCTTTCGCCGCCTTGGATGGCGAGGACAATCTCGCGGCCAATCAGCCAATACGCCAGAACCATGCGGCTGTTGACGGCTCGGACCACACTGGCACGCGACTCGTCCAAAATAGCGGCGACGCGGTCGAACAAGGATTGCACGACGGCTTCCCTATCGCCCTGAAGAGGCAAGTCGTCTGGCGTCAGGCTTCCATTCGGTTCCGAGTTCATTTCAGCATCCCCTCCAAATCATTGATGTCCTTGAGAACCTCCTGCCCGAGCCTGTGCATGCGCTTGAGGAGGGCCTTGGGCGGCTCGTAGGTGGTTTCGACGTGCTGGGTCACCTTGTAGCGGTTGAGCGAGAGGTCGTATTTGTTTTCCCGGATGTCGGCGACGGGAACGAAGAAGTGTTTTGCGGAGCGGTCGCTCTTTTTCTTTGGGTTGCGGGCTTTCCACTGTTTCACCAGATCCGGCAGGTCGTTCTTGTCGGGCTGGTGTGTGCGTTTGTCGTCGAGGCTGTAACCGTCGGCCTGGACATCGTAGAACCAGACATCGCCGGTGCGGCCGCCCTTGGCGAAAATGAGGATGGCGGTGGAGACGCCGGCGTAGGGTTTGAAAACTCCGGCGGGCAGCGAGATGACGGCTTCGAGCTGGTTTTCATCGACGATGATCTGGCGCACGCCGAGGTGGGCCTGGCTGGAGCCGAAGAGCACGCCGTCCGGCACGATGACCGCGGCGCGTCCGCCCATTTTAAGCATGTGGAGGATGAGGACGAGGAAGAGCAGCTCGGTCTTCTTGGTCTTGACCTTGCTCTTGAGCATGGGATCGACGTTTTCGAGGTCGATCATGCCTTTGAAGGGCGGGTTGGCGAGGATGACGTCGAAGCAGTTGGAGGACTCCTTGGGGAAGCGCTCGGAAAAATTCGAGCCAAGGGTGTCCTGATAGTGGATGCTGGGGGACTCGACATTGTGGAGCAATAAGTTCATGGCCGCGGTGCGGAGCATGGTGATGTCGAAATCGAAGCCGTGGAACATATCGCCGCGGATGTGCGAGAGGTAGGGCTCCAACAGGTCGCCTGGGTAGTGTTTGTTGCCCTCGGCGTCGGTCTCCACCAGGGCCGCGCTGGTGTATTTCTCGTAGAGGTAGAGCATCACGGAGATGAGGAAGCCGCCGGTGCCGCATGCGGGATCGCAGACGGTGTCGGTGGGTTTGACATCGAGCATCTCCACCATGGCGCGCACGATGTGGCGCGGCGAGCGGAACTGGCCGGCGATGCCGGCGGTGGAGAGTTTGCCGAGCAAGTGCTCGTAGATGTCGCCCTTGGCATCGCCTTCAGTGAGGGGGAGTTCCTCGATGGCGGCGACGGCGCGGGACAGCAGGTTGCCGGAAGGAATCAGGCAGTTGGCGTCCTTGAGGTAGCGGCCGAGCGGGTGCTCCTGGAGATTGGTCCGCATGAACGGAAAAAACTCGTCGCGGACGATCTTGAGCATGCGCTCGCCGCCTTCATTGCGAAAGTGCGACCAGCGGATGTGCTGCTTGCTCTCCGGGAAGATGCGCTTGAAGTCCTTTTTCAGACGACCGGCGCGCTTCTCATTGCGGGACTCGGTGATGTCCAACAGGCGGGCGAACATCAGGTAGGAGATCTGCTCGATGACCGTGATGGGATTGGTGATGCCACCGGAGTGGAAGTCCAGCCAGAGGGCGTCGATTTTATTGCGGTAAGCGGTTGCGAGGGTCATTGGGTGGAATGCTGAGAGGCTGAAATTCTGAAAAGTGGAAATTGGAACGAAGAGGATTTTGCACCGCCAAGACGCAAAGTGCGCCAAGGAATCAAGTGGTTACGAATCTGAAGAGCAAAGCACGAATAGTTCAAGGGAAGATGTCAGACGGAGGGCGTCGATTGGGACGCCAGATAGTCGCCGAGTGTTTGATCGGAGTCGGTTTTCCAGGTCGAGGGGCCGGCCATATTGTTAGTCCTTTTCAAGAATGGCGGGAGCGAGGTTCCGTCTGCGGGAAACTTCGTCAAGCAGCTCGACCCGCTCGCGGCGGCTGAGTTTCAAGTACGGGTCGTCAGTCATCGTCGCGGGAGATTGCTTTGAAATGGGGGCGCATCCATGCCGGGACGAGGAGAATGTCCTGAACGAGCTGCTTGCGGGCGGAGGCTGGCAGGTGGCCCCGCACGCGGCTGAGATGATCGGACGTGACCTTGTCTTTGCCCACATCGCGCAAGGCCTGCGCCACCAGCCCGCTGGAACGACCTGCAAGCGCGAGCATGCGGCCGGTATTCCGCCGGAGGTCGATCTGGAGGTTTCCCAGCATCACACGGGTAGGCGCACCGTCGGTGTGGTAAACCAACTGGGCCGGAACCTGGGTGCTCAGACCGAGCTGAT
Organism: Verrucomicrobiota bacterium; assembly: GCA_037142115.1. Taxonomy (GTDB): domain Bacteria; phylum Verrucomicrobiota; class Verrucomicrobiia; order Verrucomicrobiales; family Akkermansiaceae; genus Luteolibacter. Next base: position 1,893 of record JBAXBG010000111.1, on the reverse strand, counting down.
TGGCGGCGGTCGCGGTGGATGGGAGGAGCCTCAGATTGCGCTTCCTGCCGATGGCATCGACGACGGCGTCAGTTCCTGCACCCACCTTGCCCAAGAGCGGGTGGGCATGCAGGGTGTCGTAGAGCCCGTGGCCGATGCGGCGGATTTTCCCATCCCGAACTAAGCGCGTCAGCGCCATGCCGATGGAGCGGGTATCCCCGAGGTCTGCGAAATCACCGGGAGTGAACGCCCAACCCGCCCCCTTCGCCTTGATCCGGCGGAGAATTTGCTGTGGATGATTGGTGGCGGCGACAACGTTCATGTTGAAAACAATGCACGGTTTTTTCAACGAATCAAGCGTTGGTTTCCGGGGCTGAAGTTGGAGATTGGAAGCAGGAATCGGGGTTCAAGCGGCGGCGAGGTTGAGATTGTTGAGCAGGTCGAGGAGGGAATCCACCTGGGCCGAGTCGGGGAAGATGCCGTCGATGCCCTCGGCGTGGAGGGTAGTGAAGGGGGCTTCCCAGAGGCGGTCGATCTCGATGGCGCCGTAGGTGGCGATGTGGGATTTGAGCAATTCGAGGAAACGGATCTGGTTGGAGTTGAGCGCGGGGTATTGCTGGACAAAGGATTTGAAGTGATCCGCGACTTTTTCTGCGTCGAGTCCGATGATCCGGCGGATGGCGAGGGCGAGGTTCTTGGCCTTGTTCGGGTAGTGGTTGAGGAGTTCGTCGAGGTGGAGGTCCGGGTCCTGAAGCAGGACGTCCTGAACGAGTTGTTCGAGATCTGCCTCGGCGACCGGGAGACCGGCGCGGATGTTCTGGAGGGCCGCGCTTTGGTCGAAAAGCTCTTTGAGGACGGATTCGACGCGGTTGCGGTAAGCGGCGAGGTCGAGGCCGGCGAGTTTGACGTGGTGATGGATGGTTTGGAATTCGGTGACTTCTTCCGCTACGTCGATATACCGGGGGTCGGCGGACGGGCCGCTATCCGTTACCTGATAGCGCATGATGCCGCGCAACTCGCTGCGGAGAGCGTCGAGGGCGGCGGTGGATGCGCCTTCGTAAGTGCTCTTCTGCTTGGCCTTCTGGATGACGGGCAGCTTTTCCTGCACCGGTTGGAGATTGATGGGCAGCCGTGAGACGTGGTCGATGACTTGATCGCGAAAGTCCGCCGCATCGGAGGACTTGGCCAAGGTGGCAATGGACAGGCGTGCGGCGAGAAGGTCGAACTTGAGGGCGGCTTCCTTGCTATAGACGTCCCGCCAAACCATGAGGGGCGCGATGACGGTTTTCAAGGTGGCACGGGTGGCGGCGGAGAAGGCTTCCAGCACGCCGGCCTTTTTCATGGACTGGATGTCCTTCCAATTTTCGCGGATCGAGAGGCAGTCGGCGGGCAGAGCGGCGATGTCCGCGGCGATCAGGCCGATGGAGAGTTTGAACGCATCGAGATCCTGGGCGGCAAGGGCGGCCTCGGCGAGGGCGATCCGGGTTTCAAAAAGCTGTTCGGGAAGGGACTTCGCACGCGTGGGCGCGACTTCCTTTTTCAGTTCATCGAAGTATTCGAAGTTTCCCCAGTGATCGAAGATCTGAAAGGTGGTCTTGTCTTTGCCGGGGCCGAAAAGGTTTTTGCACAAGCGGGTGCCGCGGCCGATCATCTGCCAGAACTTGGAGTAGGATTTCACCGGCTTGGCGAAGACGAGATTGACGATTTGCGGGATGTCGATGCCGGTATCGAGCATGTCCACGGAGACGGCAATGGTGATGTTCTTGGCTGTTTGGGACATCACGTGTACCGGTCCTTGCGGATTCACCTGTATTGCCTTCGTGATGCGGAACGCTGAGGACGCAGCCGCGAACTGGCAACGGCAGATGCCGGGATGAGGGGAAGCGGCAAGGAAGCTGGCTGCGTCGGGCGTTG
>JBAXBG010000110.1:0-12519 GCA_037142115.1 Verrucomicrobiota bacterium | reverse complement strand
TTCCATCTAACCTCCGCGTTCCTCTCTCCGGCCTCTGCTCCTCCGCGTTTCGATGTTATTTCTTTCTCCAGCTCTGTTATGGTTTTTGGCCGCCGCAAGCGTGCCCATCGCGATCCATCTGATCAACCGCCGGCGTCACAAGACGGTCCAGTGGGCGGCGATGCAGTTCCTGCTCAAGGCGGCACGCCAATCCCGCGGCAAGAAAAAACTGCGCAACCTCCTGATCCTCGCCTGCCGCGCTCTGGCCGTGGCCGCGCTCGCCCTGGCGGCGGCGCGGCCCATCGTCTCAGGGCTCCTCGGCTGGGGCGGCGGGTCCATCGACACCGTGGTGCTGCTGCTGGACCGCTCGGCCTCGATGGAGATCAAGCCCGGCGACGGCCTCGACTCGCGCCGCCAAATTGTGCTGAAAAAAGTCCGCGAGGCGATGGCGGATCTGGGCTCCGCACGCCTGGTGCTCATCGACAGCGCCACGGGCCAGCCGCAGGAGGTGCCCTCGCCCGAAACCCTCGCCGACTTGTCCGCCACCGCCGCCACCGACAGCGCGGCGGATTTCCCCGCGCTGCTCACCCGCGCCGCCGAGTTCCTGGCTGAAACACCGGGGCGCTCCGAGGTCTGGCTCGCCTCCGACCTGCAGGCGTCCAATTGGCACCCCGAAGACGAACGCTGGACCGCCGCCCGCGCCAGCCTGACGGCCCTGCCACAACATCCCGCGCTCCGCGTGCTGTCTCTCACCGGCCCCACCGCCCCCAACTCGTCGGTTAGACTGGCGGGCTCGCGCCGCGCCGGCGACGAACTGGTGCTGGATCTGGAAGTCATGCGCTCCGGCGACGCCCGCGGCACCACCACCCTGCCGCTCACCACCCACCATGGCGGCACTCGAACCACCGAGAATCTAACGATCCCAGGGCAGTCCCTGCGGTTCCAGAAGCGCGTCGCCCTGCCCGCCGCCAGCGACTCCGGCCACGGCTACCTGTCGATTCCGGCCGACGGCAACGAGCGCGACAACGCCGCCTTCTTCGCCTACGGCCCGGCCCGGCCCGTGAAATCGCTGGTGGTGGCAGCTCCCGGCGAGGCCGCCGACTACCTGGCGCTGGCCGCCGCACCACCCGGATTGGACAATCTGAGCACCCGGCGCGTCGACCCCGCACAGGCCGCCACCGCCATCACCGCGGACCTCGCCGCAATCCTGTGGGCGGCGCCGCTGCCCACCGGCAACACCGCGGAAGCCGTCCGTCACTATCTAACTTCCGGCGGGCAGGTGCTGTTCCTCGCTCCCGGCGCGCCCTCCAAAATCACCTTCTGCCAGCTGCAGTGGGCGGATCCCGCCGAACCGCCCGCCGGCAAGTTTTTCATTCTCAAGGATTGGAACCACCACGACGGCCCGCTGCGCGACGGCCTGGAAGGCACCCCGCTGGCCGCCAACCGGCTCAAGGCGATCCGCCGCCAGATCCCCCTCGGCGACGCCTCGCAGTTAGCCCGCTGGGAGGACGGTGAACCCGCGCTCTCCCGCCGCATCATCGAGCGCGGCACCGCCTGGATGCTCGGCACGCTGCCGGACTACACCTGGTCAAACCTCGGCGACGCCGATGTCCTGCTCCCCGCCGTCCAGCGCGTCCTCAGCGCCGGGGCCGACCGCTTCGACGCCTCCTATCTAACCACCGTGGGCGAGGATGCCACCCGACTGCTGCCCGGAGACACCCGGCAGCGCCTCGACGACTTTGGCACGCCCGATCCGGCCAACGCCGCCCATGAGGCCGGGGTTTTCCGCCTGGGCGAGCGCTTGCTCGCCGTGAACCGCCCGCCCGCCGAAGACGCCACGGAGATCCTCAGTCGCGAGGCGCTCGACGCGGCGCTCGAGGGCACCCACTACACCCTGCTCGACCAAGCCGGCCAAGCCAACGACCCGTCCCTCGCCCGCGACGTCTGGCGCGCCTTCCTCGTGGCAGTGCTGTTCTTCCTCATCTCCGAAGCCATCCTCTGCCTGCCCAAATCAGAAAGCTCTAAATCTTAATGCCTGTCATCTAGTGCTCAGTCTATCTCCCACCCCCGTCACCCTGTGGATCGGCGCCATCGCCCTGATCCTCATCGGGACCTTGTCGCTGCTCACCTGGCGGCGCAGCCCGCACCGCGGGCGCACCGCGGTGTTAGAGGCACTGCGCCTGCTCGCCGCACTGACCGTCGTGCTGCTGCTGTGGCAGCCCGAATGGCGCACCATCGTCCACCCGGACAGCAAGCCCAAGATTGCCATCCTGTGGGACGATTCGAAGTCGATGTCCACCATCGACGCCACCCTGCCGCCGGTCCTGTCAGCCAAGGCGGCGATCGTGTCACGGGCGGAATGGGTCAAACAGGCACTCGCCTCCGAGCTGTGGAAGCCGCTCGCCGCCAACGGCGCCAATGTGGTGGACGTCATCCCGTTTGCCAGTCCGCACCCGGATGCCGGCACCCTTGCCGGAACCGACCTGGCCACACCGCTCACCGACATCCTCGACAAGGAAAGCAATCTGCGCGCGGTGGTGCTGTTGAGTGACGGCGACTACAACCTTGGCCAGCCGCCCGTGGCCGCCGCCCAGAAAATGCGCCTGCGCGGGGTGCCCTTGTTTCCGATTCCCGTGGGCAGCCAGACCCGCCTGCCCGATCTCGATTTGTTATCCGTGAGCGCCCCGAGTTATGGCATCATCGGCGAGAACGTCCAGATTCCCTTCACCATCCGCTCGTCGTTAGACCGCCAGGTCCGCACCATCGTCCGGCTGCGCGACGAGGCCGGACGCGAACACACCAAGGACATCGTCATCGCCCCCAATGCCGAAACCTATGACTCGGTGCTCTGGCGGCTCGAAAAGGCCGGCGCGTCCACCCTCGAACTCTCGATCCCGGTGGCCGACGGGGAGCTGGTCGCGTCTAACAACTCGCGGAAGTTCATCATTGCCGGTCGGCCGGAGAAAATCCGGGTGTTGGTCGTCGAAACCCAGCCGCGCTGGGAGTACCGCTTTCTTCGCAATGCGCTCTCGCGCGACCCGGGCGTCGAGCTCTCCTGCCTGTTGTTCCACCCCGCGCTGGGGCCAGGCGGCGGCAAGGACTACCTCCAGGAGTTTCCCTCCAAGCTTGAAGACCTGGCCAAATACGATGTGATTTTCCTCGGCGATGTGGGTGTCGCCAAGGACCAACTCACCAAGGAGCAGTGTGGCCTGATCCGCGGCTTGGTGGAAAACCAGGCGTCCGGGGTGGTCTTCCTGCCGGGCCCGCAGGGCAACCAGTTCTCGCTGCTGGACACCGACCTGTCCGACCTGATGCCCGTCATCCTCGACGCCTCCCACCCGACCGGCCTGGCCGAGTCGGTGGCGTCCCCGCTCAATCTAACCACCGAAGGGCGCGCCTCGCTGCTCACCATGCTGGGCAACAACGAGGAGGAAAACCCGGGAATTTGGCGCCACCTGCCCGGATTCTACTGGCACGCCCCGGTCATCAAGGCCAAGGGCGGCTCGGAAGTGCTCGCCGTCCACGGCAACCGCCGCGGCAAATTCGGACCCATCCCGCTGCTCGTCACCAAGCCCGCCGGTTCCGGCAAGGTGCTCTTCATGGGCATCGACTCGGCCTGGCGCTGGCGCCGCGGCGTCGAGGATCTCTATCACTATCGGTTCTGGGGCCAGGTCGCCCGCTGGATGTCCTATCAGCGCAACATGGCCTCCGGCCAGCGCGTCCGCCTGTTCTTCACCCCGGAACGCCCGGAACCCGGAGCCTCCGTCACGATCCACGCCAACGCCTTCGACGCCAACGGCGCGCCGCTCGCCAAGGGCACCGTCGCCATCGACCTGACCGCGCCCGACGGCCGCGGCCAGCGCCTCGAACTGCAGAAAAACGCCTCCGCCTGGGGCGCCTTCAGCGGGCGCTTCAAGGTGGACCAGCCGGGTGCCTGGAAGATCCGCGCCACCGCCAGCGGGGCCGAGGACCAGCCGCTGGCCACCACGCTGTTAGCCCAGGGCGCGGAGCTGGAGAAATCCGGCCAGCCGGCCCGCCCCGAGGTGCTCGAGGAAATGGCCCGGGTGTCGCGCGGCCGGGTCATCCAGCCCGCCCAGCTCACCGAGCTGGTCAAGGAGATCACCGCCCTGCCCGAACCCCGGCCGCTCGAATCGCGCATCCCGCTGGGGTCCCACTGGGCCACCCTGGTGGCGCTCATCACACTGTTAGGAACCTTCTGGGCCGGCCGCAAGCTCAACGGCATGTTCTGAGGCCTCTTCCATCTGGAACGCTTGATAGATAGGTTGGAATGAGAAACCTGACCCGGATGGCGCTAACATAACGGTTTTTGGGGAGCATGGAGGACAGAAGATTCCGCCTAAAGGCGGTACTACATACCTCCCCATGAACGATGATTCCAGCGTAGGTAGTCCCGCCTTCAGGCGGACTCTTCCGTCCCAAAGCAGCCTAAAGTTAGCGCCATTCAAACCTGTCCCCACTCAGCACCCTTCAAGCTGAAGCAGTTCAAGACCGGTAAAGCGCTTGAAATTGTTATCAAATGACACCAGGCGGATGCTGCCGGCGATGGCAAAGGCGGCCAGATAAGGCGTCCGTCCAGAGGCGGTGGGGCAGGCTGGCATCCAGCGTGAGAGAGGCAAATGCCGTCTCCAGGCGTGGCGGTTCCTGCCGCAATTCGCAGTCCGTCATGCCCTGAAACGTTTGATAAATCGCCCACGCCTCGGCATTGGAAAACGGCTGGCCGTGCATGGCTTTGGCGTTGCTTGATATGCGCAGCAACCCGAGCATCGTCACCCGACAGAACACCACCTGCGCGGCCCGCGGAGCGTCGCATAAATGTGCTTTTGTGCTAACCCGGATTTTTCGGGGGATCGATGAAAACGAAGACATCCATATCGCCCTACCTGCCGCCTCATCGAGGCCGCGCCACCTTCGCTCAGGCCCCAAACCACTCGGCCGGCGGCGCGATCACGCGCAAGCCCTTGATCTGGGCGAAATGGGAGTCCGAGGTCAGCACCGCCGCGCCGAGTCGCAGCGCGCTGGCCGCGATCACCACATCCGCACTCGGAATCACCAGTCCCTGGCGGTCGAGTTTCCACGCCAGTTCGGTGGCGTCAGTCCACAGGCGGTTGTCACTCGGCACATTGACCATCACATCCATCAGCGCCGAAATCCGCGCAAACAGCCTGGGTTCGCTCAACCCCCGCAGCACTTCCAGGCGAATCATCCCGCAGATGGCCAAGCCGCCCAGGCCATAGGCATCAATCAACACCCGCGCCGGGTCCTGCCGAGACCTGAGCAATTTCATGAAGACATTGCTGTCCACGACCACTTCACTTGCCATAATTCGGGGGGATTTCCGCCGCTCGCATGGCCATCAAGTCGTAGTTAGGGTCCACGCCCTCCGCCAATTCGTCCGGCGTCAGCCCCAGGCCAGTTCTGCCGAATTCCCGCAGGCGCTCTCTGCGATCCAATTCCCGCAGTGCCATATTCACGGCTTCCGTCTTGGTTTCGTAGCCGTACGCCTCCATCACCCGCTTCAGCAGGTCCTCGTCAATGTGCATGGTCATTTTCATACCATACTGGGTATGGCATGACGAACCTCCTGTCAAGATGCTCGGGCCAATTGTTTGGGCCCGGGTGCCGGACAAACAACGCAAGGAGCGGCGGAATCCGTCCGCCGTGAGGATGAAATGACGATGGAAATGCCATTTTGGCTGCAAATCGGCTAACCATACGCATGGGCGGACAGATTCCGCCCCTCCTTGAGTGCTCACGGCGGACTCTTCGTGTCTAGGATGACTTCTTTGTCCTGCACCCGTTTGACCCCAAGCCCAAAAATGCGCGACCGGCACCTTGGTTTCTTGATTCCTCGGGCGTTCCCCGGCAGTCTCGGGCATGACGGTTCCCGCGAGCACGCCGATGATGGCCCAGTATCTGGCGATGCGCAAATCCCTGCCCGCCGACGTGATCCTGCTCTATCGGCTGGGCGACTTTTACGAGATGTTCTTTGAGGACGCGAAAACCGCCGCGCCGATCCTCAACGTGGCGCTGACCAAACGCGGCGGCACCCCGATGTGCGGCGTGCCCTATCATGCCGCCCAAGGCTACCTCGCCCGCCTGCTCAAGGCCGGCAAACGCGTCGCCATCGCCGAACAAACCTCCGAACCCAAGCCCGGCAAACTCGTCGACCGAGAAATCGCCCGGATCCTGTCGCCCGGGTCCATCGACGACCTCACGCTGCTCGACGACCAGCGGCCGAACTATCTGGCAGCGGTGTGCCGCTGCGGAAAATCCCTCGGGCTCGCCTGCGTCGACCACACCACCGGGGAATTCACCATCGCCGAGTTCGCTGAGCTGGGCCAGTTAGAGGATGAGCTCGCCCGGCTGGCTCCCTCCGAGTTGCTGGTGCCCGACCACCAGAGCGCCGAGTTCGGGGCGCTGGCTAACGGGTTGGTCTATGAAGGCTACGCGTTCCTTCCCGAACATGCCACCCAGCTCCTCAAGGACCATTTCAACGTCCACTCGCTGGATGGCTTCGGCTGCGGCAACCTGCCTGCCGCCAGCGGCGCGGCCGGGGGCGTCCTCCACTATCTGATCCACCAACTCCGGCGCCAGTGCGACCACCTGCGCCCGCCGCACGTCCGCGAGAGCGCCGACCACGTGCTCATCGACATCGCGTCGCAACGCAACCTCGACCTCGTCGAGTCGCGCTCCGGCAAGCAGCACACGTTGTTGGCCGTGCTCGATCGCACCGCCACCCCGATGGGCGCGCGGCTGCTGCGCGATTGGATCCTCCACCCGCTGCGCGACCTGGCCACCCTCACCGGCCGCCAGGACCTGATCGCCGCCTTGCTCGCGGAACCGTTCCTGCTGGCGAAATGCCGCGAGGCGCTCAAGAGCATCCGCGACATCGAGCGCACCACCTCGCGCATGTCCCAAGGCTCCGGCAACGCCCGCGACCTCCAGTCGCTCGCCTCCTCGCTCGCCCACGTCCCCGCCCTCAAGCAGGACCTGTCTTCCTTACGGAGCGCGGAATTCATTCCGCTTCTTTGCAACCAGCTCCACGACTTCGCCGATCTAACAACCATGCTGTCCGCCGCCCTCGCCGACGAGCCGCCCGGCCACCTGCGCGACGGCGGCATCATCCGCGACGGCTGGTCGGCCGAACTCGACGAACTGCGCAGCGCCTCGCGCGGCGGCAAGGACTGGATCGCGCGCCTGCAGGAAGACGAGCGCAAGCGCACCGGCATCGACTCGCTTAAAATCAAGTTCAACAATGTCTTTGGTTACTTCATCGAGATCACCACCAGCCATCTGGCCAAAGTCCCCGACGACTACACCCGCAAGCAAACCATGTCGAACGCCGAGCGCTACATCACGCCCGCGCTCAAGGAGATGGAAAACAAGGTGTTAGGTGCCGAGGAGCGCTCGAAAAAACTCGAAGCCGAGCTCTTCGGCCAGCTCCGCGCCCAAGTCCTCACCCACCTCCCGCGCCTCCAACAGACCGCCGCCGCGGTCGCGGAAATCGACGTGCTCTGCGCCCTGGCCGATGGCGCCCAGCTCCACCGCCACTGCCGGCCGGTCCTCAACACGTCCAACGGCTTCTTCGTCACCAACGGCCGCCACCCGGTGCTCGAACAAACGCTCACCGACAGCAAGTTCGTCCCTAACGACACCGAGCTCGACCCCGACACCGCCCGCCTCCAGATCCTCACCGGGCCTAACATGGCCGGCAAATCCACCTACATCCGCCAGATCGCGCTCATCGCCGTGATGGCCCAGATCGGCGCCTACGTGCCGGCGGAGTCCGCCACCCTCGGCCTGATCGACCGGATCTTCTGCCGGGTAGGAGCTTCCGACGACATCTCGCGCGGCCAGTCCACCTTCATGGTCGAGATGAGCGAAACCGCCCTGATCCTCAACCACGCCACCGACCGGTCGTTGGTGATCCTCGACGAGATCGGCCGCGGCACCGCCACCTTCGACGGCCTCTCGATCGCCTGGGCCGTCGCCGAGCACCTGCACGACACCATCGGCTGCCGCACGCTGTTCGCCACCCACTATCACGAGCTAACCGACCTGGCCAACACCAGGACTGCCGTCGCCAACTACAACGTTGCGGTTAGGGAGTGGAACGAGGAGATCATCTTCCTCCACAAAATCCTGCCCGGCGCCGCCGACAAGTCCTACGGCATCCAGGTCGCCCGCCTCGCCGGCCTGCCCAAACCGGTGGTCGAGCGCGCCAAGTCGATCCTCTCCCACCTCGAGCTCCATTCAGTCAAACCCGAGGCCAAGAGCCAGGGCCCCAAGGCCAAAAATACCGTCCAGGACACCCTGCCCAAACCCAATCCGCCGCAGCTGGATTTGTTCGGGGATTTCTAGCAGCTGGAGTGGCGGCGGGGTTGGGCTCTGGTGCGGGCCGGCTCAACGCTCTGGGCGGGCGATTGTCTTTACGGATGACGGACGGCTCAGCGCGCGGTGTGATCCACCGCCTGCAGGAGTGCCGAAGCTGTTGGGTCGCCCTCAGCGACGCGATCCAGCAATCCCTGGTGATCCCGGTCTGGAATCATGACGCATTCCGCCTGGCCATGGGCCCCGAGCAATGCATCACGGAATTCCCGCGACAGTTCATGTCGGTCCTTCTTTTCCAGGCTGCCATAGAACAGCACGAACGGCGGGTGAGTGCCCGGGATGTGGGCGAACGGCGAGGCCGCTGCGAGTGCCGCGTCATCGCCGAAAACGTCCTTGCGGATCGGGTTGATCCGGTAACCGCCGCTGAGGGCCAGCACGCTGGCAATGTCCGTGGGCTCGAGATGTTCTGCCGCCAGATACGATCCGTCGGTGCCGAGCAAGGCGGCCAGATGCCCGCCGGCCGAGTGCCCGCACACATGGACCCGCGCCGGGTCGCCACCATGATCCGCGATGTGGGACTTGACCCAGGCAAACGCCCTGGCGACATCCTGGATCTGGGCGGGGTGCTTCACCTGCGGATAGAGGCGGTAACTGATCGATGCCACCGCCACCCCATGGTTGGCCAGGACCACGCCGAGGTTGTGGCCCAGCGTCCGGTCGCCCCGCTGATAGCCTCCGCCATGCACGAAAACCACGGTGGCAAACGCCGCCGTGTGCTTGGGCAGATAAAGATCGAGGAGATTGCGTGCCGGATCGGCACCGGGCCCCCCGGCATAGGGAATCGCTTCTTTCAAGAGCACGGAATCCGGAACAGGCAGTGGCGGCGGCGCCGGATGGTCATCGGATTTGGCGGCCGCCGCCGGACCGGTCGCACCCGTGGTGCCCTGGCCTTTGCCCCGGCCACAAGCGGCCAGCGCGACGACCAGGGTCGCGGCCAGCATGGCCCGGGACAGGTTTGCCAGCGCTTGGTGAGTGGTGTGCTTACGCATGAACGGGCAGGTTGATGGAACGCCAGACACTGGCAAGCATGGATCAGCGATTCCGTGGCGCTGGTCACCAGTTGATCTTGGCGCTGACAATGGCGTTGAGTCCCGGGTCGTTCTGCCCTGAGCCGTGATTGCGGTAGCTTGAATCAGTTAGATTCTCGAGGCCGCCGATGAGGTCCAGATGCTCGTTGACCTTCCAGCCGGCGTGCAGCGAGGCGACGAGATAGCCGGGAGTGCCGCCGGTGGGGATGCGTTGATAGTCGGCGGCCTGGTCGGCGGTGGTGATGCGGTCCTCGTTATCTGCCGCGAGGATCCGGCCTTCGACCCAGTATTTCCGCGACTCGGAAGACCAGCGCAGGGCGACGGAGCCGGTGAGCGGCATTTGCCTCGACATGGGCTTGTTGATGACCGGCCCGCCGAGGACCTCCGGGGCCTCGGTGCGACCGTCCATCCAGGCGACATAGCCGGAAAGCGCCCATTGGGGGGTGATCCGCCAGGCGGCTTCCAGCTCGGTGCCATAGACATAGCCCGCCCCCGCATTGCTGGTGATGCTGCGGGTGCCGTCCTTCACGCTCGAGATGGCATCGGTGACGTCGGTGTAGAATATCGCCGCCGTGCTGGTGAAGGTCTCACATTCCTGCCGCACGCCGATCTCATAGGTGAGGAATTTCTCCGGTCGGGCATCGACCGAGCCTTTTGACTTGGTATCCGCCAGCGAGGTGACATCGCCGGACAGGTCATTGAGGTTGGGAGCGCGGAATGCCTGGGAGATGCCGCCATAGACGCTCCAGAATTTATCAATATGATAGAGCGCGCGCAACGACCCGACCAACGAATCCCAATCGAAGGATTGATCTTGCAGCAGCGTGGTGGCACTGGTCGCAGGATTGTATCCGTAAAACCGGCCGAGATTGGCATCCACATGGGTGTAGCGAGCGCCGGCGATGATTTCCAGAGGCGTCACGGGCTTCCAGGTGTATTGGCTGAAAATCCCCAGGGTGTCGTAGCTGGAATCGTCCGCGACTGGCAGCTTTTCCTTGAAGCTCGTGCCCGCCGCGTTGTTCGACCAGCCCGCGGCATCCACCGTGTCCCGATAGAAGTCGCAACCATAAACCAGCGATCCCGGACCGAGGTCCGATTCGAGGGTGAGATCGAAGCCCAAGGTCTGGACTCCGGTATAGAGCGACTGGATTTGATCGGACTTGTTGTTGGCGGCGTCCAGAGACTCCGAATCGTCCACCTTTTGGAATGACAGCGCCGCGCTCCAACTTTTGATCGCGGCATTGGCCTGCGGGTTTTTGCCGGCATAGCGGAGGTAGGTCAGCGAGTGCTCCTGATCGTAGTTGTCGAAATGGTAGGTCCCCGCTCCGGCGAGGTGATCGCCGTTCGTCCAGCCCGGGTTGTTGAGGGTGCGGTGCCAGCGCGAGACGTCGTCCTGGTTGACATGATAGCTGGCCAAGGTGAGCGACGAGTCCGGGGTGATGGCATAGTCCATGCGCAGATCGAGGTCCTGTTCGGGGTAGCCCGTGCCATGCATGCGGCCGACGGCGTGGTCTTCAATATCCCCGAAGTCTTTGGCGGATATTCCCAGCAGGACACCGAACTTGCCGCCAATGCCGGTTTCGGCTTCGAGGCGGCCGATATGGCTGCCCTGGCCGTTGCTGCGGAATTCGTAAAAGGCGGAACCTCCCAGATAGGTCTGGTCGGCGGTTTCCGTGCGGAATCTGGAGGATTTCCCGAAGGCATTGACGGTGCCGCCCACGGCGTCAGAACCGTAGAGCACCGAGCCCTGGCTTTTGATGAGCTCCATGTGGTCAATGGAGAGCGGGTCGAGGGTGTTCCAATACTGGACGGGCCCGCCGCGGAAGGTGGAATTGTTGATCCGCACCCCATCCATCAGCAGCAGGTTCTGGCGCCCGGTGAAGCCGCGGATGATCGGCGAACCCTGGCCGTAGGAGGTTTCCTGCACCAGCACTCCGGGCGTGTATTGCAGGGCCTCGGGCAAGCTGCGCCGGGTGGATTGCTCAATGAACTCCGAGCTGATGGAGTCCGTCGTGTAGGCTGCCTGACTGGTCGCTTGCTCGGAGCGAGCGGCGGTCACGATCAGCGGGTCGAGCAGGTTCTGGCAAAACGCCGGCGCGGCGGCGGCTAAGATCAGGCACAGAGCATTTGATTTCATTGACTGCACAAGTAACGTCCCAAGCGCGCGTTTCTTAGAAGAAAACCACCAGCCGCTCCAAACCCCGCACCGCCTGCAATCCGGCGAGTCGGGCCGGGGCTCAATGGCGCGGTGATGAACGACCCACTGGATTGCCTGTGCCGCTTCAACATCGTGAGGCATGCGCTGGCGCCGGTCTTAGCGCGATCTTAACGCCATTCGCATATCGTTTAGCACCCGGCCCGCGGAGTCAAAGCCGCCAACCCTCACGCCGGACCGGTCCCTGCTGTTTTCCAATCTGGTTAGAGCGGCCGCCATCGCCGCCGGGATCGCGCTCGTCAGCTATCCACTTTTCGGGCTGCTCACCGCCCAGGATCTCGCCATGCTGATGCTCTGCGGGGTGATTGTCGGGGCGCTTTTTCTCACCCCGGCGGGCACCTTCGCGCTCGCCATTCTAACCGGGCTGGCCTGGAACTTCCTCTACACCGAGCCGCGCTTTTCCATCAATATCCGCTCTGCTTCGGACGTCACCATGTTTGTCGCGCTGCTCGTGGCCTCGCTTTCCATGGGCTGGCTCTCCAACCGGCTCCGGCGGCGTGGGCTGGCCGTCGCACGCCAGCAGATGCACACCACGCGCCTCCTGGAAATCAATACCATCCTAACCGGCGCGGCGGATACCGAGGACGCCGTCGGCCGTTGCCTCAACGCTGTCGGGTCGCTGTTCAATCTCCCCTGTGCCATCCAACTGCGTGACGAGGCGACCCACCAGCTTCAGCCTCCGCATCCCGCCGGCACGCTGCCGCTGGATGCCAAGGAGCGTGGCGTCGCCCAATGGGCCTTCGAGAAAAAACAGCCCGCCGGCCGTGGCACCGGCACACTTCCCGAGTCCATGGCCCTGCACTTGCCGCTGCAAGGCCGATCCTTCGTCATGGGCGTGCTGTCGATTGATCCCGGGAAGAATCCGCTGCCGCTGGCGGAGCGGGA
>JBAXBG010000109.1:0-12534 GCA_037142115.1 Verrucomicrobiota bacterium | reverse complement strand
AGGACCGCGAGTCTCCAGACTCGCGCGTGAGGACCGCGAGTCTCCAGACTCGCGCGTGAGGACCGCGAGTCTCCAGACTCGCGCTTCACCTCGCGTTCTTTGGCTACCCTGCCGCCGGCGAGTCTGGAGACTCGCGGTCCTCGCCCGTGCCGCCCATCCGCACGCGGCATTCGGCGGGCGGTCACGGCCGTTCCACCGGCCCGGCGAGCACGCTGTCGGCCATCGCCTTGCGGGCCGCATGCAGGCGGACGACCCGCCACAGGGTCACCAGCACGGAGACGAGCAGCCAGAAGAAGAAGGCGCGCGGCACGGCGCGGGCGGCCGCAACCGGCAGTTCCGCCAGCGGCAGCAGCGTCCCCGCGGCATAAAACGGCAGGCTCACCGGCGAGATTCCGATCAGCCACGAGGCCACCGGGATCAACCGGTCGCTGATGACGCTCAACACCGCGCCCAGCATCAGCGGCACCGCGCCGACAAAAATCGCCGCGATCCCTAACACGCGCGCGCCCTTGGCTTCCAGCAGGGCCTGGAAACCGACCCCGCCGGCGAACAACACCGCGGTGAAATACCCCACAACGCCCAGCGGCACCTGCTGCCCGGGAAACCAGCGCGACTCCACCAATGCCCGGGTGAACAGGAACCAGCCCGCGCCGCCCGCCACCGCCATCACCAGCACCCACCAGAACGCGGTGGCCGCGTCGGCCAGCCGCGGCAGCGACGTCTGGCCCTGCTTGCGCGCGCGCCGCCAGCCGCGCAGCTGGTTTTCGGTCGAGGGCGTGATGATGCCGGCCAGCACCAAGAGCAGCACCAGCGTGACCAGGCCATAGATGCCCGACATCCACACCGCCTCGTCAGGCTTGGGCTGCCAATTGGGCATCAGCCGCACCAGGTGGCTGATGGCCCGCGACGGAAACAGGCTGCCCGGCTCGATGAGCGGCAGCGCGTTGCCCAGCAGCAGAATCTGGATCCAAATGAAGAAGCCCGCGGCCCACGGCTTTCCTAACAAATGAGCCTCGGCCCGGCACCATTTCCGGCACAGCATCACCACGAAGGTCAGGATCAGCCCGCCCTGCGAAAACACGCTGAACACCGCCTCGGAAAAATCCAGGTTGAAGAACTTCACGCTCGGCGCGAACTGCTGGCCCGCCTTGGCCAGCGCCCCGGCCGAGGCCGGCAGGATCCCCGGCAGGCATTCCTCGAACACCGGGGTGATCGTCAGATACTTGAAGAACACCAACCCGAACTTGGCCATCTGCGGGATCACCGTATACAGGCAGAACACCAGCCCGATGGATGCCAGGAAGGCCCAGCGCCGGTTGCGCGCCACCGTGCCGGTGAGCAGGCCGCTGAAGTGATAGAGCAGCGTCGACGACCAGACGATCAGGTAGAGCGGCAGCCACACGTGCCACGCCACCTGCCCGCGCCACAGCGCCCAGGCGGTGAACGGCAGCGTGCCGAGAAACATCACATACTCGCGAACTGGCAGGCCGAAGAGATAACCCAGCACTTTGGAGAGCGGCGACAGCGGGATCAGCCGCTGATAGTCGATTACCCCCTCGTCGCGCTCGGCGATCATGCCGCCGGCGACTTGGGCGGTGCCCAGCACGAACAAGATCAGGCTCTGGACAACCAGCAGCGGGATGATGGCCGAACGCGCCGCATCCACCGGATCCATCCGGCTGCGCACCCCGATCGAAGTCGCCATCGCCATGATGAAGCCGGCGAGCAGTCCGACGATCAGCAGGCCCAGCCCGACGCCGCGCAGGCGCAGGCGGGATTGGCAATAGCGCCGGAAGATCGGGTTGTTCCAGATGGCCCAGGCGGCGTGCCGGACGGGTTGGTTGTTAGGCGGGTCGGGTTTCATGGGCGGCGGGTAGCCCTAAAAGGGGAAACAAACAACGTCATTATGGTTTTTTACCACTGATTGCGCTGATTTTTCACTGATTTCACTGAAAGAATCAGGTCTTGAAAACAGTGAGTCGATTCACCTTTTGAGTGAGCAGGCATTAAGGGGTAATTCATTTTTAATCAGAGAAATCAGTGGTTCAATTGGATCCATCTTCAGCGGGTGGCACCCGCGCGCTAACGGCGGCGGTTGCTTTCGGCGACTTCCACCAGGATGTCTTCAAAGGACGAGCGCTTTTCCTCGAACGCGCGGATCCGGATGCCCAGCCGGATCAGCCCGTCCATCAGGTCGGCCTGCGCCTCATCGCTGCCGGCGAAGCCGAAGTGGACGTGCGGGCCGGCGAGGCGCAGGCCGTGAACGGCGGGTTGGGCGGCCAGCCACTCCGCGGCTTCCTGGTGGCGGCCCAGCAGCGTGGCGGTTAGCGCGCGCTCGGTGCTGCCGAGCTGGTGGCGGACCTCATCGACGGTGCCCGCGGCGAGCAGGCTGCCGCGGTTCATCACGCACAGCGACGAGCACATCTCGGCGAGCTCGCTCAGGATGTGCGAGCTCACGAACACGGTGGCCCCGGCCGCCGCCAACTTGCGCAGCGCGTGGCGCAAATCGCGCCGCGCCAGCGGGTCGAGGCCGCTGGCCGGTTCGTCGAGAATGAGCACGCGCGGCCGGTGCAGCAGGGTCTTGGCGAGCACCACGCGCTGGGTTTGGCCGCGCGAGAGCTCCCGGCACCAGCAGTCGCGCTGGGCGGTTAGAGAAACCTCCTCCAGGCATTCCGCCGCGCGCTCGCGGCGCTGAGCGCGGGTGCCCAGCCCGTAGGCCGCGGCGTGAAAATCCAGGAACTCCCAGACTTTCAAGTCGCTGGGCACGGGCGCGAGGTCGGGCATGTAGCCGATGATCCGGCGCGCGCGCTCGAGGTCCTCGAGCACGTCGACGCCATCGAGCCTGACCTCGCCGTAGGTCGGCTCCATCAGCGTGGCCAGCACGCGGAAGGTGCTGGTTTTGCCCGCGCCGTTCGGGCCGACCAGGCCGAACACCTCGCCCGCGGGCACGCTCAGCGTGAGATCGTTGACCGCCATGAAGTCGCCGTAGTCGACGCGCAGGCAGCGGATGTCGATGGCCGGGGTGTTGGGGATGTTAGGTAGGTCGCGCTTCATGGTGTTCAATGAGGAGGGGGGACATTCTTGTCCCCCACATCCAGAGACGACAAGAATGTCGTCTCTCCCGTAGCGACCGTCAGTTGTCATTCAACATGTCCCAGTTGGCCGGCAATGTCAGGCCGAGGCCCTCCATGCTGGCGGCGGCCTCGGCGCGGCGGCGCTGTTGTTCCGCCTCATAGGCGGCGCGCTGGTCGGGCCGCAAGACCGCGAGCAGCGCCGCCTGGCGGTCGCCGGTGGGGGTCGCGCCGATGTCGCCGGCCACCCCTTCGAGCTTCATCGCCGGATCATAGTCGCGCGAGGCGCGCGCCACGATGCCGAACGCCTCGTCGCGCTGGGCGGTGTCGAGTTTCACGATCGAGTCCAGCCGCTGGACCCGGGTGTCCGCGTCCTGTTGGACCCGCGCCGCGCGCTCCGCCATGCGCTCGGTTTGGAATGCCGCGAGTTTGTCGCCTTGCAGGGTGTGCACCATGAACGCGTCCAGCCCGTCATCCAGCCGGACGTCGCGCGAGGCCTTCACGACATCCTCAAGCCGGGTGCCGTCCTTGGCCAGCAACTCGCTCCAGTGCTTGGCCTGCTCGGCGGATTTTTGCCCGAACCATTCCTTGAGCGCGGCCTGCTGCTGGGGCGTTAGGTCGTATTTGCGCGCCAACTCGCCCGTCATGCCGTCGATCACCTGCTGTTGTTGTTTGACGCGCATCCGGTCAAACAACGGCGACAGATCCCGCAGCAGCGGCTGGGTCGCGCGCAAAATGTCGTCGGGACTCACCGGCCGGCCGGCGCGGATGTCCTCGACAATGGTCCGCGCGCCGTCGGCAAACGTCCGCCCCGGCCGCCGCTGGCCGCCACGCGGGTCGGCCGCCTCCAGCGTGGCAATCCGGTTGTGGGCGCGCTGCAACTCGACCTCCAGCCGGTTCGCCCGCTCCTCGGGCGACCCTTCCGCCCCCGGCAGGCTTTGCCGCAGCAAGGTCGCGCCCAGGCCGCCGACCGCCAGGCCAATGCAGAGCGGCAGCAACGGGCGGATGGTGCGGATCAGGGACATGCGGGGGTGGCTGGAATGGCGCGCACCAGTGTCTGACAGGCTTGGCGCAAACGGTCAAGCGGTAGCCGACAGCAGCAGTCTCGAGGCTAATCCAGATGATATCCTGCCCCTCCAATCATCGGCGAGCCCGGCACCGTTCCAGCGCTTCTTGGCAGAAGGCTCTGAGATTTCAATCACTGGCCGAATCCTGCGCGTTACAGTCAGGGACCCGGTCAGCGGCTCAGCGCGGGACGGCCACCTTGCCGCCGTCGCGCGCGCTTTGATAGATCGCCTCGATCACGGCGACCGCCGTGCGGGCCTCACTGGCGGCCGTGGCGGGTTGGCGGCCGTGGCGGATGGCGGTGACGATTTCCTCGAAGTTGCGCCGGTGGGACTGGCACTTGATGGCGGCCGGGTCGTTGGCACCGAGGCCCGGGGCGGAGTCGCGCATCAGGGTGGCGCGGATGGCGGCGTCCTCCGGCTGCTCGTCCTGAAAGTCCCAGACCTCGAACGCTTCGTCGGCGAGGAAGACCGAACCGGCGGTGCCGGCGAGTTGGATGCGGGCGGGATGGCCGTTCCTGGACCAACTGCAGGTGGACCCTTCAATGACACCGCGCGCGCCATTTTCAAACTCGACGATGGCCACCGCGACGTCCTCGACCTCGATGCCGGTGTGGGCCAGGCAGGCGGTGGTGGCCTGGACCGATCTAACGGGCCCGGCGAGATGCAGCAGGGCGTCGATGGCATGAATGCCCTGGTTCATCAGCACGCCGCCGCCGTCGAGCGCCCAGGTGCCGCGCCACGGGGCGGAATCATAATACTCCTGGGAGCGGAACCACTTGACATAACACGAGGCGGACGTGAGTTGGCCGAAGCGGCCCGACTCGGCGGCGGTTTTGAAGGCGTCCATCGCCGGGGAGAAGCGGCGGTTGAGGACGGAAGACAGGGTTTTGCCTGCGGCGGCCGCGGCGGCGATCAGCCGGTCGATCCTCTCGCAGGTGATTTCCAGCGGCTTCTCGACAATCACATGCTTGCCGGCGGCCAGCGCCGCCAGCGCGGGCTCGAAATGGGCCCCCGACGGCGTGCAGATCGTGACGATGTCGAGGGCCGGGTCAGCCAAAAACGCGGCGAGCTCGGAATACGCGGGCACGCCATGCGCGGCGGCGAGCGCGGCGGCGCCTTCGGGGCGGTGGTTGAAGACCGAGTGGAGCGTGCCGCCGGTCATGGCGGCGATGGCCTGGGCGTGGATGGGGGCGATCATGCCGGAACCGATGATTCCAAAGTTCATAACCACAGCGTGGCGGGAGACCCTCCGCCACGCAAGCATGAGCACGGCCACGCCACGGACCCCATGCGCAGGAGCTCACGACCCATGGCGGGGCCATTCACTCCAAACCGGGGTCGTGAGTGACCGGCCGCCATTTGCCGAGCATCCCGCCAAAATCGCTCTGGTTGAACGGTTTTGTTAGAAAGTCGTCCATCCCGGCCTGGTGGCAGAGTTCGCGGTCGGCGGGCATGACGTTGGCGGTCAGCGCAATGATTGGCACGTGATTGCCGGTCGCGCCCTCGATCTCACGGATCCGCCGGGCCGCCTCGACTCCGCCCATGACCGGCATCTGCATGTCCATGAGAACCGCGAGGTATTTCCCGGGCAGGAACGCCTCTAGCGCCTCCTGGCCGTTCCCGGCAAATTCAGCTCGGTAGCCGAGAGCCTCCAGCATTTTTCCCGTGAGCAGGCTGGCAATGCCGTCGTCCTCGACGACCAGCACGGGCGTGCCGCTGCCTGGCAGCCTGGATGCGGGCGAAGGGTCGGGCGCTTGGCTGGTGGCAAGTGCCGGGGCGGAGGCACAGGCCTGAAGCGGCAGGCGGAAGGTAAAGGTGCTGCCCTGGTCCAGCGTCGAAGCCACCGTGAGGGTTCCTCCCATGGCTTCGGCCAGGCGCGATGAGATTGCCAGCCCGAGCCCGGTTCCTTCAAACGGACGGCTGAGGGTGGAGTCGACTTGCGCGAACGGATTGAACAGCAAGCCGAGCTGCGCGGGCGAAATTCCGATGCCGGTGTCCTCGATGATGAAATCCAACATCGCCGTGCCTGCGCGGGTGGCGGGGGCAAGACGCAGGACCACCGTGCCCTTGGCGGTGAATTTGACCGCATTGGCAAGCAGGTTGATCAGGATCTGGCGGATCCGCTGGGCGTCGCCGATGATCTGCCCGGGCACACCCCCGTCAATCTCACAACGGAACTGAAGCCGTTTGTCCTCCAGGGCTTGCCGAAAGGGCTGACAGGACGACTCCACCAGGTCGGCCATCACCACAGGTGCGCTCTTGAGAGCCATGGTGCCGCGTTCAATGCTGGAAAAATCCAGGATGTCGTTGACCACCGCCAGCAGGTGGTTGCCACTCTGCAGGATCATGCGGGCATAGTCGGCTTGCTCCTCGTCGAGCGGCGAATCTGCCAGCAAAGCCGCGCAGCCGAGGACCCCATTGAGCGGCGTGCGCAGCTCATGGCTCATCACGGCGAGAAATTCGTTCTTGGCGCGATTGCCCGCTTCGGCCCGGCCCAGCGCATCGAGCAGCTTGGCGTCCATCGCCTTCTGTTCGGTGACGTCCTCCTTGATCGCCACAAAATGCACGATCTCCCCCGCATCGTTGTGAACCGGGGAGATGATGGCCGATTCCCAATACAGTGAACCATCCTTGCGCTTGTTGTGAAACTGCCCGCGCCAAATCTGGTCGGATTTGATCGACGACCAGAGCTGCTGGTAAAACGACACGCTTTGCTCGCCGGAACTCAGAATGCGTGGGTTTTGCCCCAGCGCTTCGGCCAGCGTATAGCCCGTGGAGGTTACAAACGCAGGGTTCGCATATTCGATGTTCCCCTCGAGGTCGGTGATGACGATGGTATTGGCAGACTGCTCGATTGCCGTGCGCAGGATGCTCAGTTCGTCCTCCGCCTTTTTGCGCTCGTCCTCTTTGGCGAAGTGCTCCAACGCAAAGCTGAGGTTGGTTGTCATCTCCAGCAGCAACTCGCGCACCTCGTCGTCGAACGCTTGGTAGAGATCGCTGTAGATGACGAGGCAGCCAACCGCCGAGCCGCGCAAGCGCAACGGCAGCGATGCGGAGGATTTCCACCCGCAGCGAATGCCGCGCTCGTGCCACGGCGTGGTGCTTGGGTCGTGCTCAAAGTCCTGACACCAGACCGGCTGATTTTCGCGAATCGAAGTGCCGGTCGGCCCTCGCCCCGCCTCGTCTTCCGCGCGCAACGAAATCGAGAGTTCCGACAAATACTCGGTGGCGGTGCCGAAGGCGGCCACCGGCCGCACCTGGCCGCTGGCGGCATCGGCCATGCCGATCCATGCCGATCCATGCCAGCTTCATGCCGCCATGCTCCACCACATCGCGGCAGATCTTTGGCAGCAGTTCCTGGGTGCTTGCCGAATGCACGATGGCTTGGCTGCATTCGCTCAGGGCGGAGTAGAGCATCGACAGGCGGATGATGCGGGCTTCAGTCGCCTTGCGCTCGGTGATATCAATAAACACCACAACCTCGTCACCCGCAGCGTCCTCGGACAATGGGGCGGCGCTGACCAGCACGATCTTGTCAGTGCCGTTCCTGCATCTCACGGTGACTTCGAGGGGCGTGAAGGCCGAGCCACTTTGTTGAACTCGCTCACGCTCGGCCCTCCAGATGTCCATCACCCATTGCCGGTATTCGGGTTCTGGATACGCTCGCGGCCACCAATCCGCGACCTTGGGGATTTCCGCATGCGGATAGCCAAATAATTGTTCGAAGGCCGCATTGCAGAACGTCAAGTTGAGCTGGGCATCTTTGCCGGCCATCGGCACCGGCGAAGCGTTGAGGATCGCGCGAAATCTCGCCTCACTCCGTCGGTCGTCCCTCACCATCCGGTGGCGATAGATCCACGCGACCAAGACCGCCGTCAGCACAATGAGCAGCGCGGTGACCAGAAAAATCACCCCTGCCCGGTAACGCACCTCGGCGAACTGATAAAGGCAATACCAGCAGCTCGGGCCGATCAGGAGCAGGGCGATGGCCACAAACACACCGCTGGCTGAGAAGACAGCTCGGCGAACGGGAAACTCAGGGTGGGATGCCATGTGGACCTTGAAGAATCCAGACTGGCGATTGCCGAAATTAAAATCAAGAGGGAAGAGGATATGCTGTGGCTTTAACGCGCGACCCGCGCCCATGAGGGGACGCGGGGCAGCATTGGCCCGCCCCGATCAGAGCGACCGGATCGTGATGGCGGACAGGCGGCGGCGGAGGGTGGCGGCATCCGGCAGTTGGCGGGTGACGTCTTCCAGCGCGGCCCAGGCGAAAACGCCCGCCAAGCGGGCGCATTCGTCCGGCGCTTGGGAGGTCGCCCGGCCGGCCAGATAACCGGCTAACAACGCGTCGCCTGCGCCGACGGTGCTCATCACTTGCACCGGTGGCGCGGAGGCCACCAGTGCGGCTTCCGGCGTGATGAAGAGCGCGCCCTCTTCGCCCAGGGAGAGGATGACGCGCGCCACGGTTTGTTGGAGGTCGCGCGCGGCGGCGCAGCACGATGCAAAGTCCGGCAGGTCGCGGCCGAGGAATTCCGCGAGTTCGTGCACGTTGGGTTTCACCAGATCGGCCCCGCCGGCAATGGCGAGTTTCAACGCTTCGCCGCTGGTATCCGCCGCCACCAGGGCCCCGCCGGATTTGAGCCGGTCCATGATTTCCCCGAACATCCCAGGGTCGACCCCCACAGGCAGGCTGCCAGCGAGGACGAACCAGCGGCCGGGTTTGACCAGGGTCATCAGGGATAGCTCGAACTGCCGAACGTCTTCCGCGGATGGCTTGAGCCCGGGAAAATTGAGGTCGGTCGTCTCGCGGCTTCTCTCCTCGACGATTTTGATGCCGGTGCGGGTTTCGCCGGCAATGCGGATGAACGCGTCACTAACCGGCAGGCGGCGGAAAAGCTCATCGAAGAGTTGCGGGTTGTCCCGGCCGAGAAATCCGGTGGCGATGCTCGGCACCCCGTATTGCCCGAGCATCGAAGACACATTGACCCCCTTGCCGCCGGCCTGCCGGTGATGGCGGCGCGTCCGGTTCACCTGACCCACCTCGAGGCGCTCCAGGAAAACCGTCTGGTCAATCGCAGGATTGAGCGTGACGGTGACAATATCAGTCAATGGGTCCATGCCGACAGCATGCCCGCCTGCCGCCCGAACGAAAACCCGAAATGTGGGAGCGGGGGCATGGATGGGCGTCAACTCGGCCGGACACTCCCTTCTGTCGACCTGAGCGGAAAAATGGAATTAGGTAATGCGGCTTTTTTTACCACTGATTTCACTGATTTTACTGAAAGGACCGGGCCTGCCCTAACAGCCTCCCCAAGGCGTTCCGGGAAGTGACGCCGCCGCGCCTGGGTCAGGAAAAGCTCAGCGCGTCCATGTCGAAGATGACCGTCACGTCTTCGGGCAGCGAGGTGCGGGCGAGGACCGCCTGGACGTGGCGGGTGAGCGGTCGGGCCTGGGGCGAGCGCAGGATGATCTGGAACCGGTGCTGGCCGTGAGCGCGCAGCAGCGGCGAAGGCAGCACCTCGCCCAGCGTGATGCCGGGCGGGAGATTTTCCAGCAGCCGCAGATGGAGGGTTTGGAGGGTGAACTCGGCGCGGCGCTCGTGGTCCGACCGTGATGTGAGAACCGCGCAGTGGGCGTAGGGCGGAAACCCGAACTGGCGCCGGAACTCCATTTCCTGCTCGGAAAACCCGTCAAAATCGTGCTTGCGGGCATACTGGATCGACGGCGAGTGGGGTGTGAACGTCTGGACGATCACCTCGCCCTCGAGCTCGCCGCGGCCGGCCCGTCCGGCGACCTGGGTGACG
This sequence comes from Verrucomicrobiota bacterium, assembly GCA_037142115.1. Taxonomy (GTDB): domain Bacteria; phylum Verrucomicrobiota; class Verrucomicrobiia; order Verrucomicrobiales; family Akkermansiaceae; genus Luteolibacter. Next base: position 2,589 of record JBAXBG010000109.1, on the reverse strand, counting down.
AGCTGGAACGTGCGCTCGCCCGCGCGGAAGTCCGGCACGTGCAGGCTGAGGTCCGCATTCAAAATGCCGACCAGCGTGACGTTGGGGAAATGCAGGCCCTTGGCGATCATCTGGGTGCCGATCAAAACATCGATCTTGTGGGACTTGAAGGCGTTGAGGGTGTCGCGCAGCGCGTGCTTGCGCCGCATGGCGTCCGCGTCGATGCGCGCGATCTTGGCCTTGGGCAGCACTTTGGCCATCACCTCCTCGACCTTTTGCGTGCCGTAACCCTGCAGGATGATGGCCGGGTCCTTGCACTCCGGGCACTTGCGCGGCACGATCGCCTGGTGGCCGCAGACGTGGCAGACCAGCCGCTCGTCGGTGCGGTGATAGGTGAGCGCCACCGAACAATGCGGGCACTGGCAGACATGGCCGCACTTCGGGCATTGCAACGAGCGGGCAAACCCGCGGCGGTTCAAAAAAAGGATCGCCTGCTCGCCTTTCTCCAGGCGTTGTTCCAGCGCGGTGCGCAACCTGTCGGACAAGATGGCCGGCGCGCCCTTGTGCTTGGCCGCCTCCAAACGCATGTCCACGACGCGCACCAGCGGCATCGACTGGCCGTCGGCGCGCTGGTCGAGCCGGAGCAGGTCATATTTGCCGGTCTGGGTGTTGTGCCACGACTCCAGCGACGGGGTGGCGGATCCTAACACAATGACGCAGGGCTCAAACGCGGCGCGCAACACCGCCACATCGCGGCCGTGATAGCGCGGCACGTTTTCCTGCTTGTAGGTGTTTTCATGCTCCTCATCCACGACGATCAAGCCCAGGTCGGGCAGCGGCGCGAACACGGCCGAGCGCGCGCCAATCACGATGCGCGCCACGCCCTTGCGGATGCGGTGCCACTCGTCAAAGCGCTCGCCCTGCGAAAGGTTGGAATGCAACACCGCCACCTGCCCCTGCATCGCCGCAAACCGCGCCTTGAAGCGCCGGACCGTCTGGGGAGTGAGGGAAATCTCCGGCACCAGCACCAGCACGGTCTTGCCCATGTCCAACACCTGCCGCGCCGCCTGCAGATAGACCTCGGTTTTGCCTGAGCCCGTCACCCCTAGCAACAGTATCGGCTTCGGGGCGGGCGAGCGCAACCCGGCGAGGATGGCGTCCAGCGCGCGCTGCTGGTCCGCGTTGAGGGCCAGCGGCTGGGATTCCAGCACCTCGTCCGCCCCGTCCGCCTCCGGATCGCGGCGCACCTCCTCGGTTTCCAGGCGCAGCAAGCCGGCCTTCTCCATCGCCTTGAGCGCCGCCGCCGACCCGTCGCCCAGATCCGCCACCGCCAGCCGCAGCCCGGGCGCACCGCCTAACAGCGAGAGGATCGCATGCTGGCGGGGCGCGCGCCGGGCCAGCCTTTCTAACACCTCGGGTTGCGGCGCGGCCTCGAGCACGGCCAGGCGGCGGGTCTTGGCCGAGTTGTCCTCGGAGCGCACCGCCTCGGGCAACAGCGCGCGGATCACGGTTTCAATGCCGCACCCGTAGTAATCCGCCAGCCATTCACCGGTGCGCAGCAGCACCGGGGTGATCAGCGGTTCCGGATCGATCAACGCTTCCAATTCGCGCACGGCGAAATCCACCTGCTCCTCCACCGCCATCGCCAACACCGTCCCGGTCGCGGATCTCCGCCGCAGCGGCACCCGCACCCGGCAGCCCGGACGCACATCCAGCCCCGCCGGCACGGCATAGTCGAACACCAGCTCCGACGGACCATCAATTAACACCCGGACATTCACTCCCCGGAGCCTGCCGCACCCAACCCCCACGGCCAAGATTCAATTTGTGCGCGGCGTGAGAAGCCCCCGAACCTGCACCCTGAATAAAAGTGTTCCAACGAACACTTTTATCTTGCGCGGGCGCTCACATCATGGCATGGTGTCATCGAATTCAACCCATCCAAGCCATGAAAGATCCCCTCATTGATACCACCACCACCGCCGCCACCGAGCGTGCCTCAGACTACGCGATCTACAAGCCGAACTCCCGCGGCAGCGGCGGCGTGATCCGCTTCGGCCTCAACCTCCTCAAAGGCTCGGTGTTTGTCGACGGGGCCGCCCAATCCGGCGACAAGCAGTTCGACTGGGACAACAAAATCACCATGAAATGGGGCCTCCAGGACCTCGGGCAAGTGCTGGCCACCTTGCAGGGCCGCCTGCCCCAAGCCAAGCTCTTCCACCAGTCGGAAAAAGCCAACAGCGCCTTCGAACTCACCCTCCGCGACGACCCCGAACGCGCCCCCTACCTGCTGAGCCTGTCCCGCCAAGACTCCAGCGATAAATCCCTGCGCAAAGTCACCATCCCTCTCACCCACGGCGAAGCCGCCGTCCTCGACACCGCCCTGCGCGCCGCGGTCACCAAACTCCTTGGCTGGTGAGTCCCACCGCCCTGCGCGCACGGGGCTCCAAACCCCTTGGCTGGTCGGGCCTAACCCTAAAAGGGCAAGTAAAAACGGAATTCCAGCCTCTTTAAACCACGGATCCTAAATAGGAAAATGAAAAACGGCTGGACGCTTCGTTTTACCACGGATTACACGGATTACACGGATTACACGGATTACACGGATTA
>JBAXBG010000108.1:0-12681 GCA_037142115.1 Verrucomicrobiota bacterium | reverse complement strand
AGGCAGTTGATTGCGCGCCCGGCGGCACCGGCGAGATGGCGGCGGAACGGTTGGAACCTGGGCGGCGGGTCACTCATGGGGATGGGTGGAGGCCCCGGGATCAGGCCACCGGAGCGGCCTTGGTCTGGCCTTTGGCGATCGCCTTGATCGCCTCACCGGATTCCTTCTCGACCAGCGGCCGCTCGAGCATTTTTTCGTAGATTTCGATATAGCGGCGGGCGACTTCCTGGTGGCTGAATTCGCGGGTGCTTTCGAGCATGATGCGGCGGATTTCGCGCTCGCGGATCGCGGCGGGCAGGGCATAAAACTCCATTGCGCGGTCGATGGCCTGGCGGAAATCCGCCGAGCTGTAGAAATCAAAGCGGAAGCCGTTGCCCGTCGAGTTTTCGACGTCGAGGTTGCGGATGGTGTCGTAAAGGCCACCAGTGGCATGGACCACGGGCAGCGACCCGTAGAGCGGGGATGTCATCTGCGGCAGCCCACAGGGTTCGAACAGCGAGGGCATCAGCATGAAATCCGAAGCCGCGTAGGCCAGGCGCGACAAGCGTTCGTCGAAGTCCACGATGGAAACCCTCTCGTGCAAATCGAAGGCGGCGACGATTTTCTCGATCCATTGCTGGTGGGGGCCGTTGGCGACGACGACGACCTGCAGGTTGCGCTCCCAGTAATCCGAAACCAATTGGTGGAGGATGTCGGTGAGGAGTTGCGGGCCTTTCTGAACCGGATCGAGACGCGACGGCCAGAAGAAGATCGGGGCGTCGGGATCCTGCTTGAGTTGGAGTTCGCGCTGGAGCTCGAGCTTGTTGGCGGCCTTGCCGGCGGTGACGTCCTTGGCGGTGAAGCGGCGCGCCAAGGCATCGTCGGTTGCCGGATTGTAGGAGACATCGGGTGCGTTGAGGATGCCCGCCGAGCACCCGGAGTGGTATTTGTAGCTCAACTCGGCCCGCACCGAATCGGGGACCACCGGGTGCCAGCCCTCGACCACCTCCCACAGGAAGCGCGGGCTCACCGTGTTGATATAGTGCGCGGTGAAAATGCCCGAGGTCAGCAGGTCCACCGGCACATGCGAGCGGGCGTGATAGTAGTCGTTGGGCAAGCCGCAAAAATAGAGATTCATCCAGAACTCCGCGGCGTCGATGCCGGCCTCTTCGATCTGGGCCAGCGAGACTTGCCGGGTGTGGATGTTGTGCACCGTGAACAGGCACTTGATGCCGCGCCGCCGTGCCATCGCCGGAATCAGGGCCGTCATCCAGTCGTTGCAATGGATCAAGTCCGGGCAGACCCGCGGCACGATGTGATTGATCACCTCGCGCTGGAACACCAGCGCGATGCGCATCGACTCGGTCGAATGGTTGCTGTAAACCTGCTCGCGGTAATAAAAAATCCGGTCTTCCGCCAAATGGATGTGGGTATCCGGCAGCACCTCGTGGTATTTGCGCAGTTCCTTTTCATGGAGGCTGAACACATCCCCCTGGAACATCCGCCGGTAGTTGGGCATCGCCACATGCACATCCGCTCCCAACTCAAACAAGGCGGAAACCAACGACGCCGAGACATCCGCCAAGCCGCCGGCCTTGGCCGACATCCGCTGGGTCATGTTGCCCATGCCCGACGGCAGATAGGTGATCTCCGGGGTGACGATCAGAATGCGCGGCTTGGTGGTTTTTGGGGTGGCTGACATCGAACTCACTTTGAGGGTTACGCGTTTACTTGCGGCCAATTTGACGGCTTTTGCTCCATTGCGCCACCTGAATCGTCCACTGGGCCGGAAAAAACCAATCCGGGTTGACCCCGTGCACCCGCCATGTAGGACTACAGCGCTGACCGGCACCGTGGATATGACGAGGCTCACCCGACAACTCCACGCGCTGGCTGCCACCGCCCGCCTCGCCAACCTCCCCAGTGTGGCGGGCAACGTCTGGCTGGGCATGGCGTTAGGCACCCTGGCCGACGGGGTGGCGTGGGGGCGGGCCGCCTTACTGGCAACGTCCGGCATCGGCCTCTATCTGGCGGGGAGTTTCTTCAACGACTGGGCGGACCGCGGCTGGGACGCGGCGCATCGTCCCGAGCGGGCGCTGCCGCAAGGGCTGTTTTCAGCAAGGTTGTATTTGGCCGTGGCGGTGGCTTGCGGTCTGCTGGGTTTGGGTGCGGCCGCTGCGGCCGATTACCGGAGCCTGCCAGTGGCGCTGCTCATCGTGATGGCCATTGTCACTTACACGAGATGGCACAAGCGCTCCCCGTGGGCGGTCATTCCGATGGGGCTGTGCCGGGCCCTATTGCCAGGGCTGGGTTTTATCGGGATCCTGTCCCCTGCCGCGTGGCGGATTGGCGGAGGGGCCCCCCACCCCGGCGTGCCCGCGGCGCTGATCGCATCCGCCTGCGGGCTGTTTTTGCACATCGTCGGGCTCTCGCTGAGTGCGCGCCGCGAATCGCTTGAGGGACCGCCGGGGCGCGCCTTGGGCTTCGCACGGGTCCTGTTTCCCGCCGCTGCGGCCTGCCTGTTTTTCGCATCCTCCCAGTGCTTGGCGCTGCCGCTCTGGCCTTGCCTGCTGGGACTCTTGCCCTATGCGCTGTGGATTGCGCTGTGCCTGACGGTTTTCCGCCAGCCGGTCTCGGTGCATGTTTCCAACCTTCTGGCTGGCGTTCCGCTCGTCGATTGGATCGTCTTGCTGCCGCTCGCGCTGGCAACCGGCACACCCGGCTGGGCCGCCGTGTGCCTCGTGCTGCCGCCCCTCGCCTTCCTGCTGGGCACGGTCCTGCAACGCCTTGCGCCCGCCACCTGATGCCACCTCTCATCATTTCTTGGAAGTGGCCCTGACTCCCGAGTGGTTGCCGCTTGCCGCAGCTGCCGTTCTGCGCTCCATTGCCCTCACGCATGAGCATCGCTGAGAAACAAGAGCAGGTTCTGGAGGAGCTCTCGCTCTTCCCGGATTGGACCGAACGCTACGAATACGTCATTTCCATGGGCAAAAAACTCCCGCCGATGCCCGAGGCCGCCAAAAAACCCGATCACCTCATCAAAGGCTGCCAGTCCCAGGTCTGGCTCGACGCGTCCTGTCAGGACGGGCATGTCCATTACGCGGCCGACTCGGACTCGCTCATCACCAAGGGCATGATCGCCCTGTTTGTGCGCGTGCTCGACGGCGAGACGGCCGACGCCATCCTCACCGCGGACATGGGCTTCATCGACCGCACCGGACTCAAGGAGCACCTCGCCCCCACCCGCGCCAATGCCCTCACCCTGATGGCCACCCAGATGAAACAGCGCGCTCTGGCCTTTGCCGCCCAAGCATCCTAACCGCATTACTCATGTTTGATTTCAGCTGGTTTGCCGACCCTAACGCCTGGGCCGCCCTAGCCACCCTCACCTTGTTGGAGATCGTTCTGGGCATCGACAACATCGTCTTTCTGGCGATCCTGGTCGATCGCCTGCCCCCGGCCCAGCGCCCATCCGGCCGCTTCTTCGGCCTCGGCCTGGCCATGCTCACGCGGCTGATGCTGCTGGCCACCATCAAATGGATCATGGGCCTCACCAAGGTGTGGCTCGTCATCCCGGTCGCCCCCGCTTTTTGGCCAATGGCACCCCAGGCCGCCACCCACCACGGTCTGCTCGACATCACCGGCAAAGGACTGATCCTGCTCATCGGCGGGCTGTTCCTGATCTGGAAGGCCACCAAGGAAATCCACCACAAGCTCGATGAGCACGACGGTTCTCCGGTCTCAGCCAAAGCGGCGGGTTTCGCCGCCGTGCTGATTCAAATCGCCTTGATCGACATCCTGTTCTCGCTGGACTCGGTGATCACCGCCGTCGGCATGGCCGACCAACTCTCGGTGATGGCCCTGGCGGTGGTCCTCTCGGTGGGCGTCATGATGCTCGCCGCCGGCCCGATCAGCAATTTCGTCTCCCGCCACCCGTCGATCAAGATGCTGGCGCTGGCGTTCCTGATCCTGATCGGCACCGCGCTCATCGCTGAAGGCCTGCATTTTGAGGTCCCCAAGGGCTACATCTACTTCGCCATGGCCTTCTCGCTCGGCGTCGAATTGCTCAACCTGCGCGCCAAGGCCAAGCATTAAGCGCCCAAGGCACTTGGCCGATTGGCCACGGAGCGCGGGCTTCAGCCCGCCCAGACTCGCCGGGCTTCAAGCCCGCCCTACGCAGGCGGGCCAGCTTCAGCCGGCGAAATTCCGGCCGACTGAACCTGGAACGGAAAACGAGACCACTGATTTCACTGATTAAACTGATTTTTAGAATGAGTTACCAACTGACGCCCGCTCACTCAAAAGGTGATCCGACCCTTTGTTATAAAAGCCTGATTCTTTTCAGTGAAATCAGCGAAAAATCAGTTTAATCAGTGGTTTGAAAAAGCCGGCTGGCGTTTTCAGTTCTCCCATTTCGTGCTTCGAGCGTTAGTGCGAGCAGCCGCAACCGCCGCCGCCACCGCCGCCGCCACCGCAGCAGCCACCGCCACTGTTGGCCTCGGCCAGGTCGCTGGCGGTCGGGACGTGCCCGAGCTCTAGCGTGAGGCTGACGTATTTGCGGATTTCCTTCTGCAGGCCGTCGAGCTCTTGCTGCGCCTCCAGGAACTCCTGCACCACCCCGTTTTCCAGCAGCGCCTCGCGGGCCGCCTCAAACTCGCGAATTTCGGTCACGCCGAGTTGAATCCCGGCGTGCTGCTTTTGATGCAGATCCTCGCCGCGCTCGTGGACGCTTTGATATTGAAGGCGGGCGGCATCGTCGCTTAGGAAGCGCTCGACGCTCTCCTGGAGCTTGAGAAACGTGGGATCGCTGGCGATTGCGGCGCACAGTTCCTGGGTTTTTACGATGATGGAGGAATCTTCGGCAATGATGGACATGCGCGGTTCCTACCCTCGCAAGTCGATGCTGGCAACGGACATTTCAGAAATAATTCGCGGCGTGCTGGAAAAATCGTCGGCGACACGCGCCATATATGCGTGACAGCGGCGGCCCGGGCAGGTTTGGTCAGGGCCTGTTCCGCACGCCATGGCCATTGACCCACTCAAAGACGGCATTCGTTCCACGGTGAGGATCGATTTCTACGGCAACGTCCACAAACGCCTGCGCGGCTCCAATGCCGAACAACGCTACGCCACCGAGGTGGCCGTGCTCAAAGTGCTCGGCGAACGCGGCTGCCCGTACGTCCCGCGCCTGCTCGAAGAACACCCGCAGGAACTCTACTTCGTCTCCACCAACTGCGGCAAACTCGCCACCCAGATTTCCAAGGACAAGGCCGACAAGCTTTTTGCCAAGCTGGAGCGCGAATACGGGGTGCGCCACCTCGACGCCGAACCCCGCAACATCACCTACTCGGATAAACTCGGCTGTTTCTGCGTCATCGACTTCGAACTTGCCGAAATCCTGCCGCCGCCGCCGGACCTGGTCATGCCGACCCAACCGCCAACCGCCACCTGATTGCCTCGTGCCTGACGCCTCGATCCTCCATTGGGCCGCGCTCACTCACAGCGGCTCGCGCAAACCCCGCAACGACGATGCACTCATCGCCTTCGCCTCCGGCCCGGCCGGCGCGGAAACCCTGGAGCATGAAGGATCCCGCTCGCTGGACCTGCACGACCTCGTCTTCGCCGTCGCCGATGGCATGGGCGGCGGCAATGCCGGCGACCTCGCCGCCTCGCTGCTGCTCCAGCGCATGACGGAAATCATCCCGGAAACCTTCAAAATGGCCGCCTCCGGGTTCTTTCCCGACTGCCTCGACCATCTGGCCGACGCCCTGCGCTCGGTCCACCACCACGTCAACGAGACCGCCGTCTGCGACCACACCCGCGGCATGGCCGCCACCGTCGCGCTGGCCTGGTTCACTCCCGACAACCTCTACCTCGCCAACGCCGGCGATTCCCGCATCTACCTGTCGCGCGACGGCCAGCTCACCCAACTCACCCGCGACCATACCGCCGCCTGGGGCCAGTGGAAACGCCGCGAAATCTCCGAAATCGAATACCGCTCCCATCCCCGCCGCTCCGCCCTCTACGAAGTCATCGGCGGCGGCCATTTCAACGTCTGCCCGCACCTCGCCGCCGTCCCCTATCAGCCCGGCGACCGCTTCCTGATCTGCTCGGACGGCCTCGTCGACGGCCTCTGGGAACGCCACATCTCCAACGCCCTCGCCTCGCCCGCACCACCCGCCGAAATAGTCCAAACACTTCTCAAACGCGCTATCGACAACTCGGGAATCGACGATACAACGCTCATCGTCATCCACGTCAACGCGCCCACCACCGCCTCCGAAAAACCACCAGAAGTTGGCACGACTACTGCTTGAACATGCGCGAAAGCCCGCTTCACACCACTCTCACCCCAAACCACTGAACACAACATGGCTAAATACAAACTGGAATACCTCTGGCTCGACGGTTACACGCCGGTGCCTAACCTCCGCGGCAAGACCCAAATCAAGGAATTCGCAAGCTTTCCGACCCTCGAGCAGCTTCCGATGTGGGGCTTCGACGGCAGCTCGACCCAACAGGCCGAAGGCCGCAGCTCGGATTGCATGCTCAAGCCGGTGGCGGTTTTTCCGGACAGCACCCGCCGCAACGGCGCGCTGGTGATGTGCGAGGTCATGATGCCTGACGGCGTCACCCCGCACCCGACCAACACCCGTGCCACCGTCCTCGACGATCCCGGCGCCTGGTTCGGCTTCGAGCAGGAATACTTCCTCTATCAGGACGGCCGCCCGCTCGGCTTCCCCGCCGAAGGCTTCCCCGCTCCGCAGGGCCCCTACTACTGCGGCGCCGGCTTCAAGGCCGTCGGTGACATCGCCCGCCAGATCGTCGATGAGCACCTCGACCTCTGTTTGGATGCCGGCATCAACCATGAAGGCATCAACGCCGAAGTGGCCAAAGGCCAATGGGAATTCCAGATTTTCGGCAAGGGCTCGAAGCTCGCCGCCGACGAAGTCTGGGTCGCCCGTTACATCCTCAACCGCCTGTGCGAAAAATACAGCGTCGATGTGGAATACCACTGCAAGCCGATCAAGGGCGACTGGAACGGCTCCGGCATGCACGCCAACTTCTCCACCGACTACATGCGCGAGAAGGGCGGCAAAGCCTACTTCGAAGCCCTCATGGCCGCCTTCGCCGAGAACGTCGAGGAGCACATCGCCGTCTATGGCCCGGACAACCACCTGCGTCTCACCGGCCTGCACGAAACCCAGTCGATCGACAAGTTCACCTACGGTCTGGCCGACCGCGGTTCGTCGGTGCGCATTCCGCATGCCTTCTTTAACAACGATTACAAGGGCTACCTCGAAGACCGCCGTCCCAACTCCCAGGGCGACCCCTATCAGATCGCCTCGCGGATTCTCAAGACCATCACCAGCGTGCCGACTCCCTGAGCCGGAATGTGGCGCGGGCATTCTGCCCGCCGCCCATCTTCCGACTTCGTGAACTCACGCCGGGATCGTCCGATTCCATCACCAAGCCGCTTCCCCAGACCGGGGAAGCGGCTTTTTCGCGTGAAACCGGCAGGACCTTGCAAGAACAGCGCTGAACTCGCGTAGCAACGGTTCAACCCATCAAAAAAAAATGAATTTCTACCGGAATGATGCGTGCGACAGGCGTTGGAGCGCCCCCCTGGCCGGACTGCTGTGGGGACTGGGCCTGGGCACGACGCTGGCCGCGGGCCTGACGCTGCACGTCTCGCCCCAAGGCAAGGATGGCTGGAGCGGACTAACGGCCAGCCCGAACGCGGCCCAGACCGATGGCCCGCTCGCCTCCCTGGAGGGCGCGCGGGATGCGTTGCGGCGCATGCGCAGCAGCGGACATTTGCCCGCCGGCGCGGTCACGGTGCAATTCCAGAGCGGCCGCTACGAGCAGCTGGCCCCGGTGGTTTTTAAAGCCGAGGATTCCGGCACCGCCGCGTCGCCGGTGGTTTTCACCGCAGCGCCCAGGGCACAGGTGCGGCTCACGGGCGGGGTGGAGTTGCGGCAATTCCACGTCCTAACCGACGAGCGGGTGTTGCGGCGGCTGCCGGCGGCGGCGCGCGGCAAGGTCCAGGCCCTCTCACTGTCCGCCCAGGGCCTGCACGTTTACGGGGTGGAACCGGTGGGCGCGTCCGCGGCCCCCGCGTCCGGCATCCAGCTGATCTACGGAGACGACGTCATGACGCTGGCGCGCTGGCCTAACGAGGGCTATGTCCAGACGGTTGACACGCCGGACGGGCCCAAGGGCAACACCTTCACCTACGCCGGCGACAATCCCTCGCGCTGGGCGGAGGAGAGCGACCCGCACGGCCAGGGCTATTGGGCGTATGATTGGGCCGCCTGCGCGATCGCGTTCGACAAGATCGACCCCGCGACCAAAACCATCACCCAGAAGGTTCCCGGCAGCAATTACGGGTTCCGCAAAGGCGGGTTCTGGTTCGGCTACAACCTGCTCTGCGAGCTCGATCAGCCGGGCGAATATTACGTCGACCGCCCGAACGGCAATCTCTACTTCTGGCCACCGGCAAAACCCGCCAATACCCGCGCCGAGGTCTCGGTCGGGACGCGGCTGCTCCAACTCGACAATGCCACTCACCTGCAGTTCCGCGGGCTGACATTTGAGAACTGCCGGGGCGCGGCCATCGCCATCAGCCAGGGCGAGGCCATCACCGTGGCCGGCTGCACCCTGCGCAACCTCGGCGACCGCGCCATCACCATCCGCGATGGCAAATCCCACCGGATCGCGGGCTGCGAGATGTATCAGTTAGGCGACGGCGGCATCATGTCGGTGGCTGGCAACGAACAGACGCTGGAACATTGCGGCCATGTCTATGACAACAACCACATCCATGATTACGCGCGCTTCAGCCTGACCTATGGCGCGGCGATCCAGGTCAATGGCTGCGGCCACCGCGTGGCGCACAACCTGATCCATGACGGGCCGCACGTGGCGGTGCTGTTTGGCGGGCGCGAGAACCTGTTTGAATACAATGAAATCCACAGCGTGTGCCTGAGCTCGGGCGAAATGGGCGCCTTTTACACCGGCCGCAACTGGACGCTGGTGGGCAACGCGATCAACGGCAACTTCATCCATGATATCTACAACCCCCGCCAGCAGCGCAACCGCGCGATCATGCTCGACGACGGCGCGGCGGGCATCCGCATCACCAACAACCTGATCGTGCGCGTCGCCGAGGGCATCTCGCTCTCCGCCGTCGACAACACGATCGACAACAACGTCTTCGTCGACTGCCACCCCGCGATCTCCGGCTGGCAGACGTGGGCCAAACCGGAGGATTTCGCCCCTAACAAATGGTCGAACGCCCAGATGCTCGAGCAACTCGCCAAAGTGCCGGTGGACGCGGCACCTTGGAAGGACCGCTACCCGCAGCTGGCCATGCTGCGCGACGCCATCCGCGACCACAAGCTGCGCGCGCCCGAAACCCGGACCCGCGTCGAGCACAACGTGATCTGGGGCGGCCCGCCGGAATGGATGGTGCATTACAAGGCCTATCCGCCCAGCACCGACACCTGGCAGATCGGCGCCAACAACCTGGCCGGCGTGGACCCGCTGTTTGTGGATCCGGCCAAGGGCGATTACCGCCTGCAACCTCAGTCCCCCGCCTTCAAGGCCGGCTTCAAAGCCCTGCCCGTCGACATGATGGGCCTCTATGACAGCCCCGAGCGCGCGGTCTGGCCGGTCACCCATCAGGTGCGCATGGTCTCGGCCAAGCTCACGGCCGATAAGCCATAACCCTATGCAGGGGAATGAACCGCAGATTAACGCAGATAATCAGAGAATTGTGCCTATTTCTCGTCTCACCTAGAGGGTTAGCCTCGAATTCCGTTCACCCATCTTAAAATCAATGTTCATCTGCGTCCATCTGCGGTTTCAATTCTCTTTCTCGCACCAGAACCCGCGCTGCGCTGGAGTGTGGAATCGGGAGTAGTTTTTATTTGGAGGCTCCGGGCAGAATGCCCGGGCCACGTGGCGCGGGCATTCTGCCCGCCGCCTGTAACAGTCAAGTTAGTCGGGTGGATACCGGCCGTGCCGCTTATTCAGCCTGCCACTTTTCCTTGTCCTTGAGCGTCGGCGGATTGACATACTCCGCGACCATTTTTTCATCCTTCATCACCCGCAGCCAAATGCCATACAGGCTGTCCTTGGATTTGCGCTTGTTGCCCTTGTCTTTGTAAACCCAACCGCTGTCCAGCATGCTGGTTTCAATTTCCATCACCTCGGTTTGAAACTTGAACACCGCCAGATTGGCCAGGGCCTCGATCGGGGTGGTGCCTTCCTTTTTGCGCAGCGGAATCTTGGTGGACTTGGTCCGCACCGAATCGTCCTTCATAAACATCCGGTATTCGACGCTCAATCCCGCCAGGTCCCGGAAACTGCCGTTCTTGATCGCCACTTCATACACCCACTTTTCAGTGGTGACCATGGCGTTATGTTCGCTTTTCTTCTCCTTGTCCAGGCACCGCTTTTCCGCGCGGATGTCCAGGGTGATCGCGCCTTCGGCTTGCTGGGCCATGCCCGTGGATGGGACGAGCATCAGTGCCGCGGCCATAATCAATGACGAAACGATTGCTTTCATTTGGGCTGAAAGTGTGGCGCAGCCCGATCACTGTCAACCAGCAAACCGATTTTCCTGATAGAGCCGACACCGGCCCCGCCTCATGGCATGAAACCCGCGCGCCGCGCGCAATTCGGAGCCGGTAGGCGCGTTCGTGAGAACGCGTCTCAGTGTTGTGTCACCAACACACCTACGTGCCGGGGGCGGAGTCATCCGGCTGCGCGCCCTCCGGGATGCGCCACGAACCATCACCTCCTCCGCAACCCCGGCCCCGCAGGTGCGGCTTGACCCGGCGGCGGCGCGCGGGCACGGTGAGCGCAACATGCGCGACATCACCCACCCCGCCGAGCGCCTCGTCCAGGCGATGGCCCGGATCTATCAATACCGGATGACCACCACCTCCGGCGGCAATCTTTCGATCAGGGACGACGACGGATCGATCTGGATCACCCCGGCGCGGGTGGACAAGGGCGCGCTGCGCGTCGAGGACATCGTGCGGGTGTGGCCCGACGGGCGGACCGAGGGCCGGCACAAGCCGTCCTCGGAGTTTCCGTTCCACCTCCAGATCTATCAGGCACGGCCGGACCTGCGCGCCATCGTCCACGCCCATCCGGTGGCGCTGGTGGCCTTCAGCATCTGCGGCCAGACACCCGACACCCGCCTGTTCAGCAAGGCGCGCGCGGTGTGCGGCGAGGTCGGCTTCGCGCCCTACGCGCTGCCGGGCAGCGAGTTGTTAGGCGAGAGGATCGCGGCGGTGTTCGCCGCCGGGCACGACTGCGTGATGCTCGAAAACCACGGGGTGGTGGTGGCGGGAGTGGATTTCGCCAGCGCCTTCCGCCGCTTCGAAACCCTCGAGTTTGTCGCCAAGACCGTTGTCAAAGCCCGCGCCCTGGGCGAGGTGCGCTACCTGACCGACGCGCAACTCGCCATCGGCGGCCAACCCTGCGCGCTGGCCGAGGAATTCGAACCCGGCCCGGCAACCAGCGCCGAGCGGGCGCTGCGCCGCGAGCTGTGCGACTTCATCCGACGCGGCTACCACCAGCGCTTGCTCACCGCCAATGCCGGGAGTTTTTCGGCGCGGCTGGATGAGGACTCGTTTCTCATCAGCACCCAGTTGGTGGACCGCGCGACCCTCGCGCCCGACCAACTCGCGCTGGTGCGCAACGGCCGCCGCGAGCGCGGCACCCACCCGAGCCGCGCCTGTCAGCTGCACCAGCTGATCTACCAGAAGCACCCGGCCGTCCGCGCCATCGTCAACGCCACCCCGGTCAACGCCACCGCGTTTTCCGCCTCGGCCTGCCGCCTGGACACCCGAACCATACCCGAGAGTTATATCTTCCTGCGAGACGTGGCGGTGCTGCCGTTCGACTGGGTCTATCAGGACCCGGAGAAAATCGCCGCGGCGATGACCCCGGAGTTCCCCATCGCCCTGATCGAAAACGACTGCGCACTGGTGCTCGGCACCACCATCCTCGACGCGTTCGACCGCCTCGAAGTGCTCGAATCCACCGCCGAAGCCGTGATCCTGAGCCGCTCGCTCGGCGACGTCCGGCCGATGGACGACGCGGTCATCGACGAGCTGGTGCAGGCGTTCCTCACCTGAGGAACTGGTGGCGCGCTCTCGCCGAGAGCGCACTCCCATGAATCGCTTACGACCCGCCCAGGCCAAGCCTTCCGGCCATGAATCTGGCATCCCGGTCTCCTTCCATGATCTGCGGCCTCATCGAGGCCGCGCCACCTAATTAGTAATAGCACTAGGGCCCCGCCGCCCGGCCATTGGCGCAAGGGTTGCTTGCCTAAGTGCCGTTAGGCTGCCAGTGTCGCGCCACGAGCCATGACGTGATCGCGCTTCTCCAACGCCTCGTTCCAGCCCCCCGCCTCGCCGCAGACCTCCAGTTCGCCCGCCGCTGCGATTGCCTGGAACAAGCCGCTGCGCACCAGCGGATGGTCATCGACGACCAAAATTCGTTTGCGGGTATTCATTAAAGTCACTCGGTCGTTGCTAACAAAGGAAAAAGGAAGGGGCTGAGGCTACGTTTTTCAACCACAGATTTCACGGATGGAAGAGGATTACGCGGAGAAGATGACTGCAACCTATCAAATACGCAGATCATCCTAAAGGTGTGTGCTATAATTTTCATGACTTTTTC
>JBAXBG010000107.1:0-12792 GCA_037142115.1 Verrucomicrobiota bacterium | reverse complement strand
AGGTAGTCCGCCTGCAGGCGGGCTCTGAATCCGCGTCACCCGGATAGCCCGCAGGCAGCGCCGCGTTCTGACGAACGCGCCTACCTCCCCGAGCACGTCGGTTCCAGCGTAAGTAGTCCCGCCTTCAGGCGGACTCTGAAGCCCCCCGGTGCGCCTCTGCGCTTTCAGAAGAGCGGCTTCCCCATCGGGGTGAGTGACTCAGGGGTGTCAGGGAAGCTGGGTGCGGCCCATGAGGAAGCGGTCGCACTCGCGGGCGGCACCGCGGCCTTCGTTGATGGCCCACACCACCAGCGATTGTCCGCGGCGCATGTCGCCGGCGGCGAAGACGCCGGTCAGGTTGGTGGTGAACTTACCGTGATCGGCCTGGACGTTGGTGCGGGCGTCGGTGTCGAGGGCGAAGTGCTCGACGATCGCAGGTTCGGGGCCGAGGAATCCCATCGCCAGCAGGGCGAGTTGCGCGGGAATGACGCGGGCGGTGCCGGGCTTTTCCTTGGGGCTGAAGCGGCCCTGGTCGTCCTTGGCCCACTCGATGTCGCAGATTTCCAGGCCTGACAGGTTGCCGGCGCCATCCTTGATGAAACGTTTGGTTTGGACCAGATAGTGGCGCGGATCGCGGCCCTGGACGGCGGCGGCTTCCTCCTGGCCGTAGTCCATCTTGTATACCTTGGGCCACTCGGGCCACGGGTTGTTGGCGGCGCGCTCCAGCGGCGGCTGCGGCATGATCTCCAATTGGATGACGCTCTTGCAGCCGTGGCGCAGGCTGGTGCCGACGCAGTCGGTGCCGGTGTCGCCGCCGCCGATGACCACGACGTCCTTGCCGGAGGCGTTGAGGGCCGGGCGGGTGCCGTCGAAGTGGTGGTCGAGCTGGTAGCGGGTGTTTTCGGTGAGGAACTCCATGGCCTGGTGCACGCCGGCGGCATCGCGGCCCTCGATCGGCAGGTCGCGCCCGAGGGTGGCGCCGCAGCACAGCACCACCGCGTCGAATTCGCCGCGCAGGCGCTGGGCGGTCCACGCCGTGTCGGTGCCGACGGCGATGCCGGTTTTGAACACGATGCCTTCCTCGGTCATGAGCTTGACCCGGCGGGTGACCACCTCCTCCTTGGCGAGCTTCATGTTAGGTATGCCATACATGAGCAGTCCGCCGATGCGGTCTTCACGCTCGAACACGGTGACGGTGTGGCCGGCCTGGTTGAGCTGGTCGGCGCAGGACAGCCCGGCCGGACCGGAGCCGACGACGGCGACCTTGCGGCCGGTGCGCTGTGTGGGGATTTTGGCGGTGACCCAGCCTTCGTCCCAGCCGCGGTCGGTGATGGCCTGTTCGTTGTTCTTGATGGTGACGGGCGGCTGGATCACGCCGAGCACGCACGAGCCCTCGCACGGGGCGGGGCACACCCGGCCGGTGAATTCCGGGAAGTTGTTGGTCTTGTGGAGGCGTTCCAGCGCTTCTTTCCAGCGGCCGCGGAAAATCAGGTCGTTCCACTCCGGAATCAGATTGTTGATCGGGCAGCCGCTGGCCATGCCGGAGAGGATGTGGCCGGTGTGGCAGAACGGCGTGCCGCAGTCCATGCAGCGCGCACCCTGCTCGCGGCGCAGCTTGTCCTCGCCGTGAATCTTGAATTCCCGCCAGTTCTTGAGGCGCTCGAGTGGCGCGATTTCGGAATCCGTCTGGCGCGCGATTTCCATGAATCCTGTTGGCTTGCCCATGATAATGTTTGTTGATTTTGTTAGATGTCAGACGCAAGACTCAAGACTTCAAGACTCAAGAGAAGAATTCGCTTTAGCGTTGGCTTCTCTTTTGCGGATCCTGGAGCATGGCTTCATCCTCTTCATTCTCTTCTCTTGCGTCTTGTGTCTTGAAGTCTTGTGTCTTTGGATCAATTCCCGCCGACGCGCGACAGGTCCCGGAGGTTTTCGTCGAAGGCGGCCATTGCGGCCTCGTCGCCCGAGAGCCCTTGTTCCTCGACCTTGCGGAAGCACTCGAGCATGCGCTCGTAGTCGCGCGGGAAGACCTTGAAGAACTTGGGCAGCTCGGCGGTCCAGTGGTCGAGCAGCCATTGGCCGCGCGCCGAACCGGTGAGGGCGACGTGCTGGGTGATCTCGGCCTTGACCAGGGCGATGTCGGCGTCCCCGCACTCGATGAGTCGATAGAGGTTGACCATGTCCTTGTTGAGGCGCTTCTCGAAGATCCCGTCGATATCGTAGACGTAGGCGATGCCGCCGGACATGCCGGCGGCGAAGTTGCGGCCGGTTTCACCCAGCACGATGACCTGGCCGCCGGTCATGTATTCGCAGCCATGGTCGCCGATGCCCTCGACCACGGTTTTGACGCCGGAGTTGCGGACGCAGAACCGTTCGCCGGCGATGCCGTTGATGTAGGCCACGCCGGCGGTGGCGCCGTAGAACGCGACGTTGCCGATGAGGACGTTGTCCTCGGCCTTGAGGGCGGAGCCTTTGGGCGGATAGACGATGACCTTGGATCCGGAGAGGCCCTTGCCGACGTAGTCGTTGGCGTCGCCCTCGAGCACGAAGGTCATGCCGGGCGGGGTGAAGGCCGCGAACGACTGGCCGGCGCTGCCGTTGAACTTCAGATAGATCGTGTCTTCCGGCAGGCCCGCGCCGCCGTGTTTGCGGCTGACTTCGCTGCCGGTGATGGTGCCAACCACGCGGTTGACGTTGGTGATGGGCAATTCCGCCCGGACCTTTTCGCCGCGTTCGATGGCGGGGCGGCACAGCGCCAGCAGGTGGGTGTTGTCGAGCGCCTGTGCCAGGTTGTGGTCCTGGGGGATCTGGCAGAACGTGCCGACGTTCTCGCCGACGTCGGGCTTGTGAAACAGGGTGGTGAGGTCCACGCCGCAGGCCTTCCAGTGGTCGGTGGCTTCGGCGGTGTCGAGGCACTCGGCGTGGCCGACCATTTCCTGGATCGTGCGGAAGCCGCACTCGGCCATGATCTCGCGCATTTCCATGGCGATGAAGCGCATGAAATTGACCACATGTTCCGGTTTGCCGGCGAAGTTTTTGCGCAGTTCGGGGTCCTGGGTGGCGATGCCCACCGGGCAGGTGTTTTTCTGGCAGACGCGCATCATCAGGCAGCCGACGGTCACCAGCGGGGCGGTGGCGAAGCCGTATTCCTCGGCACCTAACAACGCGGCCACGGCCACGTCGCGGCCGGTCTTGAGCTGGCCGTCGGTTTCGAGCACGACCCGGCTGCGCAGGTCGTTGAGCAGCAGGATCTGGTTGGTTTCGGCCAGGCCGAGTTCCCACGGGGCGCCGGCGTTGTAGATCGAGGACGACGGGGATGCGCCGGTGCCGCCATCGTGGCCGGAGATGAGGATCACATCGGCGTGGGCCTTGGCGACGCCCGCGGCGATGGTGCCGACGCCGACTTCGGCCACCAACTTGACGTTGATGCGGGCGCGGGTGTTGGCATTCTTGAGGTCGTGGATCAGCTCGGCGAGGTCTTCGATCGAGTAGATGTCGTGGTGGGGCGGGGGCGACACCAGGCCGACGCCGGGGGTCGAGTAGCGGACCTTGGCGATCCACGGATAAACCTTGGAGCCCGGCAGTTCGCCGCCTTCGCCGGGCTTGGCACCCTGCGAGATCTTGATCTGGATTTCGTCGGCGTTGACCAGGTATTCGCTGGTCACGCCGAAGCGGCCGGAGGCGACCTGCTTGATGGCGGAGCGTTTGCTGTCGCCGTTAGGCAGGGTCTTGAAGCGTTCCGGGTCCTCGCCGCCCTCGCCGGTGTTGGACTTGCCGCCGATGCGGTTCATGGCGATGGCGAGCGTTTCGTGGGCTTCCTGGGAGATCGAGCCGTAGGACATGGCACCGGTCTTGAAGCGCTTGGTGATGGCCTCGATGGATTCCACCTCGTCGATGGGCACGGCCGGGCGGTTGTGGCGGAAGCGCATCAGGCTGCGCAGGGTCGAGAGGTTCTCGCTCTGCTCGTTGACCTTGGCGGCGTACTTCTTGTAGGTCGCGTAGTTGTCGGTGCGCACCGCCTGTTGGAGCAGGTGGATGGTTTCCGGGTTGAACAGGTGGTATTCGCCGTCGCTGCGCCATTGATAGATGCCGCCGGAATCGAGGGTTTGCTCGGCGGTCTGGAGGTGGCGGTCGGGGAACGCGGCGCGGTGGCGGATGAGCGACTCCTCGGCGATCTGGTCGATGCCCGAGCCCTTGCAGCGGCTCGAGGTGCCGGTGAAATACTTGTTCACCAGGTCCATCTGCAGGCCGATGGTCTCGAAGATCTGGGCGCCGCGGTAGGAGGCGACGGTGGAGATGCCCATCTTGGCCATGGTCTTGACCACTCCCTTGATCGAGCCCTTCAGATAGTTGTAGACCGCCTTGTCGAAGTCGATGGTCAGCATCTGATCGAGGATCATCTGATGGATCGAGTCGAAGGCCATGTAGGGATTGATGGCATCCGCGCCGTAACCGATGAGGGTGGCGAAATGATGGACCTCGCGGGCCTCGCCGGTTTCCAGGACGATGGAAACGAGGGTGCGGGTGCCTGAGCGCACCAGGTGGTGGTGGAGACCGCCCATGACCAACAGGGTGGGCATCGCGGCGTGCGTGGCGTCGATCTTGCGGTCAGAGACAATGAGGATGTTGGTGCCGTCGGCGATCGCCTTGTCGGCGGTCTTGCACAGCTGGTCGAAGGCCAGTTCCAGACCGGCCCCGCCCTGATGGGTGGGGAACAGCGCGTCGAGCGTGACGGATTTGAAACCGTCCAAGGCGACCTCTCGCAACTGGGCGAGCTGCTTGTTGTCGAGCAGCGGGGTGTCGAGGCGGATCATCCGGCAGCTCTTGGGGCCGGGGGCGAGCAGGTTGCCCTCGGAGCCGAGGAAGGTTTCGGTGGCGGTGACGAGTTCCTCGCGGATGCAGTCGAGGGCCGGGTTGGTGACCTGGGCGAAGATCTGCTTGAAATATTGATAGAGGTGCTGCGGTTTCTCGGAGAGCACGGCGAGCGGGGTGTCGTTGCCCATCGAGGAAATCGGTTGGACGCCGGTGGTGGCAGTGGGGCCGATGAGGATGCGCAGGTCCTCGTAGGTATAGCCGAAGGCGCGCTGGCGTTCGAGGATGCGTTCCTCCTCGACGGCGATGGCGGCCTTGGGTGCCGGCAGGTCCTTGAGCAGGACGCGGTTGTCGTCCAACCACTGCTTGTAGGGTTTGGCGGAATAGACCCGGCGCTTGACTTCCTCGTCGGGGACGATGCGGCCTTCCTGCATGTCCACCAGGAACATGCGGCCCGGGCGCAGGCGGCCTTTTTCCACCACGCTGAGCGGGTCGAGGTCGGGGATGACGCCGACCTCCGAGGCCATGATGACCAGGTCGTCGTTGGTGACGTAGTAGCGGCTCGGGCGCAGGCCGTTGCGGTCGAGCACGGCGCCGATTTGCAGGCCGTCGGAGAAGGTGATCGAGGCCGGGCCGTCCCAGGGCTCCATCATGCAGGCGTGGAATTCGTAGAACGCCTTTTTGTCCTCGTCCATCATGGTGTGGCGTTCCCAAGGCTCGGGAATCATCATCATCATGGCGTGGACCAGATCGTAGCCGCCGTAATGCATGAACTCGAGGGCGTTGTCAAAGCGGGCGGAGTCCGAGCCGTCCTCGTTGATGACCGGGAAGATTCGCGAGATGTCGCCATGGAACTTGTCGCTCTGGCAGAGGGCCTGGCGGGCCTTCATGAAGTTGGCGTTGCCCATGACGGTGTTGATTTCGCCATTGTGGGCGATGAACCGGTTGGGGTGGGCGCGCGACCAGCTGGGGAAGGTGTTGGTCGAGAAGCGGGTGTGCATCAGGGCCAGCGCCGACTCGAACTCCGGGTCGTGGAAATCCGGGAAGTATTCGGACAACTGGCACGGGGTGAGCATGCCCTTGTAGATCATGGTGCGTGCCGAAAGGCCGGTGACGTAATGGTAGTCGGCACCGGGGAAGGTGTTGGCCTTGTTGCCGTGGACGTCGGCAAATTTGTTAGGGATTTCGTTGTTGCGAATCCATGCGGCGACGCGCTTGCGGATCACATAGAGGATGCGCTCGAACTCCATCGGATCGGTGATCTCCGGGTTTTTTTCGATGAACACCTGTTTGATGGTGGGCTCGTAGCGACCGGAGGTGATGCCGAGGATCTTGCTGTTGACGGGCACCGAGCGCCAGCCGATGAATTTCTGGCCTTCGGCGCGGATGACGATTTCGAAGACCTGCATGGCGGCCTCGCGCTCGCTGGGGTCGGGCGGCAGGAACACCAGGCCCGCGCCGTAGGACCCTTCGGGTGGCAGTTCGATGCTCTTTTTGGCCATTTCCTTGCGCAGGAACTTGTCGGGCATTTGGATGAAGATGCCGGCACCGTCGCCGGTGGCGGGATCCGAGCCGCTGGCACCGCGATGGTCCATTTGGGCGTTCATCGTCAGGGTTTTGAGGATGATGTCGTGGGACCGCTTGCCCTTGAGGTGGGCGATGAATCCTACGCCACACGAATCTTTTTCGTGCGATGGGTGCCAAAGACCCTGGGGTTGAGGCCAACCAAGCGGGGATGTCGGAGAAGCGGGCATGGAATTGGAGTGGTGGTGGATTGGAGTTGGAATCGAAGACCGGTGATGGAGGACGATGGGCAACGGAGAGAAACCATTGAAAATAGCGCAGTTTGCGTGCCATCGCATCCCTGCAAAATCAGGAAGTGCGGCAATCCGCAGACCAAACGGGCGGGAATCTGCTTTCCCGAGCGGGTGCTGTCAAGGCTGGGAGATGCCGGGGGAGGCGGATCGGCGGAAATGTCGGGTGCCAGACCCGAATGGCGCTAACTTTCGGCTCATTTGGGGCGGACCGGCTGGAATTGAAGAGTCCGCCTAAAGGCGGTCTTTTCTTACGCTGGAAGCGACGTGCTTGGGGAGGTGGATCGTTTCGCGTTGAGGCTGCTAAGTGAGCGAAATTTGTGCCAAGCCCGACGGATGCGGCGCGGGTCTGGTGAAATCGGGCGTGCGGCAATGATTTTTCGAAAGAAGCGTGCCGGGGCAGGCGTATGCGCTAAGTTCCCACGATCCCACCACCCATGAAACGCACCCTCCTGCTGCTCACCACCCTGCTCGCGCTGACTGACGCGTCGCGCGCCGAACTGAAACTCCCGGCCATCATCGGCGACCAGATGGTGCTGCAACAAAAACAGGCCGATCCGATCTGGGGCTGGGATAGCCCCGGCACCAAGGTGACGGTGACCTTTGCCGGTCAGACCAAGACCGCCACCGCCGGCAAGGATGGCAAGTGGACCGTGAGCCTTGACCCGATGCCGGCCAATGCCACCGCCCAGTCCATGACGATCGAGGGCACCTCGGCGCGCACCCTGCAGGATATTTTGATAGGCGAAGTATGGATGTGCTCGGGTCAGTCCAACATGGGGTTTGCGCTGGGCGGCGATTGGAAGGGCGACCTGGAAGCGCTCACCGCCAATCTGCCAGGCCTGCGGCTGGTCACGGTGCCGTTGCTGGGCACCCAAGAGCTACAAAGCGATTTCAAAGGCCAGTGGTCAACCTGCAAACCCGACAACTGCAAGAGCTTCTCCGCCGTCGGGTTTTTCTTCGGCCGCTATCTGCATCAAGTGCTCGGCGTGCCGGTCGGATTGATCAACAATGCCTGGGGCGGGTCCGCCGCCGAGGCTTGGGTGCGCCGCAGCAGCCTGGAGAAAGACCCGCGCTTCAAGGCGCTCATGGAGCGCACCGTCCAGCAGGAAGCCAACGCGACGACTGACCAAGCCAAGGCGGACTACGCGGCGGCGATGGAAAAATGGACGGCGCTGGCGGCAGCGGCCAAGGCCGCGAACCAACTGCCCCCGCGCGCACCCAACAATCCGACGTCCTGGTTGAAAGGCAACGCCCGCCCCGGCAATATTTTCAACGGCATGATGAACCCCACCCTTGGCTACGGCATGAAGGGCGTGATCTGGTATCAGGGCGAGTCCAACGCCGGCCGTGCTTACGAGTATGCCCAGCTGTTTCCCTACATGATCGAACAATGGCGCGCCGAGTGGAAACAGGGTGACTTCCCGTTTTACTGGGTGCAACTGGCGGATTTCATGGCGGAAAAGCCCACTCCGGGGGAGAGCAACTGGGCGGAGTTGCGCGAATCCCAAACCAAGACCCTCAAGCTTCCTAACACCGGACAGGCCGTCATCATCGATCTAGGCGAAGGCAATGACATCCATCCCAAGAACAAAACCGATGTAGCGGCGCGACTCGCACGCTGGGCCTTGGTCAAGGATTACGGAATCAAGCTGCCCTATCACAGCCCCGAGTTCAAAGCGATGGAGATCAAGGATTCCCATGCCGTGGTGACCCTGGATTGCTTTGGCGGAGCGCTCCGCACCCTGGACATCGCCGAGGTCACCGGCTTTGCCATCTGTGGCCCCGACAAGGTCTGGCAATGGGCGCAGGCCAAGATCGTCGGCAACGACCAGTTGGACGTCTGGAGCGACAAGGTGCCCACGCCGATTGCCGTGCGCTATGCCTGGGCGGATAACCCGGTCTGCAATCTGCGCACCAAGGACGGGCTGCCCGTCACGCCATTCCGCAGCGATGATTTCCCGATGATCACCATGCCCAAGCCGTAGCCGACAGCGAGGAAGACAGCCGTCCCGGCTGTCAGGGCCAACAGGCGTCGCGCCTGTTGGATTGCGTTAGGAGTGCGGTTCAAGCCACACGGTTGCGCCGTGACAGGCGGGACGCCTGTCTTCCGTGACAGGCGAGACGCCTGTCCTCCACGCGCCCCGTGTCAGCGGCCCATCCAGCCGCCATCGACGACGAGGATCTCGCCGTTGACATAGCGCGAGGCTTCACTGGCCAGGAACACGACGGGTCCTTTGAAATCGGCGGGTTCGCCCCAACGACCGGCCGGAATGCGGGCGAGGATTTGCTGGCTGCGGAGCGGGTCGTCGCGCAGGGCCTCGGTGTTGTCGGTGGAGATGTAGCCGGGGGCGATGGCGTTGACATTGACGCCGCTGGCGGCCCACTCGTTGGCGAGCGCCTTGGTGAGCTGGCCGATGCCGCCTTTGGATGCGGCGTAGCCCGGGACGGTGAGGCCGCCCTGGAACGTGAGCAGGGAGGCGGTGAAGATGATTTTACCGCTGCCGCGCGCGATCATTTGGGCGCCGATGTCGCGGCTCAGCAGGAACTGGGCATTGAGGTTCACATCGATGACCTCGAACCAATATTCATCCGGGTGTTGGGCGGCGGGCTTGCGTTTGATGGTGCCGGCGTTGTTGACCAGGATGTCGGGCACGCCGTGCTCGGCCATCACCTTGGCGGCGAAGGCTTTCACCTGGTCGCGCTGGGAGAAATCGCACTGATAGCCGGCGAAGGTCCGGCCCAGGGCGGTCACGGCGCGTTCAATCGCGCTGCCGTGGGTTTCGAGGCTGGCGCTCACCCCGATGATGTTGGCGCCGGCTTCGGCCAGGCCCTCGGCCATGGCGTAGCCGATGCCGCGCTTGCAGCCGGTGACGAGGGCGGTTTTGCCGCTGAGATCGAACAGGTTCATGGGCGTCAGGGGTGTTCGGTTAGCGCAGGGCGGAAATCTCGACGCGGTCCATGTCGGTGAACGCCTGGTTTTCGCCGCCCATCGCCCACACGAAGCGATAGCTGGCGGTGCCGGCCCCGCAATGGATCGACCACGGCGGTGAGAGGACGACCTGGCGGTTGGCGACCCACAGCGGGCGGGTTTCCTGGGGTTGGCCCATCATGTGGAGGACGCGCTGCTCGGCCGGGACATCGAAATAACAATAGACCTCGCTGCGGCGGTCGTGGGTGTGGCAAGGCATCGTGTTCCAGATGCTGCCGGTTTTGAACTCGGTGAAGCCGAGCACCAGCTGGCAGCTCTTGATGCCGTTCAAATGCACATACTGGAAAATCGTGCGCTCGTTGGCCTCGTCGCGGGTGCCGACTTCGACGCGGTTGGCGTCGGCGCGCGTCGCGTGAGTCGTGGGATACACGGCGTGGGCCGGGTAGCTGACCAGATAGAAAACCGCCGGGGTGGCGGCGGCGGCGCTGGTAAAACGGATCTCGCGGCTGCCGCGCCCGACGTAAAGGCAGTCGTGCGGGCCGAGTTGATAGGTCGTGCCGTCGACCACGATGCTGCCGGCCTCGCCGAGGTTGAGGATGCCGAGCTCGCGGCGCTGGCAGAAGAAGTCCGCCTTGAGCGCGTCGTCGTTGCCGAGTTCTAGCGGCTGGGTGGTGGGCATCGCGCTGCCGACCACCGCCCGGTCGAGGTCGGTGTAGACCAGCGTCACCTCGCCGGGGACAAACAGATCGTCGAGCAGGAAGGTGGCGCGCAGGGCGGCGGTGTCGAGGGTCGCGGTTTCGCGCGGGGATGGCATCAGGCGGGTGTTCATAGGGATTGAGATCGATTATTCACTGGACCCGCGCCGTGGCAACTGGAATTTCGGTTGCCACGGTAACCTTGCTGGGGCGCGGGTGGCGGAAGAAGGCGGCGGGCAGAATGCCCGCGCCACGGTGGCCCGGGCATTCTGCCCGGAGCCTTTCCATTAAGCGCGGAGCCAGCGGTGGCGCGGAGGGGGCCCGGCACCTCACTCGACGGCATCCGGGTAGGACCCGAGCAGTTTGACCAGCGAGCAATGGCGCGAGAGTTCCTCAAAGGCTTCCGCGACTTTCGGATCGTCGCAGTGGCCGGCCAGATCGACGTAGAAGATGTATTCCCAGTCCTTGCGTTTCGACGGGCGGGATTCGATTTTCGAGAGGTTGATGTGGAAATGGTCGAACGCCTGGAGCGCTTTGACCAGTGAGCCGGGACGGTCATGGATGGCAAACAGGATCGAGGTCCGGTCATGGCCGGTGGGCGGGCAGGTTTTCTCGCCGATGACCAGGAAGCGCGTCGTGTTGGTGGCGCGGTCCTGGATGAAGGACTCCAACAGGTTGAGGCCATACAACTCGGCGGCGAGCGCGCCACCGAGGGCGGCGGCCCCTTGGGCGGCCTGGTCGCGGGCGATTTGGGCGGCCTTGGTGGTGGAGGATACCTCGACGAGCTCGGCATTCGGGAAGTTTTTGTGGATCCAGCCGCGGCATTGCCCGAAGACCTGCGGATGCGAATAGAGGGTCGTGATTTTTTCGCGCGGAATGGCGGCCATCAGACCGTTCTCAATGCGCAGCAGGATTTGCGCGCAAATGTGCAACGGCGAATCCACGAACAAATCCAAGGTGTGGGAGACCGCTCCCTCGGTGGAATTTTCGATTGGCACCACCCCGTAGTCTGCCGCGCGGCGGGTCACCTGGTCGAACACATCCGAAAAATTCGGTTGCGGCGCGTAGTTGACCGAGTAGCCGAATTTCTTGATGGCCGCCTGATGGGTCCAGGTGCCTTCGGGGCCGAGGTAGGCGATTTTGAGGTCTTCCTCGAGGGCGAGGGCGGCGGACATGATTTCCCGGTAGATGGCGCGCACCGATTTTTCGGGCAGGCGGCCTTGGTTCATCGCGACGAGGCGCCGCAGCAGGGCCTCCTCGCGTTCCGGGGCATAGATTTGCAGGCCGTCGCGTTTTTTGACGACGCCCACTTCATGGACCAGGTCGGCGCGGCGGTTGAGCAGGCCGAGCAAGTCTTGATCGATCGTGTCGATTTGCAGGCGGATGTCGTCGAGGTTCACGGGATGGGACGGGTTCATGCTTGAGTGAGGGTGGCGTCCGCCGCGGGCTCGGCCGGGGCGGCGGGGCTGCCCACCGCACCGAGGGCGAGTTGTTCGGAGTCATGCACCGGCGGCGTGTTCTCGGGATCGGGGAGTTTCACCTTGCGCAGTTCCGAGGCGTTGGGCAGGTCGTCGATCGAGCGGATACCGAAATGCTCGAAAAACAGGTCGGTGGTTTCATACAACAAGGGGCGCCCGGGCAGCATGGCGCGACCGCCGATTCGGATCAGATCGCGATCCAGGAGTTTTTGGATCATGCCGTCGCAGGCCACGCCGCGGACCGCCTCGATGGCGGCTTTGGTGATCGGCTGGCGGTAGGCGATGATGGCCAGGGTTTCCATCGCGGGTCCGCTCATCCGCTCGGGCTTGCGGCCCGGGAAGAGCTGACGGACGAAGTCGCCGTATTCGACCCGGGTATAGAGTTTCCAGCCTTTCGGGCGGTCCATGATGGTGAACGCGCGCTCACTCGCCTGATACGCCGCGTTCAATTGCCCGATCGCCTCGATCACCTGATCCGCGGTGGTCGCGGCGAGCGCGGTGAGCCAATCCGGCAAGGCGGATGCCACCTTGCCGTCTTCGATTTCACGAATCCGGATGTCATCAGCCTCGGCCGCCCGCGCGCGGACCAAGCGGGCAAGATCCTCGGCGGCGAGTGGATCTTGAGACGCGACAAGAAGGGCTTCTACGATGGCACTGAGCTGCATGGCGAGCCCGCACCATAGCCAGGTGCTCAGGCATTTCAAGTCTCCTGCCAGAAACCTGCCAATGACTTATTTTGCGGATCTGGAACTTTCGCCTTGATGGAGTGAGCTTAACGGGCTAACCCACCGCTCCCTCATCCGCCGCCCCCGTCACCGGACCGCGCGAATGTTCCCATCACCCGCATTTGAATCTCTGCGCCATGGCTGCGAAGAAAACCACATCGAAATCAGCTTCCCCTCCAAAAGGGACCGTGAAGTCCGCCCTCAAGCCCGCTGCGGCCAGTAAACCCTCGAAGCCTGCCAAAGCGGCGGCCAAGCCCGTGAAAGCGGCGGCCAAGCCCGTGAAAGCGGCGGCCAAACCTGCAAAAGCGGCGGCCAAACCTGCAAAAGCGGCGGCCACGGCCAAGGCGGCTCCGGCCG
>JBAXBG010000106.1:0-12871 GCA_037142115.1 Verrucomicrobiota bacterium | reverse complement strand
AGGAAGCCGGCCGCCGCAGCGGCACCGAAAACACCGCCGGCATCGTCGGCATGGGCGCCGCCGCAGCCGCAGCGCTGCGCCACCTCACCGATCCGTCGGCACCTCCAGTGAGCGCGCTGCGCGACGCGTTCGAGGCCGCGGTTCTGGCAGAAACCACCGGGGTCATCATCAACGGGGACCCCTCCCGCCGCCTGCCCAACACCAGCCATCTGTCATTCGCTCAATGCGACGCCGCGGGCCTCTTGATCCTGCTCGACGAGGCCGGGGTCGCCTGCTCGGCCGGCTCCGCCTGCCTCACCGGCAAACAAAACCCCTCTCACGTCCAACTCGCCATGGGCATCCCAACCGCCCGGGCAAAATCCAGCCTGCGCGTCAGCTTCTCCCGCCTCAACACGCCCGACGATGCGCTGGCCGCCGCCCGCGCCGTCCACCAGGCGGTCGAGAAGCTCCGGCGCGTGCAGGGCCCCGGCGTCGGCCCGGTGGTGGTGTATTCCGCGTAGGCGGGTGGCCGTGTGGGTTACAACACGCAGGGTGTGCGCGCCTGCCGCGGGACGCGGCAGCCACGGTTGAGCCGACTCACTGGGTCGCCACCTTGACCAGCAGCCCGGTCTTCCTAACATACCTGAGGTTGGCCGCGAAGAACAGTCCCGCCGCCACGCCCCACACCAGGTTGAGCAGCAGCGCCTGGCGGATCAGCCCCCACGGCGTGGGGTGGCCGGCCAGCACGCTGCGCATGCCCTCAAACACCGCGGTGCAGGGCAAGGCGTTGGCGATGGGCTGCAGCCAGCCCGGCAGCACCGACACCGGATAGAAAACCGCCGCCAGCGGCTGGATGAAGAACGGCACCGCCCAGGCCAGGCTCTCGGCCGCCTGCCCCCAGCGCATGATCAGCGCGGTCGAGACCATGCCCAGAAACCACCCGAACATCATCAGGTTGGCCAGAAACGGCAGCAGCCCGAGCCCGAAAGCCGATAGCTTGAAACCGTAGGCCAGCGCCGCCACCACCGCCAGCACCAGCAGGGTGACGCCGACGCGCAACACTCCCACCAGGCAGGTGGCGGTGACGTATTCCACGGTGCGCACCGGCGCCACGAACACGTTGAGCAGGTTGCGCGTCCACACGTCCTCCAAAAACGAGATCGCCACGCCCTGCTGCGAGCGGAACAGCACGTCCCACAGGATCACCCCGCCCAACAGGAATGTCATGCCGCCGGCCACCCCGCCCGCCGCCTGCCGCTGCAGATGTATTGTTAGAAACCCCCACACCAGCAGGTCCACCAGCGGCCAGAAGATCAGCTCCACCAGCCGCACCGGGTGGCGCGTGTAGAGAAACACATAACGCAGCACCAGCGCTGCGACGGAATTGAATGAGAAGGGCATGAATGATGGGTGGGTTCCAGGGAGAAATCACTTGAGGCCGATCGCATCGACCTCGCCGCGGGCCACGCCGATGAACAGGTCCTCCAACGAGGTGCGGTTGTAGCGGGCGTAGATGTCGCCCGGCGTGCCCTCGGCCATCACCTTGCCGCCGTGCAAAAACACCAACCGGTCGCACACCTCCTCGATGTCGCGCATGTTGTGCGAGGTGTAGAGGATCGACAGCCCCCGCTCCCGCTGGAGCTTGCGCAGCAGCTTGCGAACCCGGTCCGCGATGTCGGGATCGAGCGAGGCGGTCGGCTCGTCAAGCAGCAGCAGCCGCGGCTCGTTGAGCAGGGCCTTGGCCAGGTTGACCCGGGTCGACTCGCCCGCCGAGAGCTTGCCGGTGACGCTCTTGCGAAGGTGGGTGATGTCGAGCCGCTCCAACAGCTCCTCGATGCGCTGCCGGGGGCGGGCCACCCCGTAGAGCTTGGCAAAGACAGTTAGATTCTGCCACACCAGCAGGTTCGACGGCAGGCTGGTGTAGGCCGAGGAAAAATTGATCTGGCGCAGGATTTCGATCCGGTGCTGCCACAAGTCGAGGCCGAAGATGCGGACCATCCCGGAGGTTGGGGTGGTCAGCCCCAACAGCAGGTTCATGGCGGTGGTCTTGCCCGCGCCGTTGACGCCCAGCAGCCCGAGCGACTCGCCCGGGGCCAGCGCAAACGACAGCCCGTCCAAGGCGGTGAGCTCCCCGAAAACCTTGACCAGACGATCGGCCTCAAGAATGGGGGTGACAGGCGGCATCGCTGAACCCTGCCACCATTCAGGCCGATGTCACCCCCCGATTATTGATGCGATCGCACCAATCATCGGGAAAGGACGGAGAATTTGCCGGATCTTCCACGCATGGGTATGTCACTGCTTGGCATCCGCTCAGCGGTGTCACGGTGCGCCAGGCGCATCCCGTGCGGCAGCGGGCCTGCCGGCGATGGCTGAAAAATCCGGCGGATGACCGCCGTATCTGCGTGCAACGCATCATGTCAGACCACCAACCCAGCCCGGCGTTCCTGCCCCGCCGCGACTTCCTCAAGCTCTCCGCCGCCACCGTGAGCGGACTCGGCAGCATTGGCGCGTCTGCCGCCGCGACGGACTCCCAACCCGCCCGCCTAACCGCCACGACCGGCGGAGGAGGAGGAGGACCCGCGAGATACGACGGGCGTTACACCGGCGAGCGTCTCAACCGCGTGGCCTTCCCAATGGGCGGGATGGGCGCGGGCATGATCTGTTTGGAAGGCACCGGCGCGCTGTCCCATGTTTCATTGCGCAACCAGCCGGATGTGTTCAACGAGCCGTGCATGTTTGCCGCGCTGTGCGTGAAGGGCGACGTCAATGTCGCGCGCGTGCTCGAAGGCCCGGTGCCCAACTGGAAAAAATTCGGCGCGCCCGGCACCGGCATGGGAGCGACGGGCACCTCGTTCGGGTTGCCGCGTTTCCGCGAAGTCTCGTTTGCCGCGCGCTTCCCGTTTGCCACCATCAATCTATCCGACAAGGAGATGCCACTGGATGTCGAGATCTGCGGCTGGAGCCCGTTCGAACCGGGCGACGCGGACCACGCCAGCCTGCCGGTGGCCGGCATCGAATACCGCTTCACTAACAAATCCGCCCGGGCCGTCGAGGCGGTGTTCTCGTGGAACGCCAAGAACTTCATGGCTGTCGGCAAAAACCCGCAGGCGGTCAAGGCCGCCTCCGGCGGCTTCACCCTCTGGAGTGCGGGCGCCAAGGACCGCGGCTGGGAGGAAGGCGCGTTCTGCGCGACGGTCAACGATCCCGCGGTGAAGGTCAATCACGCCTGGTTCCGCGGCGGGTGGTGGGATCCGCTCACGACGGCCTGGAACGAAATCGCCCGGGGCAAATGCGTCGAGCGCCCGCCGCTAACGGAAGGTGACGCGTCCCCCGGCGCCTCCCTGTTCGTGCCGTTCACGCTGGCACCTGGGGCAAGCAAAACCCTCGTGCTGCGGCTGGCGTGGCATGTGGGACAAACCACCATCCGCACCGGCAAGGACCCCGAGCCGGCGGGCGGCGCCCGAACCACCCAAGGCAACCACCAACCCTGGTATGCCAGCCGCTTCGCCAACATCGACGCGGTGGCCGGCTACTGGCGCGATCACTACGACGCGTTGCGCGCCAAGTCGCGGCGCTTCAGCGACTGTTTCCACGACTCGACGCTGCCCGCCGAGGTCATCGACGCGGTGGCCGCCAATCTAACAATCCTGAAGTCCCCCACCGTGCTGCGCCAGGCCGACGGCCGCGTCTGGGCCTGGGAAGGCTGCGGCGACAACACGGGCTGCTGCGCCGGATCCTGCACCCACGTCTGGAACTACGCGCAATCCCTGCCGCACCTTTTTCCGGCGCTGGAACGCACGCTGCGTGAAACCGAGTTCGGGCCCTCGCAGGACAACCGCGGCCACCAGGCATTCCGCAGCGCGCTCCCGATCCGGCCGCTGGTGCACGACTTCCACGCCGCCGCCGACGGCCAGCTCGGCGGGATCATGAAAGTCCACCGCGACTGGCGCATCAGCGGCGACACCGCGTGGCTGCGCACGCTCTGGCCCAAGGTCAAAGCCAGCCTGGATTACTGCATCGCCACCTGGGACCCCGGCCACAAGGGGTGGCTGGAAGAACCCCACCACAACACCTACGACATCGAGTTCTGGGGACCCGAGGGCATGTGCACGAGTTTCTACCTCGGCGCGCTCACCGCGGCTTGCCTGATGGGCAAGGCGCTGGCCGACCCGCAGCCGCTCCACGCCGAGTTGCTAGAAAAATGCGTCCAGCGCATGGAGCGCGACCTCTTCGACGGCGAGTATTACATCCAGAAGATCCAGTGGCACGGGCTGCAGGCCAAGGACCCGACCCAGGTCCAAAGCATGAGCAACGGCGGCAAGTATTCGCCCGAGGCGCTCGAACTGATGGAAAAGGAGGGCCCGAAATACCAATACGGCACCGGCTGCCTGAGCGACGGGGTGCTCGGCGCATGGATGGCGCTGGTGTGCGGAGTCGGCCAGGTGTGCGACGCCAAGCAGATCACCAGCCACCTCCAGGCGATCCACAAGCATAACCTCAGGCGCGATCTATCCACGCATGCCAATCCGCAGCGTCCCGGTTATGCCTGCGGTGCCGAGGGCGGGCTGTTGTTATGCACCTGGCCCAAGGGCGGGAAATTGTCACTGCCCTTCGTGTATTCGGACGAGGTCTGGACCGGCATCGAGTATCAGGTGGCCTCGCATCTCATGCTCATGGGACTGGTCGAGGAGGGCCTGGAAATCGTCCGCATCTGCCGCGACCGCTACGACGGGCGGGTGCGCAATCCGTTCAACGAATACGAGTGCGGCCACTGGTATGCGCGGGCGATGGCCAGTTATGGCTTGCTCCAGGGGATGAGCGGCGCGCGCTACGACGCGGTGGATCGCGTTCTCCACCTCGATCCGCCCCTGGCCGGGGATTTCCGCTGCTTTCTGGCCACCGCCACCGGCTATGGCACCGTGGGCATCAAACAGGGCCAACCGTTCCTGGAAGTGGTCGCCGGCACCATCGAAGTGCGCGAGACGCGCCTCAACGGCAAGACCGTCAAGGCGTGAGGAATCCTGCTTGACTTTGCGGGGCGGTTCCTCAGCTTACGCCCCGACTATGAGTAACAAAATCTTCATCGGCACGGACAGCGGCGCAACCACTTCCAAGAGCGCCGCGGTATGGGAAAGCGGCGAGGCCGTCTCGACCAAACTGCTCCAGCGCCCGACGAATTCGCAACTCGGACGCGAGGCGGTTATCAGCGGTTGGATTGACGGCATCACGGATTTCCTCGCCCAGAATGATCTCCACTGGTCGCAGGTCCACGGCGTGGGCCTGGCCATTCCCGGCCCGTACGAACGCTACGGCGTGTTCGGCAAATCCCCCAATCTACCTGACAGTTTCTGCGGCTGGGACGTCCATCAGGACTACAGCGCGGCCCTCGCCCACAAGATCGGCCGGCCGGTGCACCTCGACGTCGGCAATGACGGCAACTACGGCGGCGTGGCCGAGGCGCGCATCGCTCGCGGCACCACCACCGCCTCGGTGCTGATGCTGATGCCGGGCTCGGGGCTGGGCGCGGCTTTCGTAGGCACCGACGGGCTGGCGCTCGAGGGCGACACGCTCGCCGGCATGGAGGCCGGCCACATGCCGGCGCCGCTTCACCTGCTAGGAGTCACCGGCAAACCCTTCCCCTGCGGCTGCGGCCGCGACTGGGGCTGTGTCGAGGCCTACACCACCATCTCCGGGCTGGCGCACCTGCTGACCGACAAGCTGATCAAGTATCCCAGCCACGCGCTGGCCACCTCCGAGGCCACGGCCAAGGACAAAGTGCTGTCGCTGCGCGGCCTGGCCCAGAAGGGCGACGCGCTGGCCTTGGAAATCTTTGATTTCCAGGCACGGGTGATGGGTCTGCACGTGGCCAACCTGGTGATGGCGCTCGACCCGAGCATCGTGATCATCGGCGGCGGACTGATGGATCACGAGGGGACCACCCCAGAATTCCGCAAGCGCTACCTGCAACTCATCCGCGAGGCCGCCGCCCCCTATCTCTGGCCGGCCCAGCGCGACACGATCCAGATCGTGCCTGCCGTGCTCGGCGACTTGTCGCAGGCAATTGGTGCCGCGCTGGTGGCGCTGTATCGGAGCCGGTAAGGGGTTCTGTAGGCGTGCGGGTGACCGCACGCGGGGGCCCGCGTGGGCAACCTGCCCGCCACCTCTCTCCATAGCGCCATTCTCACACAAAGGGTCTGTCCCTTAATGTATGCGGGTGACCGCACGCGGGGGCCCGCGTGGGCATTCTGCCCGCCGCCTCTCTCCATAGCGCCATTCTCACACAAAGGGTCTGTCCCTTAATGTATGTGTCCCTTATTACATATTGGCTCCGGGCAGAATGCCCGAGCCACCGTGGCGCGGGCATTCTGCCCGCCGCCTCTCTTCACAAAAGGTCTGTCCCATTTCAGGGCTTGACTCTGCTCCATCACGGCGTCACGGAGTTTGCCACCACCAACACTCAGGACTTCACCGGCACCGGCTCTCAGCGCGTGTGGTACCCTCGATCCTCACCCGCCACCTTGCCATGCCCGCCAAGAATTTCCATGTCCGCCAAGCCGCCGTTTCCGCCCTGCGCGCCTGGGCCAAAGGCCACGATTACGCCGAAAGCCTGATCGAGCGCCACGCCCACCGCCGGCTGCTGTCGTCGGCGGACCGGCGGCTGCTGCAAGCCATCCTGTTCGGGGTGCTGCGCCACCGCCGCTTGCTCGACCACTGGATCGGCCAACTGCGGGAAGGCACGCTCGACCCCGAAACCCGCGACGTCCTGCGCGTCGGGCTGTGCCAGATCCTGATCATGGATCTGGCGGAGCACGCCGCGGTCAATGAAACCGTGGAGGCCGGCAAAGCCAGCGTGCGCGGCCTGGTCAACGCGGTGCTGCGCCGCTCGATCACCGCCCGCAAGCGCTTGCTGGACGACGTCGCGGAGTTGCCTCCGACCGTTGCCCACTCGCATCCGGACTGGCTGTTCAACCGCTGGAAGGCCAGCTTCGGCAAGCGCGAGGCGCTCGCGCTGATGGAGTGGAACAACCAGCCGGCCGCCACTTATTTCCGCGTCAATCCGCTCGCGCCCCCAATCGCCGCGCACGACCTGCCCGGCAAACCGCTGGCCGCCGCGCCCGGGTTCTATCAACTCGACGGCCCGCTGCCCACCGCCCTACTGGCGGCGGGCGCGGTTTACATCCAGGATCCGGCGACCCGCCATGCGGTCGACCTGCTCGACCCACGCCCCGGCGAGCGGGTGCTCGACGCCTGCGCCGCGCCGGGCGGCAAGGCGTTCCTCATCGCCGCCGCCCTTGGCTCGGCCGACACCCTGGTCTGCACCGATTCCAACGACAAACGCCTGCCGCGCCTGCGCGACAACCTGGAACGCCTGCATGCCGGCCAAGCCGCGATCTCGGTCCACGATTGGACCCAACCCGCGCCGCCCGAGTGGCACGAATCCTTCGACGCCATCCTGCTCGATGTCCCCTGCTCCAACACCGGCGTGATCCGCCGCCGGGTCGATGTCCGCTGGCGGCTGCAGGCCCCCGACATCGCCAAAATCGCCCTTACCCAGCGCAAGATCCTCGAGCACGCCCTGCCCTGCCTCAAGCCCGGCGGCCGCCTGGTCTATTCAACCTGCTCGCTTGAACCCGAGGAAAACCTCGGCCAGGTCGAGGCGTTCCTAGCGGGCCACCCGCAGTTCCATCTCCACTCGACCCGCCAGGCGCTGCCGTTCCGGGATCACACCGACGGGGCCTTTGCGGCCAGGATCGAACGGCGGGGGTGAGGCAGGCGCTGAGGGACCAGTTCACGCTTCAGCGTGCCTCATCGGGAGGCCGCGGTTTGAAGAGCGGCTGAAGCCTTGACCGGAGTTTCGGATCCCCCGGAGGGTTGGCACAAGGTCTGCTAAAATGTGTGCGTGATGCACAACCCGCCGGTGGATTCTGCCACCGTTTGAGTCTTCGAATGCAGACTCATCCCCAAACGGTGACCATGCGGCGGATCAGATCGAAACCAATACGATGGAGAACACTATGTTAACACACCTGAAAAAACTGGCGCGCCTGGCTCTAGCCGGGACGTTCTTATGGACGGCATGGGCCGGCACGGTGCGAGCGGAAGATGCCGCTCCCGCCGCTCCCACTCCTGCCACGGCAACCGCCGCCACTCCTGCCGCGACGCTCGAACAACGCGTCGCCGGTCTGGAAGCCTACCTCACCAACAGCGATCCATCCGCCACCTTGAAAGACAAGGACGGAGTCATCGCCGGCAACCTGACTACGCCGTCAATGGGCACCCCCGGTCCCGGCCATAACGGCTGGATGATGACCAGTGCGGCGTTGGTGCTGTTCATGACCCTGCCCGGGCTGGCGCTGTTTTACGGCGGCTTGGTGCGGCGCAAGAACGTGCTGTCGGTGCTGGCGCAGTGTTTCGGGATCGCCGGTCTGGTCACCATTCTGTGGTGGGCGGTCGGTTACAGTTTGGTGTTTGCCTCTGGCAGCCCGTTTTTGGGCAGCCTGAAGTATGCCTTCCTCAAGGGGGTGGATTCCGCTCCCAACACCGATTATGCCTACTGGGTATCACATAACGTGTTCTCCATGTATCAAATGATGTTCGCCATCATCACGCCGGCACTGATCATCGGCGCCATCGCCGAACGCATGAAGTTCATCGCGATCCTCACCTTCGTGGCGGCCTGGATGTTCGTGGTTTATTTCCCGCTGGCCCACATGATCTGGGGCATTGACGGGTTCATGAACGGCGTCTGGAATGCCAAGGCCTCGATCAAGGCGATCGACTTCGCCGGCGGCACCGTGGTCCACATGTCCTCGGGTTGGTCGGCGCTGGTGCTGTGCCTGATTCTCGGGCCGCGGGTTGGCTTCGGCAGCCAAAAGATGGCTCCGCACAGCATGGTGCTGTGCATGGTGGGCACCGGGATGCTGTGGGTCGGCTGGTATGGCTTCAATGCCGGCAGCGCGGTTGCGGCTGACGGAGTGGCCGCCAATGCGTTCATGACCACCACTCTGGCCACCGCGGTGGCCTGCGCCACCTGGGCGATTGCGGAATATTTCCATGCCGGCAAGTCCAGCGTGCTGGGGTTCTGCTCGGGAGCGGTCGCGGGACTGGTGGTCATCACCCCGGCCACCGGCTTTGTGACGGCCACGGGGGCGGTCCTCATCGGCGTGGCCGCGGGCATCATCCCGTTCCTGGCAGTGGTGAAACTCAAGGGCTGGCTCGGATACGACGACGCGCTCGACACGTTCGGAGTGCATGCCGTGGGCGGAACCCTCGGCGCGTTCCTCACTGGAATCCTGGCCACCGCCGACGTCAATGCCAACCTCAAGACCAACCTGGCCAACATCGTCGGCCACACGCTCTGGCTCGAACAGCTCAAAGCGATGACCATCACCATCGTCCTGGCCGTGGTAGGCACCGCGGTCATCGCCCTGGCGATCAAGGCGGTGATCGGATTGCGCCCGACGGCCGACGTCGAAATCCAAGGCCTCGATATCAGCGAGCACGGCGAAGAGGGCTACCTGCTCGACTAAATTCATCCACGAAATCAACTCACCATGAAAAAAATCGAAGCGATCATCAAGCCGTTCAAGTTGGAGGAAGTGAAGGACGCACTTTCAGAACTCGGGATCGAGGGCATGACGGTGACCGAGGTCAAGGGCTTCGGCCGCCAAAAAGGCCACACCGAGATCTACCGCGGCAGTGAATACACCGTGGACTTCCTGCCCAAGATCAAAATCGAGGTGGTCGTGGCGGACACCCTGGTCAACGACGCGATCACCGCGGTGGTCAAGGCCGCCAAGACCGGCCACATCGGCGACGGCAAGGTGTTTGTCTGGACCATCGAGGAGACCATCCGGATCCGCACCGGCGAAACCGGCGAACAGGCGGTCTAACACAGAATCACAACGTGGTTCACAACCGGGCGGCGGGGCACACAACCCCGCCGCCCTCTTTGCGTCCCGGTGTGGGAGCCGCATGCAGCGCGGGCTTCAGCCCGCTCAATCGGGGCGGGCTGAAGCCCGCGCTCCGCGGCCAAGTTGCCGGGGAGCTTCACTCAAGGAGCGGCGTGCCCGCATTCACCCCAGCCGCGCGACGAACGCTCCCACGGCGGATTCCGGCAGGTCGATCCAGACGTGATGAGGGTCGCCGGGGGCGACGCGGATCGGCTCACCGGCGGCATTTTCCATCCGGGCGACGCTTTGGCGCGCGTTGCCGTCCGGCTGGATCACCTCGATCGTGTCGCCGGCCTCGAAGCGGTTTTTCACCAGCACTTCCATCAGCCGGCGCGCCGGGTCCCAGGCCAGCGCCTTGCCGACGTAGCGGCCGCGGCCGGGCAGCGAGTGGCTGTCGCCATAGTTCTGATAGGCCGCGTCCGGCTGGCGTTGGAAGAACCCGCCGGTGTAGCCGCGGTTGGCGAGCCCGTCGAGGTCGGCGAGCACCGCCGGATCGAACGGGCGGCCCGCCAGCGTGTCGTCGATGACGCGGCGGTAGGCCTGGCAGCTGCGCGCGACATAATATGGGCTCTTGGTGCGGCCCTCGATTTTGAATGAATCGATGCCGATCTCCATGAGCCGCGGGACATGCTCCACGGCGCGCAGGTCCTTGGAGTTGAGGATATAGGTGCCGTGCTCGTCCTCCTCGATGGGCATGAGCTCGCCCGGACGCTGGCTTTCTTCCAGCAGCATCTCGCGCTCGTCGTCCTCGGCGGCGGGCTCCGGCGGGCCGTCATGAAGTTGATATTTCCAGCGGCACGAGTTGGTGCAGGCGCCCTGGTTGGAATCGCGGCCCGTGAAATAGCCCGAGAGCAGGCAGCGGCCGGAGTAGGCGATGCACAACGCGCCATGCACGAACACCTCCAGTTCGATGTCCGGGCATTGCTGGCGGATCTCGGCGATCTCATCGAGCGTCAACTCGCGCGACAGGATGATGCGCGCCAAACCGAGATTTTTCCAGAAGCGCACGGCCGCCCAGTTGAGCGTGTTCGCCTGCACCGACAGGTGGATCGGCATGTCGGGCCACGCGTCGCGGGCCAGGGCGATGAGTCCCGGGTCCGCCATGATCAGGGCATCGGGCTTGAGCGCGACGACCGGTGCCATGTCTTTCAAAAAGCTGCGCACCTTGGCGTTGTGCGGCAGCAGGTTGCTCACCACGAAGAACCGTTTGCCCTGGGCGTGGGCCTCGTCGATGCCCAACTGCAAGGCCGCCACATTGCGGAACGAATTGTTGCGCACCCGCAGGCTGTAGCGCGGCAATCCGGCATACACCGCATCCGCGCCGAACGCGAAGGCGGCGCGCATCATTTCCAACGATCCTGCCGGGGCGAGCAATTCGGGCGCTTTCATGGCGTCCAGTAAGCCCGCCGGCCGCGGCCATGCAAGCCTGGTGGCCCGAAATTGCTTTTTAGATCACGCCTGCGCCAAGCACGGTTTGTTGGCGCTGCGTTTGACGGCGAACCACACCCCGAGCACCGCGGCGACGAGCGCCAGCGAGAGCAGAGGACGCACCGCAAACCAGGCGACGGCGATCACGACGGCTGAGATCATGATGGCCAGGAGCAGCGCGGCTACGGACACGCCCAGGCCCACCAGATCTCCGAGCAACGGCAGCACGTCGGCCACCGTGGCCAGCGGGCTCAGGATCAATCCCAAGCCCAGCGCCATCAGCAGCGTTCCGCCCACCCGGATGACCCAGGTGAGCACCGAGTTTTCGCTCTTGGCATGTTGGAACATTGCCGCAGCCGAAACGTTCCCCGATTCCACCCGTTCAATCTCGCGGCCGGCTTGGGTCGGAAACGCATCGAGCGTCTGGCCCGTCTGGCGGGCGAGGATGCTGAAGGTCGCGGGCTTCAACACCGTGAAGGTCACCCGCTGGTCACCGATGGCCGGCGCGGCCGGGTCCGCGCCCAGATAGAACGCGTCACCCGCGCACTTCGTCTTGGCTTTCAAGTCGGCCGGCAATTTCGCCACGTCCGCGTCGGTGAGCGCCACCGGTTGATCGCCATGCATCAGGGCGATGATCGCCGGCGGCAAATTGAATTGCCCCAGCGTGACATGGATCGCGACCGTGGCCAGCGGTTCGCCAATCATCGAGTCCGGATTCTGGTGGTCTTCGGGATGTTTGAACTCACTGGAGCGGATCGGCTTGGCCGACCATTTCTTGGTGTAACTGTAGGTCGTCTGCGTTTCCGTCCCGCCACCGAGTTTCTTTTGGGTCTCGGATTTCTTCTCCTCTTGCCACTGGAACATCTCGACAGTGCGCGTCAGGCGAATGGCATTTTGACTCACCCCGAACCGCGCGTCACCCACCAAATCTCCAGTGGTGGCTTCTCCGCTGAGGTGAACCAGCTGGCCCTCGTTGGCCGGTTTCACGGAGTCCGGCGTGATCGAGACGACGGCGGACGCGCCTTGCTTGAGACTCGTCTCGGTCTTGACTGCACGTCCTTCATTCCAAAATAGCAGAATGATGGAAACCGGAATCAAGATGAGCCCAACCAGCACGCCCTTGATGGCGTCACCGAGACGGCCGAAAATCGATTGGCTGGACGATTCAGTGAACGAGTCAGGCATGGCTCAACAATCAATACCGGCAAGCAATACCAGCCAAGCTAATTATCGGGCAGCTGGTGGCCGGATTTTCCTGCTGGCGGTCACCACTAAAACTGACTACCCAAGCGTGCGTGAACTCCTACGTCGGGCTTTTCTTTGCGCTCTTGATTCTCCTCCTCATCGTCGGCGGCGGAGCCTTGATCTGGCATCTGAGCGCCACCGCCGAGTTCGCGCGCGCGCCTCTGGAGGCCAAGGGGTAGCACGCATCATCCCGGGCAGGACAAAAAAATCAAGGAGCGGCGGAATCCGTCCGCCGATGCCCATGGCCAGTCAACGAAGTGAGA
>JBAXBG010000105.1:0-13075 GCA_037142115.1 Verrucomicrobiota bacterium | reverse complement strand
CTTCACATCGCTTGCTTTGGCATCCCTGCCGCGAGCGAGTCTGGAGACTCGCGCTCCGGGCGGGCAACGGACTCATCGTTTATCAGCCAGGGGAACAGCGCCCAGCCAGTCACGACGCGGCAGGGTCGCTAGCAATTCAGGAAAAATAATTCTTCGCTTGTTGCCTCCGCCATTGACGCCCCGGAGGGTCGCACCTAGCTTCGACCAATTCCAATGCTACCGAATTCAACGACCCCATCCACCACTGGTTTCCGCGAGATGCAATCCGTGGTAGTCCGATTTGCCGGTGATTCCGGCGACGGCATGCAAATCGTTGGCGAGCGTTTCACCGATGCCAGCGTCACGGTGCCCAACGCGATTGCCACCTTTCCGGATTATCCGTCCGAAATCCGCGCCCCGATCGGCACCATTGCCGGCGTCTCTGCGTTCCAAGTCCACTTCGGCAGTAAAGTCGTGCTCACCCCGGGCGATGAACCCGATGCCTTGGTGGCCATGAACCCGGCCGCCCTGAGCGTGCACCTACCGGATCTGGTCGAAGGCGGACTGCTCATTGTCAATTCAGCCGCCTTCACGCCCGAGAATCTGGCGATGGCCAATTACACGGACAATCCGCTCGATGACCCGGAGATTCAGCAGAAATACGAAATCATTCCTCTGGATATCACCGGTTTGGCGGTCGCGGCGCTCGCGGACAGCACCCTGACCCAGCGCGAGAAACTGCGCACCAAGAACTTCTTCGCCCTCGGGTTCTCGTACTGGGTTTACAGTCGGCCGATCCAACCGACCATCGACTATATCAATGCCAAATGGGCCACCAAGGCACCTCACTTGGCCGAAGCCAACGTCAAGGTGCTCAAAGCCGGCTATTTCCTCGGTGAAACCGCCGAAGTCACCCGCAACCGCTACATGGTGGCCCAGGCTGACGTCGCTCCCGGCACCTACCGCAAAATCAACGGCAACGAAGCGCTCGCCCTCGGCCTGATCGCCGGAGCCAAGAAATCCGGCCGGGAGCTGTTGTTTTCGGGCTATCCGATCACCCCGGCGACCTCGGTGCTTGAAGCGTTGGCGATGTATCCTCACTTCGGGGTCAAAACGGTGCAAGCCGAGGATGAGCTTGCCGCCATCGGCGTGGCCATCGGCGCCAGCTTTGCGGGCAAGCTCGGAGCCACCGCCACCAGCGGTCCCGGGATGTGCTTGAAGAGCGAGTTCATGGGCCTCGCCATCACCGCCGAACTCCCACTCGTCATCATCAACGTGCAGCGCGGCGGCCCCAGCACCGGCTTGCCCACCAAGACCGAACAGTCCGACCTGCTGCAGGCACTCTACGGCCGCCACGGCGAAAGCCCGATGCCCGTCATCGCCGCCAACTCCCCGTCCGATTGTTTCCGCGCCGCCTTCGAGGCGGTGCAGATCGCTCTCACCTACTCGATGCCGGTCATCCTGCTCAGCGACGGATACCTGGCCAACGGCTCCGAACCCTGGAAACTGCCGGATGACGCCGACCTACCGGAGCTTTCAAAACCCTTTGCCGATCCGGCGCAGCCCTACGTCGCGTTCACCCGCGATCCGGAAACCCTGGCCCGCACCCAGGCGATCCCAGGCCAAGTCGGACTCGAACACCGCATCGGAGGACTCGAAAAGGACAGCAAGGGCTGCATCAGCTACGAACCCGAAAACCATAGCCACATGACTCTCGTCAGAGCGGCCAAGGTCGAAGCCGTGGCCAAGGGCATCCCGCCGATCGAAGTCACCGGCAAGCGCAAGGGCAAACTCCTCGTCCTCGGCTGGGGCGGCACCTACGGCGCCATCACCTCGGCGGTTCAATCGCTGATTGCCGAAGGCTTCGATGTCAGCAGCACCCACCTGCGCTACATCAATCCCCTTCCCTCCGACCTGGGCGAACTGCTCAAAGGCTTTGACAAGGTGCTGGTTCCCGAACTCAACTCGGGACAACTCAGCATGATTGTCCGGGCGCGCTATCTCATCGATGCGCTCTCGCTCTCGAAGGTCAAAGGACGACCCTTCAAAGTCAGCGAAATCCGCGCCCGCATTCTTCAACTCCTCAACGACTGATCCGCATGGCCACTGAAATTCTCAACGTTCCCGCGATTCCGGAACTCAGCCGCAAAGACTTCGTCACCACCAACGACGTCCGCTGGTGCCCGGGGTGCGGCGATTACGCGATCCTCAATTCCCTCCAGCGCACGTTCGCCGAACTCGGCGTGGCGCGCGAAAAGTTCGTCATGGTCAGCGGCATCGGCTGCTCCAGCCGGTTCCCGTTTTACATGGACACCTACGGGTTCCACACCATCCATGGCCGCGCTCCCACCGTCGCCACCGGCGTCAAGGTCGCCAATCCGGATCTCTCGGTGTGGGTGATCACCGGCGACGGCGACGGTCTGAGCATCGGCGGCAATCACATGCTCCACCTGCTGCGGCGCAACCTCAACATCAACGTCCTGTTGTTCAACAACCGGATCTACGGCCTCACCAAGGGCCAATACAGCCCGACTTCACCGTTCGGCACCAAAACCAAGACCTCGCCCACCGGATCGCTCGACAACCCGCTCAATCCGGTGCTGTTCGCGCTGGGTGCCGAAGCGACCTTCGTCGCCCGCACGGTGGACAACAACCCGAAGCACATGGTGGAGACCTTCAAGGCCGCTCATGCGCATCAGGGGGTGTCGTTTGTCGAAATTTTCCAAAACTGCGTGATCTTCAATGATGCCGCCTGGGATCCGGTTTACGGCAAAGACAACCGCGCCGAACAGATGCTGTTCCTGGAAGCAGGCAAACCGTTGCTCTTCGGCAAGAACAAGGAAAAGGGCATCCGCCTCAACGGCCTCACGCCCGAAGTCGTCGATGCCGCCACCGCCGCTCCCGGCGAAATCCTCATCCATCAACCGGATCACGCCAGCCCGCTGTATTCCCAAATGCTCGCCACTCTGGGGCTGCCGGAATTCCCCACCCCGATGGGCGTCATCCGCCAAATCGAGCGCCCGACCTACGAGTCGCTCATCACCGACCAGGTCGAGTCCGCCCAAGCCAAACGCGGCACCGGCTCCTGGAAGGAACTCCTGCACGGCAAATCGACCTGGACGGTGAAGTAAGCAAGGACCGCGAGTCTCCAGACTCGCCGGAGCAAGAAAGGTCAGAGCGAGTCTGGAGCTCGCCGGAGCAAGAAAGGTCAGAGCGAGTCTGGAGACTCGCGGTCCTTCCTCTCGCCTGCGCCGCTCCACGGCCAATCCCCGGGCTGGTCACATAATCCGGCCTTCACCGGATTGTTGCGGATATATGCCCGAGCATTGGCCAGATGATCCAGGTCCCGGATGTAGCGGTCGTGGTAATCCACCGCCCATAACTTGCCGCTGGTGCCGGTTTGCGCATGGATCTGCCTCGAAGTGAAGGTTTTCCACGATCTAACAATCTCGCCGAGCATTGTGCCGAAACAACAGTGAATCAAGACATGGACGTGGTTGGGCATCACACACCAGTCCAGCAGGCGGTAGCGTTGACCGTCGAAATACAGGAGCGCGGTTTGCACGATTTGAGCACACGCGGGTTCTCGCAAGCGACAACTGCCGTGGCCCGCATCCTCATAGCGGGCGACCCACCGGTGGAGTTGGTGTTCGCGTTGGGTCTCGTCGCAAGTGCCGCGTTCCTCCAATTCCCTCTTCCAGCCGAGCACTAGCTTGGCAGGTAGGGCATCCGCCAAGCGAAATGTCAGCGCCTGGATCTCTCCGGCTGCATCCAGATGCGGAAGATAGCCGCGGGAGTGCCAGCCCTTATGGTGGAATGTCTCGCCCATGATGCATGAT
Organism: Verrucomicrobiota bacterium; assembly: GCA_037142115.1. GTDB lineage: Bacteria > Verrucomicrobiota > Verrucomicrobiia > Verrucomicrobiales > Akkermansiaceae > Luteolibacter. The sequence continues at coordinate 9,257 of JBAXBG010000105.1, read as the reverse complement.
GGCAGATCTTCAAACGGAGCGCGAGTCTCCAGACTCGCCTTCTGTAACTTTTCTTTGACTGGCGAGTCTGGAGACTCGCGGTCCGGTGCCGCATGCCCCAGCGTCCGCCCGTGCATCCGAACCGCTCAGGAGTCTTGGCCGCCGTGGGCGCGTTTTTCCTGTGGGGGATTCTGCCGGTGTTCTGGAAGCAGCTGGATTTCCTGGCGCCGCCCACCATCGTGGCGCAACGCACCCTGTGGTCGCTGGTGATGCTGATGGGCCTGCTGGCCTGGCGGCGGGAAGGACGCGCGCTGCTGGAGGTTCTGCGCACGCCGCGGGCGGCACTCTGGCAGTTGCTGGCGGGATTGCTGTTAGCATCCAACTGGCTGCTGTATGTCTGGGCCACCTTGAACGGCCGGATCCTGGAAGGGGCGCTCGGCTATTATCTCAATCCTTTTTTCAACATGCTGTTTGGCTTCCTGTGGTTCGGCGAACGGCACAGCCGCCTGCAACTCGCGGCCATCGCGCTGGCCCTGGGCGGGGTCGCCCTGCAATTGCCGGCCGGCCACTTCCCGTGGGTGGCGTTGACCCTGGCGCTGACGTTTTCGCTCTATGCGGTGGTCAAGAAACACGCCCCGCTTGGCGCGCAGCCGGGCCTCACGGCCGAGACTCTCCTGTTAGCCCCGTTGGCGCTCGGCTGGCTGGTGCTGGGTTGCGCCTCCCCCGCGGCGGCCTTTGGCGGCAGCGCGAGCCACGCGGCGCTGGTCGTCGGCACCGGCCTGGCCACGACGGTGCCGTTGTTGTTGTTCGGGCACGCGGTGCGCTCCATCCGGCTGACGACGCTGGGCATTTTGCAATTCATCGGGCCCACCCTGCAGTTTTTGATCGGCTGGAAGCTCTATGGCGAACCGATGTCCGGGCCGCGGCTGCTGTCATTTTCCCTGATCTGGCTGGCGGTGGGCATCTACGCCGCGGATGCGTGGCTGACCAGAGACCGGGGAGCGGTGAATTTGAAATCTGAAATCTGAAATCTAAAATCGCCACACGGGGCTTGCGGTCGGCACGGCGGGCCGCTACCCATCAGCCATGCTAGCTGATGTTCGCGCGCTGTTGATTCTCCAAGACCGGGACCGGCGCCTGCTGGCGCTCACCAAGGACCTCGAACGACTCCCGCTGGATGAGGCCCGGGCCAAAGCCAAACTCGCCGGCCAGGAGGCCAATGTGGCGCGCGCCCAGGAGGCCGTGCTCGCCTGCGAGTTGCGCATGAAGCGCCTCGAACTCGACGTCGGCACCCGCCGCACCACGATCAACCGCCTCAAACTCCAGCAGTTTGAAACCCGCAAGAACGAGGAGTATCAGGCGATCGGCCATGAAATCATCCGCTACGAGAAAGACGTCGATGACTTGGAAACCCGCGAGCTGGAATTGATGGAGGAAATGGATCAGGCGCGCAGCGTGTTGAAAGCCGCGCAAGCCGCCCTCGCCCATGACCGCACGCTGGTGCAGGAGGATCTGGCGGTGATCGTCCAGCGGCGCGAGCGCCTGGAGGCCGAGCGCGGCGAGGTGACCGCCGCTCGCGACTTGCTTGCCGGCCAGGTGGCCGAGGACATCCTGCCGCTCTATCACCGGCTGATGAAGTCCAAGGCCGGCCTGGCGGTGGCACCGATGCTGGATGGCAAATGCGGCGGCTGTCACATGAAGCTCATCGCCTCCACGGTGGTGGCTGCCCAGGCCGCCAAGGAAATCGCCCGCTGCGAGGACTGCGGACGGATTCTTTATGTCGAGGATTGAGAGCGCTCAATATCCGACATATTCCTTGTGCCGCTCTTCGAGCACCACCAGCCAGTTGATCATGGTGATGGGCGGCAGCTCGCAGGGGTGGAGGATCGGGCGCAAGTTGACGAAGATCCGGTCCGAGCCCATCGCGTTGCCGCTCATGTTCTTGGAGTCTAACGGACGGACCGGTGTGGAGTTGGTTTCGCTGGCCAGCGACCCGAGCTGGCCGCCGAGATTGACCGCGAACGCATCCACCAGCACCCCATAACGCTTCTCCGGCACAAACAACGAGCACGGCGGATAATACTTACCCGACACCGGCGTGTAGCCCGTCGGCGGAGTCGCCTGCACCACATTGAAATCCTCCCCGATGTACGTGCGCAGATTCGACACCAACGAAAACCCCTTCGCAAATGACGTGAGGTCCGCGCATTCCTGCACGATCACGCCGTAATCGAGGTCCGAGCAGGGATTGACCTGCGGTTGCAACGGATAGGTCGCGCCGATGCTGGTGTAATCGACGTTGACCACCAGCGAGTTGTTGACCGCCGGACCGTCGGCGTTGAGCGCGGCGAGAAACTTGGCGAAGCGCTGCGGATAGACCGCCAGGCAGATTTTGCCCGACGCCAGCGTCTTGACCTCAAAGGGATAACTCGGCTTGTAAAAGCCCGACTTGAACGTGCCGACCAGCGGGTCGCCGAAGCGGGCGTTGTTGAAGGTGATCGATCCGGTCTGCCCGGTCTGATAGGCATAGCCGCCCGGCTTGCCGTAGGCCACGTCCACCACCGCGGTGCCGAAGTCGTAGGTCTCATTTTCACTGCAGCACTGGATATACCCCACCGCCAGGCCGGTGGACACGCCGGTGGTCAGCGACAGGCTCAGATCGGTGCGGACGCCGGCTTTCAAGTAGGAAAAGTGCAGGGCGGTGGGCGTCTTGTTAGCGCCGCTGACCACCTGGGTGATATCCAGGCGCATCGCGCATTGCAGGGCACCAACCGAATAATTGTTCCAGGTTGTAGGCGACAGCACGCTGCTCTCGGTGGCGCGCACGTTGGGCAGAAAGCGGTCGAAGAATTCCACCCCGCGGTTGATCGGCACAAACGCGACGCGCCCGCTCTCCGAGGCGAGCGAGGCCGGGAAGAAGGTGCCCTGGGTGAGTTGATAGGTTTCGCGCACCCCCGGAGCGAAGGGACTGGCGGCAAAACTCTGCCCGCCGAGGGTGGTGGTGCCGGACAGGGTCATGCCGCGCCGGCTGGCCAGGGCCGGGATGGCGGTCGTCCCCTCGACCACGGCCTTGCCCGCGAACACCCCGCCGGTGATCGACACATTCTGCCAGGCGTCCCCAGAAGCATACTGCCCGAGCGCCATGAATGACGAGGCGGACACCGCGAGTTGCGAGGGAACCTCGTAAATCGACAGAACGAAGTCGCGGCCCGGATGGGCGAGCTTGGTCAGGGCGAAATCCTGGGCCGCAACGTCGAGCGAAAACGCCCACCAATTGCGCTTGGCGACAAACGGGTCGCCGGGCTTGGCATAGCCGAAGTTGATCTGCGGATAGGTCAGGAGGTTGAAATTCGGATAGGTTGCGACCGGCAGGCCGACCCCGCCCTGGGCCAGCGTGCCATAGACCTTGTCCGCCGAGATGATCGGATACAGCGGATCGCGGGCGGTGGTGGTGCTGTTGGCGGTGGTCAGCGGCACCGGGAACGCGCTGCCGAGGCTGCGATTGATGCCCACCGAGGCATATCCGGATTCCGCCCCGATCGCCTTGAACAACGCGCTGGGCGTGCCGAGGGCGGAATCGCCGCTATTGCCCAGCTTCAGGTTGGCGATGTTGAGGGCCGCCAGGACATTGCTCGGGATCGAGGTGCGAGCGTTGGCCACCGCCAGCGATTCGGTGAAGATGTCCTGCCAGCGCAACGGGTTGCGGTTCGCGTCATTCAAGTTGGAATTGTTCTGCATCGCCCGAATCGCCCGGTTGGGCGTGATCGCCACGATCGAGCGCAAAATCGCGTCTTCTTTTTCCGCATAGTCGAGGCGCAACTGGACATTTTTCTGCACCGCCTGGGCGTCGGCCGCCTTGCGATAGGTCAGCACCATGAGCAGCGTGAGGATCGCGCCGGTGGTGAGCACGAGCATGTAGGAAATGAAGCCGGGGCGGCCGCGGCGGTTAGGGAGGGTGGTCATTGTTGCATGGTTCCCGAGTAGATGATTTGCTCGCCGGCCGGTCCGGTCAGAGTCATGCGCAGCACGCCCTGATCCACGGTAAACCGGACATTGCTCGGTTTGCTGCTGATGAACCACTGCGGCGCGCCGAGCACCCCGCTGACCGGCACCACGTAATAATACAGCGCGGCACCGGTGCCGCGGTTTTCAAACGACAGGATCGAGGCGCGCATCGTCCCATCGGGCTGACGAAAGTTCAGCACCAACACCGGCGAGGCCGTCAGCCGCGGACGAAGCCCCGCCAACGCGTCGGCCACCGTGTCATGCAGCCGGAAGCGGTCCGCCTTACCCACCAGACGACTCACATACATGCTGATGATCGGCGCCTCCTGGGCGAGGAAGTTCTGGGCTTTGTAAATCTTGAGAAACGCGAGTTGCTGGTTGAACAGGGAAATCACCAGAGTTCCGGTGAGCATGCCCACCATCATGACAATCGACAACTCGACCAGAGTGAAGCCGCGCCGCAGGCACTGACCGATGGGTTTCATTGCGAGCGGAGCACGGTTCGGGATTTGGCATAGGTGCGCGAACCAATGGTATAGGTCAGCACGCTCTGTGCCTTCCACACCTTGATGGCCGCGGGGTTGCTATCGACGGTGCCGGTGCCGCCATCCAACGGATAGTTGCCGGGGTCGGGGATGCGGGTGCGCGTCACCGTCCCGGTGACCGGTTGGTTGCCCGGCAGGCGGCCGATCTCGACCACCGTCATGCTGGTGGTCGGAAAGGCCGGCCAGGGCGAGTTGTTGGCTAACAAACTCTCGAACGGGATCCGCTCCGCATACGCCCGCTCATAAGTCAGGTAGGCGTCGGTCAATGTCTGGCCCAGGATCCACTGCCGCGGGTGCAGCACGTTGAGCGAGAGCTTGAGCAACACCAGCCCCAAGACCGTCAACAGCGCCAGCGCCACCATCGATTCCACCAGCAGGCTGCCCCGCTGCCGTGATCGCCCCTTGCCCAAACCCCGGAACTGCGCCAAGCTTGCGCCATGCGCGGGCGCTTTCGGATCTGGACATGGCTGGTGGCAAGCCTGCTGCTGGCCGTCGGTCACGCCCCGGCCCAAACCCTGCTGCAGCCGCCCTTCGGCCTGCATTGGGGCGATTCGCCCGAAAAGCTGCTCAGCTGGGCCACCCGCCAGGCGCTGGACGTCACCCTGTCGCTGCCTGCGGACCAACCGGGGTTGCGGATCCTGCGCATCGAGCCGCGCCAGGGGTTGCTGCCCGAGACCAAGGCCGGCGCGGTCGAGGGCCGCTTCCTGGGCGGCAAACTCTACGAACTCACCGTCCATTACTTCGACCGCGACGCGGCGGCGGACCTGATGGAAGCCCGCTTCGAGGAACTGCGCAAGCAGGTCACCGCCGAACACGGCCCGCTGCTCGCCAACCAGCAGCAACGGCGGGTCGAGGATCAGTTTGTCACGCGCACGCAATCGTTTCATAGGGAGCCGGTCAAGGGGTTGTTCCTGCTGCTGGCTTTCACCGAGGTCGAGGATCTGCTGCGGAAAGCCACGGACGCCCGGTTTTCGCTGGTCTATCGGAATGATAACTATCGGAAGGAATGCCTGGCGGCCCTCCAGCCACCCTGAGTCATTCGATGGTGGTGAACGAGCCGTTCATCTCGATGGTCCGGTCCAGGGTGAAACTCAGGTATGCCAGCCGGTCGGTGCCGAACGGGGTCGTGGTCAGAATCTCGATCGTCCACACTCCGTCGGTGGGCAACACGGCATCATAGTTGCTCACTAGCAGCACGCTGTTGGCGGGGACCGTGTCACTGACCACCAGATTTGAGCCTGGCACCACGGCGCCGGCGGTTCCGAGCTGCGGGCTGCCCTTGTAAACCTGGGCATAGGTGGTCGAATACGGATAGAGGTCGTGCAAAGTCAGGGTGAGCTGGGGCATCGCGTTGCGAATGACCTGCCCTTGGGTGATGCCCGTCACCGCGCCGTCGGCCACCGGCCAGATCTGGATGTATTGCGACGCCAGTTGCGACGCCGGGGTCGATGGCGTGGTTGTCGCGTCCAACAAGGTGAACACCGAAAACCGCTCTTCGCCCCGCACTTTGGTCCGGTCGGCACCGGGCACTGAAGTCAAGGCATAGGTCAGGGTTTGGGGAACGGTGGTGGCGATCGCGGCCTGTGACAGCAACGTCGCCTGGGTGCGGTCAATGCCGATGCCGGTGCCACCCACGCCATAGGATTGGACATACCGGCACAAATTGACGCTCTTCGAGGCGGGTGGATACGCCGGATCGACAGACAATCCGGCCACCGTGACTTTCACGTAGAACGGACGGTCCGCGCGGGTTCGTGGGATCAAGGGATGGGCCGACGGATGGTCGGGGTCCTCCAGCGCATAGGGATCCTCGGAGGTGATCACCACGGTGGCCGCCGGGGTGTAGGTGCTCACATACTTGGTATCCAGCAGATACTCGGTGTAAGGCGAGGCTTTGATCGTCCACAGGTCAAACCGGGCACCACCCGGGTTGATCGCCAGGCTGGATTGTTGTGTGCCAGTGGCGGCGACGGTGTCGTTGGAGGCCCAGACGACACCGGTTGGGGTCTGATACTGACGCAGATAATTGGTATAAACCGGAACCACATCCGCAGCCGCCCGTGGCAAGACGCACAGGGCCGCCGCAATCACGCAAAGATAGGATTTCATAGTGCTGGGGTTGATGGTTTGGTGTTAGGCTCCTTGGCGGGCGGTTCCTTGGCGGGCAGCAGCGAAATCGGCCCGGCGAGATAAGTGGCGACCACCAAGTTGCGGCATTTTGACATCATTTTTCGGGTTTCCACCGGCAGCGCGACCGTGCCCTCGGCTTGCTCTCGGCTGATCTCGACGGTGGTGATCCAGCCGCGGTTGGTGGCGTAAAACTCCAGCCAATTCACCAGGCGCACCCCGTCCTCGAGTTTCAGCCGCTGGCTGAAATTTTTGGGGATCTGGAGAATTGCCCGCTTGGGAATCAGCGTCGCCAACCCGCCAAACGAAATCACATCGGACTCGGCCAACAGGCTGCGCCGCGGATTCGCGACCAAAGGATCGGCGACCTTGGACAGCGGCAGGTTTTTCATCGGATCGTTCTGCTTGGCCTGGCGCATGCCCTCGACCAGTTGCTGGTGGGTGGCGGCGTCGCGCATGGCCGGGGGTTCGGCGGCTCCGGTGGCGGTCATGACCGCCACACCGATGCTGCCAATCCACCGCGGAAGATTCATCAGGTTCAAGGTTTTCATGAGATCAGGGAGTGCGGAAGGTGACGAGCCACACCAAGTCTTGAAAGTCGTAGCCCACGTCGGAGGTATTGGTGGTGGTCAACTCCATGAAAATGATCACATCCATCGGCCCGATTCGCACCTTGTTGGACGAATCCAGATAGGGCTTGAGGAAGGATTCCAGCGATGGCGCGTTATAGGCCGGGATATAGGTCGGGCACGCGTCGCCATTGACCAGGGCGCGCACGTTGGTGCCGCTCAACGAGGTGAAGTTGGTGCCATTGGAGCCATTATAGATATAATAGCCGCCAAAATTCATCGCCTGATTCATGGTGATGCTCTTGCTGGTGAAGAGCGGGAGGATGCCTTGTTGCTGAACCAGCGTATCGGTTTGCTTGCCATCGAAGATCGTGATGAACTTGGCCGCACCATTGTATTTCACCTGCCCCACGGTCTCGATGTAAACGATGTTGCCTTTCGAGTCTTGGGTGGTGACACCCGCGCCCAGGATCCGGATGTCGCATACCAGGTTCTGCTTGGCGGTGATGGTGGCGGTGCCGGTGACCGTGACATAGTCTTTGACGACCGAGGGATAGTTGATGCTCCAGACCAAGGTGGGCTTGGTGCCGGTCTGGACGACCGTCGGGGAGGCGGACAGCGAGCCCACGGGCACCGAGGGACTGGTGGACTGGGCGATGGCGCGGGATGACGCGAGGAGAGTCAGGGTGACAACGGCTGCCGCTAGGGCGGCCCAGGGATTGGTTTTCATGGCGGAGTTTCTGGGTGAGTGTTGGAATGCGGGGTGAAGCGGACGGGGTCGTGAGGGAGTGCGGGTGGTGGAGTCGGAATCAGGAAGAAGGATTCAGTGCTGGGGCAGGGCGGGACCGGATCCCCAGTCGCGCCAGGGCCCGGGTGGCACATCGCGATCGCTGACGAAGCGCCACTCGACGCGGGCTCCGCTGCGCAACACGAGGAAATCGCGCACGGCGGGACTCAGGTCGATGCCGGCCGCCTGGTTGCGGTTGGCACGCGGTGCGTCCTCGCCGAAGACATATTGCCAGTGATCCACTTCGAACGGGCCGACATCCTCCCACTGGGCATAGCAGACCCGTCCGGCGTGATGGATGGCGACCCACCGGTCCTTGCACACCGAGATCCCGTCGCCGCGATAACTTTCCCAAAACCAAGGCACCTCCTCCGCGGCCGCGGGCCGGTGGACCCCGCCTTGGACGACGTCGTTGTAGGGCAGCGCCACGTAAAACGGGCTCAACAGCGGGGTGAATCCCGCCGGACACCACCCGTCGCGGCGCTCGGGTTGGTCCACCCCGCCAAAGTTGTCCTGCCAGTTCTGATCCCACGCGCTTTGCCGGTTGGGCGTCGGATTGTTCTCCCCGGGTAGTTCTCCCACCCAAAACACCGTCGCCACCACATTGCGCTTCCACACCGACGATTCGCGCCGCGCCACCCGCGGCTGCTCCAACACCACCCGCGCCGCCGCCGGAACTCCATACGGATCACTCAAGGCCGCCAGCGCCTCCCGCCGCTCATCCAAAAACCGCTGATGCACCCCCCCCACCCGCTCCCGCAACTGCCCGCCTGCGACCAACCCCCAAAGAGCAGTGCTGACGATTCCAGATGCGAGCCACGCGGTTTTCATGTCTTTCTCCTGACGGTTGACGCGATTTACACGCCCACTTAAGGAAATAAGATAAAATTTTAACGCAACTTAACAAGCGAAATCTTCATTGATGGCGCGAATTTATTCCGGCCGATTTGACGTGTCGTAACTACCTGCAAACCAATGAAATGCGACTTCGAAGATCTGGTGAAAAACTAGCAGAAACCGTGTTTTCCCGGTTATTTTTCCGCCCGGACGCCCCTCCGGCGGCCGTTTTTGCTGAATCTTGTATCCAGGTAAAAGTGATCATGCCCGACCCCGTTCTGTTTCTAAAGACAATTTTAAGACGTGATCGCGTAGGGGGTTCGGGACAAAAAAGTCATCCTGGACATGAAGAGTCCGCCGTGGGCACTCAAGGAGGGGCGATGTCTGATCGCCCTGGTCCATGAGGGG
>JBAXBG010000104.1:0-13142 GCA_037142115.1 Verrucomicrobiota bacterium | reverse complement strand
TGGCGGGCGAGTCTGGAGACTCGCGCTCCCGGTCGAGAGCGGCCTGCTCGGTTAGATTGAATCCAAAGGGGAAAATGGGATCGATGGAGCGGCTCTTGTCCGGTCCCTCAGTGGTGCCGGAAAACGGGGCGCGAGTCTCCAGACTCGCTCTGGCTAGACTTCGACCATGCGAGAGCGGCGGAAACAACGGTTCCTTTGGCGGGCGAGTCTGGAGACTCGCGCTCCCGGTCGAGAGCGGCCTGCTCGGTTAGGCAGCGGGCTGCGGGATCCCGCGCCAGTTGAGCAGGCGCTTGCTCCAGGCCCAGACCAGGCCCTCGGCGAGCAGCAGCAAAAACAGCATGGCGATGAGAAAGGCGCCGGTGGAGAGTTTGAGGAAGGCCACGGCAAAGGGCAGCAGGAACACCGTCTCCACGTCGAACAGCAGGAACAGCAGGCCAAACAGATAGTATTGCGAGTGGAAGCGCGTCTGGCGCTCGGCGAGCGGGTTGACCCCGCACTCGTAGAGGGCGTTCTTTTCCTTGCCGCGCTTGATCGGGGTGAAAAAGAACATCCACACCCGGGCGATGACCAGCGCGCCGATGGGCACGATGAGCGCCACGGCGAAAAAGATCAATACTGGCAGATAGGGATGGTTCATAACAGGGCCGGTGTCAGCGTGGCTTCATACGCGAGAACCTCGTCGAGCGTCATCGCGCCGAGCTTGTCGCGGTAGGACTGATGGAATGCCTCCCAAAACGTGTTAGGTCGAGGAGTTTCTTCGGCGGCCTCGCCCTGGCTGCCGGTCCTGGCGGCCTCGACGGCGGCCTCGATCTGGAGCAAGGAGATGCGCGCGGGCGGGCGGGTCAGCTTGACGCCGCCCTTGTAGCCGCGCTTGGATTCCACGATGCCGGCCTCGCCGAGGCGCTGGAAGATTTTCGAGAGGTAGGGAAAGGGCATCTCGGTGAGTTCGGCGATTTCCCGGACCAGCATCGACTCCGAGCCGTTCCTCGCCAGGCAGGCGAGGGCCTCGATCGCATATCCGGTGGTGAGGGAAAAGGTGGTCACGCGAGCGGTTTCAGACTTTCCAGAGCTGGAGCACCCGCAGGTAGTTGGCCCGCTCGAAGACCGTCGGGTCCGGGCAATGCTGGAGACTCATGCTGCCGCGCATTTGATCGATGGACTCGTATTCGTGGTCTTCGAGCCAGTGCCGAACCCCGTTGATCAGGCTGCCGATGTAGGAGGGGCCGTATTTGAGCAGGCAGGAGACGACTTGCACGACGTTGGCGCCGCACATGATCGCCTTGATGATGTCCTCAACGGTGTGCACACCGCCGCTGACCGCGATGTCGGCCTTGAGATGGCCATGGAGAATGGCCGCCCAGCGCAGGCGCAGGCGCAGTTCGGTCGAGTCGGACAGCCCCAGGCGGTGGGTGGCCTCGAGCTCCTCGATATCGATGTCGGGCTGATAGAACCGGTTATACAGGACCACCCCGGCGGCGCCCATGGCGTCGAGTTGTTTGGCGAAATGGCCGGGCGAGGAGAAGAACGGCGAGAGTTTCACCGCGATGGGGATGGTGACGGATTCCTTGACCGCCTGGAGGATGTCAAGGGTGCGTTGTTCGACCTCGGAGCCCGACTCGGTGGGATCGGTGGCGATGTAATAGACGTTGAGCTCGAGGGCGTCCGCGCCAGCCTGTTGGATCAGGCGGGCGGAGTCGATCCATCCGCCGAGGCTGACGCCGTTGAGGGACCCGATGACGGGGATATCCACCGCTTCCTTGATGCGGGAGATTTGCTCCAGGTAACGGTCCGGGCCGAAGGCGTAGTCTTCCATTTGCGGGAAGAACGAGGTGGCCTCGGAGGTGGATTCCGCAGGGTTTTCGGTGTGGGCGAATTCCGCGAGCTGGTCGTTGGTGATTTGCTCCTCAAACAGCGAGCGCATGACCACGGCCCCGGCCCCGGCGTCCTCCAGCCGGCGCACGGTGTCGAGTTGGTCAACCAGCGGCGAAGCGCCGGGCATGACCGGGTTCTTGAGCGGCAATCCGAGATAGGTGGTGGCGAGTTCCATGGGGATTAGGCGTTGGGGGTGGTGGTTTCGGTCGGTGCGGCCGCCTCTTTGGACGAGGCCATTTGTTGATAGAGCGAGAACCGTTCCTTGACCGAGGCGGCGGCCATCTGTTGGAGCATGGCCGAGCGTTCCGGGTTGATGCGTTCGAGCATTTGGAAGCGGGTTTCATTGCGGGTGAAGTCGCTGAGCAAGCCCTTGGGGGCCGCGGAGTCGAGTTTCATCGGGTTTTCACCCTTGTCGGCGCGGCGCGGATCGAAGCGGAACAACGGCCAGTAGCCGCAGGCCACGGCGCGTTTTTGTTGCTCCAGGCCCTGTGACAGGCTGTAGCCGTGCGCGACGCAGTGGCTGTAGGCAATGATCAACGACGGGCCGTCGTAGCTTTCCGCCTCGCGGAACACCGACACCGTGTGGCCGTCCTTGGCGCCGATGGCAACCCGGGCGACATACACCGAGCCGTAGGTGGTGGCGATCAAGCCGAGGTCTTTTTTCGGCAGAGCCTTGCCGGCCATGCTGAACTTGGCCACCGCGCCCAGCGGGGTGGACTTCGACTGCTGGCCGCCCGTGTTAGAATACACTTCGGTGTCGAGCACCAGGATGTTGACGTTGCGGCCGGAGGCGATCACGTGGTCGAGGCCGCCGAAGTCGATGTCATAGGCCCAGCCGTCGCCTCCGACGATCCAGACGCTCTTGTCCACCAGGTAGTCAGCGACTTGCAGCAGGGTGAGTGCCTGGCGGCTCGTTTGTCCGGCCAGGGCCTGGCGCAGGGCCAGGACGCGTGCCCGTTGGGCCTGGATGCCCGCTTCGGTGGTCTGGTCGGCACCGGCGATGGCGGTGACGAGATCGTCACCTAACACCGCAGCCTGGCCGTGGAGCAGGACGTTGGCAAAGACGCGCGATTGGTCGAGACTGGCACGCATCCCGAGGCCGAATTCGGCGTTGTCTTCGAAGAGCGAGTTGGCCCAGGCCGGGCCTCGGCCGCAGGCGTCGGTGGTGTAGGGCGTGGTCGGCAGGTTGCCGCCGTAGATCGAGGAACAACCGGTGGCGTTGGCGATCATCAGGCGGTCACCGTAAAGCTGGGTGAGCAGTTTCAGATAGGGAGTTTCGCCGCAACCGGCGCAGGCACCCGAGAACTCGAACAGCGGCCGCATGAACTGGGTGGTCTTGACGTCGTCGCGAAGCATCGCGCGGTCGGGATCGGGCAGGTCGAGGAAGAAGGCGAAGTTTTCGCGTTCGGCATCGCGCAGCGGAAGTTGCGGCACCATGTTGAGGGCCTTGCGGCTTGGGTTGGCCTTGTCCTTGGCAGGGCAGACCTGGACGCAGAGCTGGCAGCCGGTGCAATCCTCGGGGGCGACTTGCAGCGAGTAGAGCATGCCCGGATATTCGCGGGCCTTGAACTCGGTGGACTTGAAGGTGGCCGGCGCGTTGGTGAGTTCGATCGGCGTGAACACTTTGGGACGGATGGCCGCGTGCGGGCAAACAATCGCGCATTTGTTGCACTGGATGCACAGGTCGCTTTCCCACACCGGGATTTCCTCGGCGATGTTGCGCTTTTCCCACTGGGTGGTGCCCGTCGGCCAGGTGCCATCGATCGGGAATGCGCTCACCGGGAGCAAATCCCCCTTGCCGCCGAGCATCACCGCGGTGACGCGTTGGACGAACTCAGGCGCGTTGGCCGGCACGATCGGATTGAGACGGATCGTCGAGGTCGGCGCGTCCGGGTAGTCGATTTTGACGAGGTTGGCCAAGGTGCCGTCGACCGCGTCGTAGTTGCGCTGGACCACGGCGTCGCCGCGTTTGCCATAGGTTTTTTTGATCGCGTATTTGATCGCGGCGATGGCCTCGTCCTTCTCCAGCACGCCGGAGATGGCGAAATAACACGTCTGCATGATCGTGTTGATGCGTCCGGCCATGCCGACGTCGCGAGCCACGGTGCTGGCGTCGATCGCGTACAAGGTGAGGTTCTTGAGGATGATTTGTTCCTGGATCTCGCGCGGCAGGCGGCCCCAGGTTTCATGCGGATCGCCGGGCGAGTTGAGCAGGAAAATGCCGCCGGGCTTGGCGTAGTCGAGGACGTTGATCTGATGGAGCAGGTCGAAGCGGTGGCAGGCCACGAACTCGGCGCTGCGGATCAGATAGGTCGAGCGGATCGGCGTCGGGCCGAAGCGCAAATGCGACACGGTCATCGCGCCGGCTTTCTTCGAGTCATAGACGAAGTAGCCCTGCGCGTAGTTGTCGGTGCCCTCGCCGATGATCTTGATGCTGTTTTTGTTAGCGCCGACGGTGCCGTCCGAGCCGAGGCCGAAGAACACCGCTTGCTTCATGCCGGCAGGCACGACTTCGAATTCCGGATCGTAGGCCAGCGACAAGCCGGTGACGTCGTCGTTGATGCCGACGGTGAACACCAGCTTGGGTGCGGGTTTGGAAAGTTCGTCAAACACCGCCTTGACCATCGCCGGGGTGAATTCCTTGGAGCCCAGACCGTAGCGGCCACCAATCACGCGGATGGTGTGCGTGTCCTTGAGCCAGCCGGCGGTGTCCGCCTGGCGCAGCGCGCCGACCACGTCGAGATAGAGTGGTTCGCCAAGCGCGCCCGGCTCCTTGGTCCGGTCGAGCACCGCGATGGATTTGACCGACTTCGGCAGCACGGCGGCGAAATCCTCGACCGAGAACGGCCGATAGAGCCGGACTTTGAGCACGCCGGTTTTTTCACCGTTGTCATTGAGGAAGCCGACGGTTTCACCGACGGCCTCGGCACCCGAGCCCATGATGACGATGACCCGCTCCGCATCCGGATGGCCTTCGTAGTCGAAGGGCTTGTAGGCGCGGCCGGTGCGGGCGGCAAACGCGTCCATCGCCTCTTTGACCAAGCGTGGCAGCGCGTCGTAAAAGGAATTGCAGCCTTCGCGGGCTTGGAAAAACGCGTCGGGATTCTGGGCCGTGCCGCGGATCATCGGATGATCGGGCGTGAGCGCGCGGTCGCGGTTGGCCTGGATGCTGTCCTCACAGATCAGCGAGCGCAGGTCGTCATCGCTGAGCAGCGCGATTTTCGAAACTTCATGCGAGGTCCGGAAACCGTCGAAGAAATGCAGGAACGGCACCCGCGAACGCAGGGTGACCATCTGCGAAATCACCGCGGTGTCCTGCGCTTCCTGCACCGAACCGCCCGCCAGCATCGCGAAGCCGGTCTGGCGGCAGGCCATCACGTCGGAGTGGTCGCCGAAAATGCTCAGCGCGTGGGTCGCCAGCGCGCGAGCGGTGACGTGCAGGCAGAACGGAATCAGCTCGCCCGCGATTTTATACATGTTGGGGATCATCAGCAGCAACCCCTGCGAACAGGTGAACGAAGCGCTCAACGAGCCGGCCAGCAACGCACCGTGCAGAGCACCCGCCGCCCCGCCTTCGGATTGCATCTGCAGCACGCTGGGGACCGCTCCCCACAGGTTCGTTTTGTGGGCGGCCGACCATTCGTCCGCAAACTCCGCCATCGGCGACGACGGCGTGATCGGGTAAATGGCGAAAAATTCGTTGAGCCGGTAGGCGACGGAAGCAACGGCTTCATTGGCGTCCAGCGTTCCCATTGTGTAGTGAGATGGTTCGTTCACGGGCCCGACAAACACTTTTAGGACACCCAGGTCCACAAAGTTCAATATATGGGGCGAAAAAAGCAATTTGCGCGCACCAAGCCCTGGCGGAAAAATCCGGCGACGGACTCAGCCCCGCCCGCGAGGGGTTGCAGGAAATGCATGGTTTCGGTGATCACGGCGCCGGTGGTCACAAATCTTCCGATCAAGGGTGCCCACCCCGTGCGCACCAAATCATGAGCGGGGTCCTTACGGTTGAACCATGCGACCAATGCTCCCGTATCCACCAGATACCACTGCGCTTTCATTTCTCGCGCCAGTTGTTACGCTGGATCGCATCACGCAACGAGTCCGGCTCACCCGCTAGGGAGGCATCCGCGGCAAGGCACCCCACAAACTCTGCCGCTCGCTCCCCGAACGACACTTGCTCGAATTCACGCGCCAAGAGCTCACGAATAAAATCCGACTCTGACTTCTGCAGACGCTTGGCCGTCTCCTTCAGAGTGGCTCGCTGCTCTTGAGGCAGCCGGATGGTGAGCGAGGATGATAGGAAGGCGATGTTCGACCAAGTAGATCCCGTGTTGGTCAGATTGTAGAATTTGAACTCCAGGGTGTCGCCGACGGTCATCCCGGCTAAGTCGAATTGGATGTAGTTAATTCAGGTAGCGCGGGCGGCTGGGAATGCAGAAAATGGCCGGAGAAAAGCAATTTTCGCTGATGTGATGGGGCAAATGGGATCGCCAAGCCGGTGAGGGAGGGATAATCTCGGGCGTCGCCCGACACTCTGACTTTTCCCGCTCACTTTTTCCCTAACTCCCATGAAGCCTGTCACGTTCAACAACACCGTCCTCCGCGACGGCCACCAATCGCTGGCCGCCACCCGCATGACCACCGCCCAAATGCTGCCCGCCGCTCCCATCCTCGATGAGATGGGCTTCAGCGGGTTGGAGACCTGGGGGGGAGCCACCATCGATTCGTGCCTCCGCTATCTCAACGAAAATCCGTTTGACCGGTTGCGCGCGCTCAAGAAGGCCGCCCCGCGCACTCCGCAGATCATGCTACTGCGCGGCCAGAACATCGTGCAATACACCAGCTTCCCGGATGACGTGGTGGAAGCCTTCGTGCGCGCCAACGCGGCGGCCGGCCAGGACGTGTTCCGCATCTTTGACGCGCTCAACGACACCCGCAACCTGATCACCGCCATCAAGACGGTGCTCGCCTGCAACAAGCACGCGCGCGGCGAGATCTGTTACACCACCAGCCCGGTCCACACCATCGAGGCGTTCGTCAAAATGGGCATCGAACTGGAAAAAATGGGCTGCCACTCCATCGGCATCAAGGACATGTCGGGCATCATGACCCCGCGCGTCGCCTACAACCTGGTCAAGGAACTCAAGGGCAAGGTCGGCCTGCCCATCACCCTGCACACCCACGACACCGCCGGCCTGGGCGCGGCCGCCTATCTGGCAGCTATCGACGCGGGTGTGGACACCGTGGAAACCTCGATCACCCCGTTTGCCAACGGCACCGGCCAGCCCGACACGGTGCGCATGCTCGCCCTGCTCGACGGCCACCCGCGCTGCCCGTCGTTCGATCCCGCCAAGCTCCAGCAGCTGCGGCTCCACTTCGAGGACGTCTATCAGCAGCTGTCGAAGTTCACCAGTCCGGCCAACGAGCGCGTGGATTCCGACATCCTGGTGTTCCAGGTTCCGGGCGGCATGCTCTCGAACTTCCGCAACCAGCTCGCCGAACAAGGCATGGCCGACAAATTTGACGCCGTGGTCAACGAAATCCCGGTGGTGCGCGAAGCGCTCGGCTGGATCCCGCTAGTCACCCCGACCTCGCAGATTGTCGGCACCCAGGCGATGATGAACGTCAAGTTCGGCCGCTGGAAAATGATCTGCCAGCCCGCGCAGGACATCGCGCTGGGCAAATACGGCAAGGCCCCCGGCCCGATCAACCCCGAGATCCTCGCCATGGTCGAAAAACAAGCCGGCCGCCAGGCGATCACCGAGCGCCCCGCCGACCTGTTGGCCCCCGGCCTGGAAGGCTACCGCACCCAGTGCGCCGACAAGGGCCTGCCCACCAATGACGAAACCGCGGTCCTGTTTGCCATGTTCCCGCAGCAGATCGAGGCCCTCGTCAAAGGCATCCCGGCCGCCGATCCCAAGCCCGCCAACCCGACCGTGGCCGCCACCCCGGTGCCCGCGCCCGTCCTCTCTACCGCCGCAGTCACCAGCCGCCACGACCTCGTTCTCACCATCAACGGCCAGCGCCACGACGTCTGCGTCGAGAAGCTCGAAGCGTGAGACGCTCGCCTTGCCTTACTGCGCGCGCAGCGTTTCGAGGTAGCTCTCCACGGCGGTGGCGCAGGTGCGGCGGATGCTCTCGTCCGGGTGGCAGCGGGTCGTGACGCTGAACCCGGCGATGGACGCCACCAAAAAGACTGCCTCACCCGCAGGTTGGATCGAGCGGTGGACCCAGCCGGCGGCCTGCCCGCGCTCCAACAATCCGGCGATGGCGGCCCGCCACGCGCCGAAGATGCGCTCCAAGGCCGCGCCCAGTAGCGGGTCGGTCGCGGCGGATTCCGCCGTTAGAGCGACCAGCGCGGAAGTGGCGTCGCCCGGTTCAAGTTCGAGACAGCGCGCGCGGCACAGCGAGCGCAGGGCATCGAGCGAGCCGATTTCTGCCACCGGCGTGATCCAGAGTGCCTCGATGGCGGTGGCCAGCGAGGTCTCGATCCAGGTCGCCGCCAGTGCCTGCTTATCGGGGAAGTGGTGGAACAAGGCACCTTTGGTGAGTGCGGCGCGGGTAACGATGGCCCCCAGCCCGGTGCCGGCGTAGCCGTGGGTGGAAAATTCCGTGCCGGCGGCATCCAGGATCGCCTGGCGGGTTTGCACCGGTTGTTTTTTGCGTTGCTTCATGGCGGGTCGGTAGGCCGGGCGGCGGGGCATCCGGCGGCCAGCCGGCGCGCCTCAAAACCCGTTGGTGATGCTTGAAACCAAGGCGTTGGCGGCGCGTTCCAGGGCATCAGGCAAGGCATTGTTGCGGGCCGTCTGCAGGTCCGCCACCACGTATAGCTGGCTGGTGCCCACTGAGGTGCCGGACGCGAGAACCCGGGTGGGGTTTCTGGCATCGCGCAGCGTCCACTGGAGCTTCACATTATTGGTGAGCTCCTCGGGATGCAGGGTGTCGAGGCGGGTGCTGCGGATCGACGTGTAATCGATCGCGGCCAACGAGCCTTCGAGCACGGCGTCGGCATGATCCGCCGCAACGATGCGGTAGGTGCCGTCCAGCACGATGGCGTTGGCCACCGCGGAAGTCGCCAGGGCTTCGGCCCGCGGATGCAAAGTGGCATTGGAAAACATCACCACCGCGACGGTGTTCACCTTGGTCAGCGCGGCCGGCTTGGCCACTCCGAGGTGATAGCCCGCACACGACACCAAGCCCAGCAGCGGTGCCAGCAACGCGAGTGGTTTGAACGGCAGGATCATTCTCCGAGTTCCTTGAGGCGCGCTTTGGCTGCGGCATACTGGGGTCCGGCACTGCTGCGCTTGACTATATCGCGATAGTAAACCTTGGCGGATTCCGGCTTGCGCGTCTTCATATAAAACTCCGCGATCTCCAGCGAGCGTTGCAGGTCGCGATGGTCGAGGCCCCCGATGAGCTTGCGCGCCTCCGCGTTGCGGGAGTGGCCGGGATACTGGATCAGATAGTCGTTGAACGTTTCCCGCGCGAGATCGACATTGGCCTGGTTTTGGTTGCCGCGCTCGGCATCCTCGATCATGATGAGCCCCACCCGGAACAGCGCCTCCGGCGCGTCGGGACTCGTCGGTTGATCCCGCACCAACTGGCGGTAGGCGTCGATCGCCTCCTTCGACTTGTGCTTTGACTGGTAGAGCGAACCGATCGTGAACTGCGCCTGGGCCGCGAGCGCCGACTTGGGCGCGTGGTCGCGGACCTGGCCCAGCATGGCGACGGTTTTGTCCAGCGAGAGGGTGGTTTTGATGCCCAGGAAACTCGATTTCACCTTGCCGGCGGCGGCCGCCTGGGCCATCGCCGCCTGGCGGTTGAGAGCCGATGCGTAGAGGCCACTGCCTGGAAAGCGTTCGAGGTATTGGCCATAGGCATCAAACGCGGCTTCGATTTTGCCTTGTTGTTCAAGCAACTGGGCTTGGCGGAAGCGGGCTTGGGCGGCGGAGGGGGCAAAGGGAAACCGGGTCGAAGTCTGGTCGTAAAGTTTGATCGCGCGGCCGGTCTTGCCGGCGTCATCGGCCTGTTTGGCTTTCTGATAAGCGGCCTCGCCCTCGTTGCTCACGGTCTGGGTATTGCCCGCGAGGATCAGCGCGTCGGGATCGGCACCGCAGGACGCCAGCAGCAGCGTGGCGACGGACAGGCAGACAAAAGCAAGCAACCGGTGGGGCATGCGATGCAGCATAGGAAGACCACAGGCAAGGGAAAGCCCAAAAACCGCCAACTGCGGGTTTTAACGGCCGAGCTCGGCGGACCGGCGGGTGGCGGCACCCACCGCTTCGATCAACGCCGACCTCAGGCCGTGGCGTTCGAGGACCGCCAGACCGGCGAGGGTTGTGCCACCCGGCGAGGTCACCATGTCCTTGAGCACGGCCGGATGGGTGCCGGTTTCCATCACCATCGTGGCGGCCCCCAGCACGGTTTGGGCGGCCAGGCGAAGCGCGTCGGCCCGCGCCAAGCCGGCCGTCACCCCCCCATCCGCAAGCGCTTCGATGATCAAATAGACGTAGGCCGGACCGCTGCCGGAGAGTCCGGTCACCGCATCCATCAGCCGTTCCGGGACCTCGACGGCGAGTCCCACCGACCCTAACAACAAGCGGGCGGTGGCCGCATCCTCCGCGGTGGCGCGGCCGCCCAGGCAAAAGCCGGCGGCACCCTTGCCCACCAGGGCGGGCGTGTTGGGCATCACCCGGATCACCCGGAGCGGCTGCGCCGCTGCCTCCAGCGCGGCCACCGTGATGCCCGCGGCGATCGACAGGACCAGCGCGGATTGACCGGTGCTGGCCGCGGCCGCGGTCCGCAGGGCGGCGAGGGCGTCCACGGGCTTGGTGCAAAGCAAGATCACGTCGCAACCCGCGACGGCGGAGACCTCGGCGGAGACCCGAGCCCCGGTGGCTTGGGCGAAGGACGCTTGCGCGGCCGGCCAGGGATCCACCCCGATGACGTCGGCGGCGGCGATCACGCCGGCACGGATCGAGCCTTCAACCAATGCCGTGCCCATTTTTCCACACCCGATGACTCCGATCTGCATGGCCGGAGGCTATGCCTAAGCGGGCGCGTCACGCCAGCGTCATTTTGCTTGGAGGCCGCGACCTGCCTGGCCATGGTTGCGCCATGAGAAATCAGTGGCTGGCGGCAGGCTTGTGGATCGGGGTTTGCAGTGCCAGCCCGCTGTGCGCGGAGCCCACCGCCGCCACCGCGGCGGCGCCCGCAGCCCAATTGCCCGAACTGCCGGCGGTGGAGGCCGCCATCCCCTCCCCGGTCAAGGCGCTCGGAATCCCCGCCATGATGGATTTCCCCGGCGGCATCCAAATGGCGGTAAGCACCACCTCGGAAACCGCGCAGGCCCACGTCAATCAAGGCTTGAATCACCTGCACGGCGGCTGGGAGTTCGAAGCCAGCCGCCATTTCGCCGCCGCCATGCGCGAAGACCCCGATTGTCTGCTCGCCCACTGGGGAATGGTCATGTCGCTGCTCAATCCAACCCCGGAAACCGGCGCGGCACGCAACGCCGCTACCGATCGCCTGCTCTATCTCGTCGATCACGGGCAAGGCACCGAATTGGAGCGCGGTTACGCCTACGGCCTGATCAAATACATCCAGGAAGGACCGTCCGGCGGGGCCAACGCCTTCCGCAAGGTCGCGGCGCGATTTCCTAACGAGCTGCAGGCGGCCGTGTTCGCCGCGCTGTTCAGCCGCGGCGGCTACGATGCCTCAGGCGATGCCACCCCCGACCAGGAAGCGGCGGAAAAATCCTTGCTCCAGCTCATCGCTCAACAGCCACAGAGCCCGGTGCCGCTCAATGCCCTGCTCATCATCCGGGCCGAGGGCCCCAACCCGGGCGATTCGCTCGATCTGGCGCGCAAACTCTGCGTCATGGTGCCGGAGTATGCCCCCGCCCAGCACATGTTAGGCCACTACCAATGGCGCGCTGGCGACCACCCCGCGGCCGCGGCCGCCTTCGGGAAAGCCACCGCATTGTATCAGGGATGGTTGGACGCCAACCATGCGACCCTGGCAGATTGTCCGGAATGGGCCAAAGCCGAGTGCTATCGGATCGTGGCGGTGCTGTCCTCGGGCGACTTCGCCGGCGCGCTGGCCGCGGCCCGCAAGCTGGCGGCCACGCCGCTGCCCGCGGACCGACCGTCCTCACCCGGCACGCGGTTTCTGTTATGGGACGCGCTCACGCTGCCCGCCCGGATCCTCCGTCAGCACGGTCAGCGCGGCTACGCCCATGAGGCGGCACTCACGCTGCCCAAGCCGGACTCGTTGAAAAAGACCCACCTTCATTCGCTCGCATACTGGTGGATTGACGGCCTGCGTTTTGCCCTCGAGGCCGAGCGCCTGATCGAGGCGGGAGATTTGGCCGGAGCCGGCGAGGTGGTGGCGGCGCTCACCCAGCATGGCGAATTGATGCAAGCCACGCAGGCGGCGGCGGCGGCCAGTGGCGAACGCTCGTCATGGACCCGCTCCTTCCGTGCCCTTGAGGTTCTGGCGAGCGAGGTCCGTGGCCAGCTCGCGCTGGCGAGTCCGCCACCCAAACGGGGCACCGCCTACAACTGGTTCAGCGCCGCAGCGGAACGCCAACTCCCGGCACCCATGCTGTTCCCGCCGCTGCTGCTCTCGCCCATGGCGGCTCACCTCGGTGCCTATTATCTAGCCACCCAAAAACCCGCCGAGGCGGTCGAAGCCTATCAGCGCGCGCTCGCGGCTTTCCCCCACGACCTGGACACCCTCGCCGGCTTGCAACGCGCCTACCAAGCCGCCGACAACCCCACCGCCGCCGCCGACATCGGCCAAAAAATCGCCGCCCTCAAGGCGCAATAGAACCGTGAGGGCCCGGTCGCGACCGCACAACTTTGCCGCCGACCCAACTTGGCACTTGGAAACCGGCCGGCATTTCCCGACGCTGCGCGCATGTCGCACAGCCACATCGATGTCCGCTATGTCGCCAATCTCGCGCGCCTCGAGCTCAGCGATGAGGAAGTGGCCACCTTCCAACCCCAGTTGGAGGCAATCCTTCGCCATGCCGAGTCCCTCTCCCAACTCGACGTCACCGGCATCGAACCCACCGCCCACCCGGCACCCGTTTTCGACCGGATGCGCGCCGACACCCCGCGCCCCAGCCTGTCCCCGGCCGCCGTGCTGCAAAACGCGCCCGACCACGCCCAAGGCCAAATCCGCGTGCCCAAGGTGGTCGTCGACGCCTGACAATCTAAGCACTAAATTCTAAGCACTAAATTCTAAGCACTAAATTCTAA
>JBAXBG010000103.1:0-13147 GCA_037142115.1 Verrucomicrobiota bacterium | reverse complement strand
AGGTTCTGGGGGGATTGGAGAAGCATCGGCGGAAATCGACGCGCACCCCCAAAGCTTTGGACTGCGGCGGGCACCGCCGCTTTGCCTCCTGGCCAACCGAGCGCCGCGCGCAGTCTGAGGTTCTGGGGGGATTGGAGAAGCATCGGCGGAAATCGACGCGCACCCCCAAAGCCTTGGACTGCTGCGGGCATGGGGGGGCGCGGTCAGCACCAGGGGCGGGTGCTGCGGAATAGGCGGGGGTGGCGGCTTTGCGGAGCTTCACCAGTTGATTGTCCCGTTTGAGTTTGGCGATGCGAAGGTCAGAAGTTTCAAGGCTGACGCGAATTATCTTCCCCCCCACCTTGGCTCGCAGGTAGAAAGTCCCGCCCCGATGTTTCACCAAGTTCTCGCCTGCCTGTTTTCAAGTGTCCATGCCTTGAGCATAGACACCGAATCGGCATTTAGGCAAGATGTGGTCAACGACGGTGGTCACTGGCTGTTAGTCGAAAGCTTTAAGTCATTGAAAACCAAGTAACGCCGGCTTAGCTCAGTTGGTAGAGCAGCTGATTTGTAATCAGCAGGTCAACGGTTCGAGTCCGTTAGCCGGCTCCACTTCAAAAACAGTGGAAACCGCCTGGTTCTAGGGGCTTTTGGCAGTTGGTGATTCTGGGCCGCTCTCCGTCGCTCCCCCGCGTTTCTCCGCCAATCTCAAAAAAAACGGTGCATTTTGGGCAACTGTTTGGGGAGTCTTAAATAGCTTCGTGGACGTCTCATCAAGGAGTTCCCCGGTTCGCTTGTCTCACTTCGGCAGCAGCGCGACCAATTCGTCATGCGGGCGTGCGATGACGTGGGCGGCGATAACCTTGCCGAGCGAGCCGACAGCCCGTTTCCCAGCTTCGATGGCAGCGGAAACGGCAGCGACATCTCCGCTGACGATGACTGTGACGTAGGCGGCTCCGATTTTTTCCTTGCCGACGATTTTCACATCGGCCGCCTTGAGCATGGCGTCGGTGGCTTCAAGGATGGCGGTGAGTCCTTGGGTTTCGAGGATGCCGATGGCTTGTGGTTTCATGTTCTTGGATGTTTCGGGGTTGGATGGATAGTCAGTGGGCAAAAGTTGGTCGCGTCCGCCGTAAAGCGGGTTGTTCGCATTGGGGAAATGGATCATCGGGTCGAATCCCAGGGCCGGGCGCGGGATGGTCCCCGTGATAATGGACGCGCCGAGCTGCGGGGCGAGTTTCTCCGCGGCATCAAGTGCGGCGCGGACTTGGGATACGTCACCTGTTAGTCGGATGATCAGATTCTCATTGCCGGTGCTTTCGAAGCCAAGGATGTGGACATCCGCCGCAGTGGCCGCTTCCTGCGCGAGCATGGCGGAAATGCTGAGAAACGGGGCTTCGATGAATCCAAGAGCTTGCATGGTGAGTTAACTGGCTTGGGCGGCTTGGATGTTTTTAAGCACCGCTAGGACGATGGCATCGACATCCATGGATGATGGCGGATTTTGCGGGGAGGAAATCCGGCACTCCCCCGCCGCTTCTGAAAATCCGCAACCGGCGAGCACGCAGGCCAGCTTGGAGCGCATCTCGGCGATGAGTCCTTGTTCGGCGGGTGAAAGCGGGAAGCGGGCGTTCCCGGCCTTGAAGCCGCGGAGCTCGTAGCCGGTGCGGAAGCCTTCGGGGAAGTTCGGCGCGCCGACCATCAGGGAAAATAGGTCGAGCAGCTCGAACTGGATTTGTTTCGCCTTCTCCCAATTGCCTGCGCGGGCGGCATGATAGAGGCTCATCACGACCTCGGGCACCACACCGGCGCTGGAAAGCGTGCCGCCGTCCGCACCCATGAAGAGGCCGGTGCAGAGCAGCTCCTCCCAACCGATGAGCACGGAAAAATCCGGGCGCTGGCGCTTGATGGTGTGCAGCGTCTGTTGGAAACGGCCCATGTCCTTGGATGTGTCCTTGGTGCCGACGATGCGCGGGCAGTCCATGGCGAGACGCTCCAGCACGGGCAGGGAAATTTCGTTGGCGAAGACCGGAATGTTATAAACCACGATGTCGATCGGAGACTTGGCCGCGAGCTCGCGGAAATAAGCCTCGATGCTTTCCTGCGTGAGTTTATAATAATACGGGCCGGTGATGGAAACCGCGCGGCAGCCGAGATCGGCGCAGTAGTTGCACATTTCCAGGACGAGGTCGATGTTCGCCTCCGCGGCACCGGCGAGGATCGGGCGGCCGTTGGCTTCCTCGCTGACGATGCGCACGACGGTGCGGCGCTCCTCGTAGCTGAGGCGGATAAACTCTCCCATGCTGCCGTTCGGATAGAATCCGGTGACGCCCTTGTCTCCCACCCAGCGGATGATGTGGCGGAGCTCGTCCTCATCGATGCGCCCCTTGGCGTCGTAGGGAACGATGTTAGGGACGAAAATGCCGTTGATGGTGGATTGGGAATGGGACATCGGGGATCAGTTTTGCGGATTGAGAGGTTTTACGCAAGTGGCTAGAGGCGGTAGATTTCGCGGGCGTTGCGGTGATACAGGCGGGCGAGTTCGTCTTCGGAGCAATCCGCCAGGACACCGTCCAGCAGTCGCGTCCAGGTGGCCAGATCGCGGGTCAGATTGCAAACCGGCCAATCGCTGCCCCAGATCACGCGGTCCCAGCCGAAGCAATCGATGGCGTGCTCGACGACCGGGCGCAGAGTGTCTGCGGTGATTTCACCGGCGGCGTAGGCAATGATGCCGGAGATCTTGCAGGCGAGATTCGGGCGGCGGGAAAGGTCCTTGATGCTGGTGCGCCAGAAATCGAGGTCACCTGAGGCAATGTCCGGCACTCCACAGTGGTCGAGGATGAAACGCGTTTCCGGGCAATGATCAACGAGCACTGCGGCGATCGCGTGCTGACGCGGAAGCACGCAGATATCAAAAGTAAGACTGGCCTGGCCAATGCGGGCGATGTTCTCGCGGAAACCTGCCGTCGTGGACAAATCGTCGGGCTGGGTGTGCAGCACGCGGCGATAACCGCAGAGGCGGGGATGCGCGGTGCGATGGAGCCAACCGGTGATGTCGCCGTTTTCCGGACGGCAGGCAGCGACGACTCCGGAGATCCCATTCGCAGCGTTATCCGCAAGGTTGCCGAAAAACGCGGCTTCCGCCGCAGCCTCCACGAAGGGAACATCGACCTCCATGAAAACCGATCCCACCACCTCCAAGCCGCTCGCGGCGGCGCGGTATTCCTCAAGGCGAAACTCCCTCCCCGCCAGCGCGGGGAAATCCGCAGTCCAGTCGTAGGAAAAACGCTCTGGATCGAGTAGGTGCTGGTGGGTGTCGATCCGTTTCATGGTGCCGCCGGATGTCAGATTAAATCACAAGAGGCACCCGGCTCCTGCGGGGCCAGATAGACGCCGCCCTCCACCCGGACCGGGTGAACGAACTTGGTCTTCAGGTGTGGGATGTGCTCCAGGAAGAGCGCCTCGTGGCCCATGGCGATGTGGTTGAAGAGCACGAGGTGCTGATGGAGCTGGCCCATGTCTCCGACATGCGGGACGACGGGGACGCCGGCCTTGCGAGCCATGAGGCTGACGGCGAGGAACTCGCTCACGCCCGCCACACGCACGGCGTCCACCTGGCAGAAGCCGAGGCACTCCAGTTGGAGGTAGTTCTTAAAGATGACTCGGTTCGGAACATGCTCGCCGCCGGCGATGCGATGACGGCCGATCGCATCGGCCAGCGTCTTGTGCGCGAGAATATCGTCGGGGTGGGTGGGTTCCTCGATCCAGAACGGATCCATCGGCAGCAGCTTCTGGCAGATGTCGAGTGCCTGCGGTAGTGTCCATTGCTGGTTCGCGTCCACCATCACGCGCACCTCGTGGCCAGCGGCTTCGCGGACGATGCTGGCCCGCCGAATGTCTCGCTCGGCCTCCTTCGAACCGACCTTGAGTTTCATGGCGGTAAACCCGGCGGCGACGGCCTTTTTGGTGTTATCACGCACCTGCTCGTCTGAATAGTTGAACCAGCCCACTGAGGTATCGTAGCCGGTGTATCCGGTTTTCAACACGCCGGTGCGCGATTCTCGGGTCGGCGTGGCAGCAGCGAAGATCGAGAGCACGTCGGTGTGCGTGAGGTAGTCCTCCAGGTAGGAAAGATCCAGTGTGGCGAGGACCTCGGCGGGGGTGAGTTCCAGCAGGAGTTTCCACAGTGGTAGTCCGCGGGTTTTTGCCCAGAGATCCCAGCAGGCGTTGGTGACGGAGGCGAGCGCAAGTTGCACGACGCCCTTGTGCGGGCCGAGCCAGCGGAACTGTTGTTCGTCGGCCATTTCCTTCTGGAGCGAGCCGAAGTTGGCCATGATTTCCTCGATGTCACGG
The DNA here is from genome assembly GCA_037142115.1 of Verrucomicrobiota bacterium. GTDB lineage: Bacteria > Verrucomicrobiota > Verrucomicrobiia > Verrucomicrobiales > Akkermansiaceae > Luteolibacter. The sequence goes on along the minus strand of JBAXBG010000103.1, from coordinate 8,815 downwards.
CCTTGCAGGCGGGCGGCATAGAACCCGGCGGCCTTGCAGACCAGGTCGTTGCCCTCGCCGAGCGTGAACGCGAGGCCGGAGCCGGTGCGGCCCTTGTCATCGGCTAGCAGCGTGACGGCGTAGGAATAGATCGGATCCTTGTGGATGGCATCGCTGCCATGGCCGGAGCCGATCGGATAGCGGACGTCGCGGGTGGAGATGTGGGTGATCATGGAGGGAGCTTATTTGACGTTGATGGGAGCGATGTCCATTGCGGCCTTGTCCAGTTCGAGTTTCACGACCACGTCGATTTCCTTCGGGTTCTTGGGAGCAAGCGTGAGCGTGAGTTCCGTGTCGGACTGGCTGGTTTTCACTTCACCGCCGGTGAGGAGTATTGCGGAAACGACCTTGGCCGGGAGGGCGGGGAGTTTGATGACATCGCCACTGCGTTTGAGGAAATGCAGATAGAGGGTCATGTCCTTGCGGGTGCAGGCGAAATCGGTGGTGGGCTTGTAGGGACCGCCGCGTGTGCCGAGCAGGCTTTCGCCGTATTTTGCGAGCCAGTCGCCGACATCCTTGAGGCGGTTTGCTTGCTCAGGTGCGATGATGCCTTCGGGCGTGGGGCCGACGTTGAGCAGCACGTTGCCATCGCCACCATTGCCGAGGACCAGCATTCGCAGGCAGGCTTCCAGCGGTTTCACGCCATCGTTGGAACCGCCCCAGGCCCAGTGGTTGTGGGCGGAGACGGTCATACAGGATTCCCACGGGCGGTCCATGTTGAAGCCGCCGATCTTCTGCTCGGGCGTGTCGTAGTCGCCGCCGTCGCCGGTGCGGTTGTTGATGAGGATGTCCGGCTGGAGTTTGCGCACGAGGTTGATCGTGTTGACGCCGCGGCCCTTGAACTCCTGTGGAACGTCGTTCCAAATGGTGATGAGCGGCCCGTATTGAGTGATGAGCTCCTCGAGCTGGCCCAGCAGGTATTTGTTATAAGAATCGATATCGGACTTCTCGCGACGCACCTTGCCTCCGGGGCTGGTGAGCGGGAAGTCCGGCTGATGCCAATCGCAGGTCGAGTAATAGGCACCGAACGCGATGCCTTGTTTTTTGCAAGCTTCGGCCAGCTCCTTGACCACATCGCGTTTGAGCGGCGTGTTCATGATGTTGTAGTCAGTGAGTTTGGTGTCCCAGAGACAGAACCCGTCGTGGTGCTTGGTGGTTAGAACGATGTAGCGCATGCCCGCCGCTTTGGCGATGGATACCCATTCGTCGGCGTTGAACTTTGTCGGGTTGAATTGCTTGTAGAGATTGTCGTATTTCTCGATTGGAGTTTCTGCGCCGCGCGACCAGCCGATTTCCTTGCCGGTCAGGCTGACGGGGCCCCAGTGAATGAACATGCCGTAGCGTTTGGCGCGCCAGTTGGCGATAGCGGCTTCTGTCGGAGGTGCGGCGGCGGGCTTCCCTCCCATTGCAGGGATGGCGGCGGATGGTTCGGGCTGGGCGTGTGCTGTTAAAGTTACGGCGATTGCGGCGATTGCGGCAAGCATGACTAGTGGTTTCATATGTTGGTGGTGTTGATTTCTGCTGGGAAATCCTAAGTGGGAGCCTCGGTGGGTTGGGTGATCCTGCGGTAGCCGATTTCCGCGCCCCCGGAGACATGCATGATGTGGCCGGTGATGAACCGTGCCTTCTGTGAGATGAGGAACACGCAGGCATCCGCAATGACATCGCCTTCCGGGCAGTAGCCGAGCGGGTGGATGTCGTCGAGGTAGTGGGAAATGCCTTCCGGGTCGGGTTGGTGGGCGGCCCAGTCGCGCAGCATCGGGGTCCAGGTGCCGGCGGGGCATACGGCGTTCACACGGATGCCGTCCTTGGCGTAGTCCAGCGCCATGGATTTCGTTAAGGTATTCATGCCGCCCTTGGTGGCGGTGTAGGCGGCGTGGATTTCCTGGCCGATCACGCCAACGAGGCTGGAGGTGTTGAGGATGCAGCCCTTGGTGGCGAGCAACGCCTGATAGCCGTGACGAGTGGTGTGAAGCACGCTTTTGAGATTGATGTCAAAAAGCGTGTTCCATTCATCGTCACTGGTTTCATGGACGGGTTTGCTGGGAGTCGCGATGCCTGCGTTGTTGTGGATGGCATCGATCTTGCCGTAGCGGTCGAGCACCCGGGCGATGGCGGATTTCACCTCGGCATCCACCGAGACATCACAGGAAAATCCCATATGTTCCGGCCCGAGGTCTGCGGCGGCTTGTGCCGCCTGCATGCTATTGCGGGCGACGATGGCGACCTTTGCGCCTTCCAAGGCGTAGGCCTTGGCGCAGTCCAGGCCGATGCCGGTGGAACCGCCGGTGAGGAAGATGACTTTGTCCTGAAGAAGCATGGAAGAATTTGAAATAGCGCCTTCAATCCAGGTGATAGATTTCCTTGGTGTCCGCCCAGGTTTTTCCCGCCTTTTTGGCGTCAGGCAGTGGGGATTGGCAGGGATCGGTTTCCTTCCACCAGCGGCGGGTTTCGGGATCCTCAGCCATTTTCTTCATATCGGCGTCGAAGTCCTTGCCGGTGTATTCGAGGTAGGCGAAGAGATAGGTTTTGCCGGCGATGCCGCGTTCGTAGATCGAGAAGTTCCGGATATTGCACGCTTTCAGATTGGCGTTGACGGAGGGCCAGGGGCTGGCGTGGAGCTTGCGGTAGTAATCGGCTTTTTGCGGTTTGAGGCCGGTGACCCAGGCGTGGCGTTGGACCTGAGTGGGAGCGCAGGAGACGGCGAGGGCGGCGAGCAGCAGGGCGGCGATGCGGGTTTTCATGGTGACAGATGGCTTCTGTTAGCGGAAGATGGTGTAGAGAGTGACCATGGCGACGATTACGATGGTTGCGAGGATCTTGTAATTGAGGATGCCGGACCAACCGGGAGACTTGAGGGCGTCGAGCGGATGCTGCCAGTAGAGGTTCTGCACATCCTCGCCGGCGAGTTTCGGTTGCAGCTTGGTGAAGGCGATCTGGATGATGATGCAGGCCACGCACATGTAGAATGCCATCAGCATGAAGGGAGTTTCATAGAAGAACGGCGGAACCCAAGAAAAGGTTTCGGGTTTCCAAAGGTGGAGGGTTTTCACGGCAAAGGCCGCGACTCCCATAAGGGAACCGAGCCACATCGTCCACTTGGCGCTGCGGGCGGAGGCGGCTGGCCAGAACAGACCTAACACGAAGACGCAGGTGATGGGCGGGGCCATGTGGGCGATGATTTCGTTCACACCCGTGAAGATGCTTTCGTAACGATCCAACAAGGGCACGAGCGCGATGCCGGTGCAGATGGCGGTGAGGGTGGCGATGCGGCCGATGAAAACGAGTTCCTTGTCACTGATATCTGGACGGAAGCGCTTGACGATGTCATAACTGACCATTGTGGCGATTGAGTTAGATGCGCTGGAGAGATTCCCCATGAGCGCTGCCATGAGCGCTGCGGCGAGAATCCCGAGCACGCCCACCGGTAGGAGCTTGCGGATCATGACGGCGTAAACTTCCTTGGAGTGGTAGGGCTTGAAACCAGTTGGGACGAGTGGCTTGTCATCCGCGCCTTTTTTAACAGGGGCGTTAGGGCCGACAATGATCAAGGATTCCTTGCCGTTGGCGGCAATAGGAAGTTGGGAGAGGTCGATCAACTCGCCCTCCTTGACCCGTATGTTTGGCAGATTCTGAGTGCCGTGATCACCCGTGACGGAGAAGACTTGTTCCTTTTTACCATCGGTGCCAACGGCGGTCTGGACAAGGCGGACCTGGGTGAGTCCCTCGATGTTTCCCTGCTTGACGGCGGTATAGAGCATCAGGCCGGGAACGATGAAGATGAAGACGGGCAGGATCTTGATCAGGCCGCAGAAGATGGATCCAACGCGGGCATCATTCTCGCTCTTGGCGCCGAGCACGCGCTGGACGATGGTTTGATCGGCGCACCAATACCAGATGCCAATGACCGGGTAACCGAGGAAAAGGGCATACCAGGGCATGCCGCTGTCATCGCCGTGCGGGCGGAGCATGCTCATGAGCTTGCCATCGGTGAGACCTTGTGCGGCGGCGTTGGCGGTGTCGAGAGTGGTCGTCATGCCGGTCCATCCGCCGGTTTTTTGCCAGGCGAACCAGGTGATGACAAACGCGCCTAACAACAGGACAACGGTCTGGATCGTCTCGGTGATGGCGACAGCGGCGAGGCCGCCGACCACGGTGTAGATGCCGGTGAGGCCGCACATCATGACGATGCATGTCCATTTTTCGATACCTAAGATGTCGTGCAGGATCAGCCAGCCTGTGGCAAGCGGGAACGCGATGTGGAAGATGATGGCGGCGACGATCGAGACGAAGGCCAGCCAATCGCGGCATTCGCGGCAATAGCGCCTTTCGAGGAAATCCGGCAGGGTGGCGACCTTGGATTTCAGATAGAACGGGGCGAAGAAGAACCCGAGCAGAATCAGAGTGAAGGCAGACATCCACTCGAAGCTGCCCGTGAGCAGGCCGGTGTCGTAGCCGGCCTGGGCGAGGCTGACGAGGTGGATGCAAGAGATATTGGTGGCGAAAAGCGCGAGGCCGATGACCGGCCATTTGAGCGTGTGGGCAGCCATGAAATAGTCGCCCGCAACGGACTCGCCGTGCTGTTGGCCTTTCTTTTTGGCGTTGATACCGGCCCAACAACCGAGACCGACGACTCCGGCGAGATAGGCGATGACGATGGCCCAGTCGAGAAAGCTGATGTTCATGAGCCTGCGGTGTTGTATTCCTCGACGGCGTCAAACATGGCGGTGATATTTTCCGGCGGCACGTCTGAGAGGATGTTGTGGATGGTGTTGAAGACAAACCCGCCGCCGGGGGCGAAGATTTTGAGACGGTCGAGTACATCCTGCCGGACAAGTTCCGGGGTGCCGTGATTGAGGATGGCGCGGGTGTCCGATCCACCTCCCCAGAAGGTGATGTCTTTGCCGAACTCGCGCTTGAGGCGGGCGGCGTCCATATCGCGGCAGGCGGTTTGGACCGGATTGATCACATCGAATCCGGCATCGATCAAATCCGGCAGCAGGGCGTGGACGGAGCCGCAGGAATGCAGGAAGGTTTTCATGCTGGAATTCCGGTGCACATATTCGCAGAGCCGGGTGTGGCGGTCTTTGAACAGATCGCGATAGGTGGCCGGAGCCATGAACGGGCCGGTATCCGTCCCGAGATCGTCTCCGAAACGGCAGATGTCCACGATGTCACCCACGGCGTTGCAGACTTTCTCCAGGGTGCGCATGTGGATTTCCATCAGCGCGTCTAACACGCGTTCGACATTTTCCGGCTCGGCGATCAGGTCCATGAGGAAATTGTCCATGCGCCTGAGAAAGGTGCCCCACTCGAAGAGGTTGCAACCGACGACGACCATGATGGCGCGATCAGTTTGGGCGCGCAGGGCAAGGGTCTTGTCCCTGAGTTGCTGCCAGAAGTCCGGTTCAGTTGCGTGGTCCCACGGCGAGTGGGCGAGGGCCGCCCAATGGACTTTGCCCATCGCGTCAGGCAGGCCGGACATGTCCGCCGGGTAGTCATCAATCCAGGGGAAACAGGTTTGATCGAAGAAATTCATCCCCTTGAGCTGGATGGCTATTTCGGTGTTTTCCGCATCGATCACCCGCCATCCGCCTTCGGGGGTCGCTTGTGGGTGGAACCATTTCGGGTATTCGGCGGGGTTGCCATCGAAGAGAGTGACCGGGGACCAGTCGTCATCGCGGGTGTTGAATGCACGGGCGAGATCCACGGCATCGATGTGGAAGCGGTTGAGGATGGCGTCTTCGGGTTGGGCGAGTTGTTGGACGACATCATAGACGCGGGTTTTACTGCCCGGTATATTCAGGTGGCGCGTAAGATTGCCATAAGCAATGGCGGAGATGCCGGATGAGGGAGTGGCTCCCATGTCGAGTGGGACACGGTCGGGTTCCTGGTGGTTGATGGCAGCAAGAATGCGTTCGCGGGATGTCATGGCGATGTGGGTTGATGGATTGGTAGCGAGGTTGTGGGTTTTATAAGCGGCGACATCGATCCCGTCTTGCAATATTACGCGGCGAAGAATATTGAACAAGTTTGTGCGGACAAAATTTCCAGTTCCAATTTATCAAAACGAGTCAGAGCGATTTGAAATAGATCATTGCGCGCCTCAATGGAAGGCCATTCGTGACGGGAAAATCCAGTTCCACGCGCTTTCAAAAGGCCACTACCCCGGCAAGCGCATGAATTCGAACATCATTCCCGGTCTCACGAACGTCGGCTTTTGGAGCTGCCGGGGCGCCCAGGACTGGGGCTTGGACTCCCACAGGAACGAGGGATTGGAGATCGTATTTCTCGAAACCGGGGGGATGGGCTTCGAGGTGGACGGCAAGGTCCACTCGCTGCAGGCGGGCAACCTTACGGTCACGCGGCCATGGCAGCTTCACAAACTGGGCGATCCTAACATCGGGCGCGGTCGCTTGTGCTGGCTGATCTTCGATGTAGGGGTGAGAAGACCGAATCAGGAGTGGATCTGGCCGTCGTGGGTAGTTCTGGCTCCCAAGGATCTCGCGGAATTGACAAGGAAGCTTCGGCGTGGCGAGCAATCGGTCTGGGTGGCGAACCCGAGGATGCGACAGGTGTTCCGGGATCTGGCAGGGTGCGTAATGCACTGGAATGAGCCGCACGTCCGCTCGCGCCTGGTCGTCGCGGTGAATCAGTTGCTGGTGGAGCTTCTCGACGTGCTCGCCGAGCAGCAGTTGGTGGAGTCGTCCGAGCTCGTGTCCCGACGGCGCACGGTGGAGTTGTTTCTGAACGACCTGTTGGAAAATCCAGCTAGCAGCGCCGAGCCGTGGACGCTTGAGGGGATGGCGGCGCAGTGCGGCATGGGCATCACCGCGATGGCGAAATACTGCAAGGAGCTCGTGAACATCGGGCCGATTGCATACCTGAACCAGTGTCGGCTGGAGCACGCCGCTCGGGCGCTGAGGGAGTCACCGGGCGTATCAGTCACCGAAACCGCCATGCGCGTGGGCTTCAATTCCAGTCAATATTTCGCAACACTTTTTCGCAAACGGTATCAGATGACCCCGGTGCAATATCGTGCGCGGTAGTGATTCAAGTGTGTGGCCGCTGAGCGGCATCCCCATCCCGCTGGGCGACAACCGCCTGCTCAAAGCGCGCTTTGAGAAATATCTGAGCCAACCGCCCGAGAACGACAAGGAGACGGTCCGTTATCGCGCCACCATCGCCGAAATTCTGGGCACCATCTCGCCGTTTCGCCGCGGCGGCCCGGATCTCTACTCGGCCTTCAGGCGGACTCTTCAAATCATAAGCGACGGTGGCAGGCCGCCGCCACAAAGAACGCAAAACGGCGGACCGTTGCGGGTCCGCCGTTAGAGAAACGAGGGTGATCAGGATCAGCCGAGGACCTTGAGCTTGTGGACGCCGTAGATCGCGGTGTCGCCCAATTCCTCTTCGATGCGCAGGAGTTGGTTGTATTTGGCGATTCTGTCCGAGCGGCTCATCGAGCCGGTCTTGATTTGGCCGCAGTTGGTGGCGACGGCGATATCGGCGATGGTGCTGTCTTCGGTTTCGCCGGAGCGGTGGCTGAGGACGGCGGTGTAGCCGTTTTCCTGGGCCATTTCCACGGCGTCGAAGGTTTCGGTGAGGGTGCCGATCTGGTTGACCTTGACGAGGATCGAGTTGGCGACGCCGAGCTTGATGCCCTTGGAGAGGAACTCGGTGTTGGTGACGAACAAGTCATCGCCGACGAGCTGGGTGGTCTTGCCGAGCTTGTCGGTGAGCACTTTCCAGCCGGCCCAATCGTTTTCGTCGCAGCCGTCTTCGATCGAGATGATCGGATACTTCTTCTGCAGCTTGGCGTAGTAGGCGACGAGTTCGGCGGCAGACTTGACCGACTGGTCGGATTTTTTGAAGACGTAGGCCTTTTTCTTTTTGTCGAAGAACTCGGAGCTGGCGCAGTCCAGCGCGATGGCGATGTCGGTGCCGACCTTGTAGCCGGCCTTTTCGATGGCCAGGCAGATCACGCCGAGGGCGTCGTCGGCGCTCTTGAGGGTGGGGGCGAAGCCGCCTTCGTCGCCGACGGCGGTGGAGAGGCCGCGGTCATGGAGGACCTTCTTGAGCGAGTGGAAGACTTCGGCGCCGTAGCGGATGGCTTCGCGGAACGATGGCGCGCCGATGGGCACGATCATGAACTCCTGGAAGTCGATCGGGGCGTCCGAGTGGGCGCCGCCGTTGATGATGTTCATCATCGGCACGGGCAGCACCTTGGCGTTCGGGCCGCCGAGGTATTTGTAGAGCGGCAGACCGAGTTGGGCGGCGGCGGCCTTGGCCACGGCCAGCGACACGCCGAGGATGGCGTTGGCGCCCAGGACTTTCTTGGTCGAGGAGCCATCGAGGGCGATCATGGCCGCATCGATCGAGGATTGTTCGGTGGCGTCGTAGCCGAGAATGGCCGGAGCGATCTTGGAGTTGACGTTTTCGACGGCTTTAAGCACGCCGCGACCGAGGAAGCGCTTCTTGTCGCCGTCGCGGAGTTCGACGGCTTCATTTTCGCCGGTGGATGCGCCGGAGGGCACCGAGGCGCGGCCGATGGCACCGCCTTCGAGATGCACGTCAACTTCGACGGTGGGATTGCCGCGTGAATCGATCACTTCGCGGCCGCGGATTTCAACAATTGTGGTATAGTCCATGGGGTGTGTGTGGGGAGTTAGGAGAGAGAGACTCAAGACTTCAAGACCCAAGACACAAGAGTAGAGGCGAAAACGACAAGGAATCAGCAGAATCTGCCTCTTGGGTCTGCAAGTCTTGCGTCTTG